>NZ_JBHXSL010000002.1:291813-321990 GCF_042714725.1 Streptomyces sp. NPDC058685
CCCCGGCCGGGGGGGGGGGGCGGGGTGTGTCCGCCCTCCCCCCGGCGCTCCTTGGGATCGGGGTGGGGGGGGGGCGGCCGGGGCGGGGCGCCCCCCCCGCCACTGGAAGGGGTGAATACACGTAACTTTCACACCCTGGTAGCGTTCCGTCGCGCTACAAGGGCTTTCCGTCACGGAGAGTCAGGCTGCGGCCAGCTCTCACCGCGGGTCGCCGGGCGGGCCACTGCCGCCCGCGCCCTCAACCGCCGGGATGCACCCAGGGGTTGGGCCGGCACTTGACCCCGTCGACGTTCAGCGACTTGGTCTGCTGCTGCATCACCGGCGCGAGCTCTCCGGCGGTCCGGCAGTTCACATGGCCGTGTCCGAGGCGGTGTCCGACCTCGTGATTGATGAGCATCTGGCGATAGGGGAACATCGCCTTCGCGCCGTACGTCGACGAGCCCTGCGCCCACCGGTAGGCATTGATCATCACGCGCTCGGTCGAGGCCGAGTCGCAGCTGACGTTGTCGACCGAGGTGTCCAGATCCGACTTGGCGCACCAGACATCGGTGGTGCCGGGGCTCGCGAGGGTGATGACGAACTCCGGCTTGCCGGACGAGATCCGCTCGAAGGTCATCGCGCCGCCGTGCGCCCAGCTCCGCTTGTCGTTCAGGGTCCGCTGCACCGCGCCGGCGAACAGCGCGCCGTCCAGGCCGAGTCCCTTCTCGATGTCCACCCGATAGCGGATCTTGCGGCCCTTGCCGGGCGCCTTCTGAAGTCCCGGGACCGCCTCGAACGAGCCGTCGGCGGTGAGCTTCGGGTCCATCTGGAACTGCGTGGCCATCAACTGCGCGTACGTCACGGGCGCAGCCGGCTTCGCCTGTTCGGCGGGCGGCGGCACCTGTCGGTTCTGCGAGCGCGAGGCCGGGCCGTCGCTGTCCCGCTGCTCGCCGGAGGCGGCGGCGTCGGCCTTGTCGGACCCGTCGGAGGCGACCTGGCCGGCCACCACCACGGCGAGCACCGTGGTCACCGCGGCCGCCGCGATCCCGGTGAAGGTGCGCCCCTTGCCGCCCTTGGGCCGCTCCTCGTCGGGGGTCCCGGCATCCGCCGGTTCCGCCCCGGTGTCCTGGTCGTACGCGTCGCCCCAGGTGGTGACGGAGGCGTAGGCGTCCTGACGTCCGTCGTGCTGCGGCTCGTCGAAGGCCTCGACGAAGTCACGGCGCGGCCCGGGAATGCGGGCGGCCGTCGCCGTACGCGGAGAGGGCTGCGAGCGCTGCGCGCCGGAAGCGTCCTGCCGGTTGCCGTAGTCCGACGGACCGCCCCAGCCGCCGCCGGCCTCACGCTGTTCGGGGTGGCCGCCGCGCGTCTGCGCCGGCCCGCGGCCCGCGGGCGCGTGCTCGGTGCCGGTCAGACCTCGTCTGCGCCGTCCGCTGCCGGGACCCGATGGCACGGGCTCCAGTTCGCCGGTGTCGTAAGCACCGCTGTCGTATGTGCCGGACCCCCGGTCCGGACCTGAGCCCTTGGGTGCGGGGCCCTTACGGCTGTGTCGTCCCACGGCCCCGGATCAGCTCCTACCGCAGTCGTCGAGCAGTTCCCGAACGGCCTGGGCGACCGTCTGCGGGTACTCCATCATGGCAACGTGTCCCGCGTCCGGCAGAGTCAGCAGCCGGGAGTCGCGGAACGCCGCGGCCGCCCTGCGGGCCATCCGGTAGGACACGAGCTGATCCCGTCCGCCGTACACCAGAAGGGTCGGCGCGAGGACCCGCTCCGCCTGCCGCCACAGTCCGTGCTGGCCGCCGAGCGTGTAGGCGTCGACGATACCGCGCGCCGAGCGGGCCATCGCGTCCCAGAAGTAGGGCAGTTGTACGCGACGCTCCATCTCCTCCACCGCGTTGTGCAGCGCTTCGTCGGAGACGCGGGTGGGGTCTCCGTAGCAGAGCGCCATCACACCCCTGGTGCGCTGTTCGGCCGTCCAGTCCTTCGACAGGCGCCTGAACAGCGCCGCCACGCCCGGCAGCGCGAGCAGGGCGGTGGGCACCGCCGACCGCTGCACCCGCAGTTCGGGCAGCGCGGGCGAGACGAGTGTGAGGGTGCGCACAAGGTCGGGGCGCACGGCCGCGACGCGGGTGGAGACCGCTCCGCCGAGTGAATTGCCGATGAGGTGCACCGGGCCCCGGCCGGAGGCGTCGAGGTGGCGGATGACCGCGCGGGCATGTCCGGTCACCGAGTAGTTGCCGTCGTCCGGCGGCGGTGAGTCCCCGAAGCCGGGCAGGTCGAGCGCCTCGCCGTCCACGACGTCCTCGAGCAGCGGCATCAGGCCCGACCAATTCTGCGAGGAGCCGCCCAGCCCGTGCACGTACAGGGCAGGCGGCAGCCCGGTGCGCGCCGGCGGCCGGGATCTCACGGTGAGGGTGAGCCCGGGCAGGGAGACGGAGCGGAGTTTCTCCCCGTCCGCCACCCGCACGGCCGCGACCTTGGGGTCCGCCGCGGCTGCGACGGCCTGAACGCCCGGAAGCTCGGTCGAAGACATGCGGGCAATGTTACGAGACGATCACACCGTGGTTCATGTGTTCGGCGTCACACACCGCATAGCGCTGCCCAGAAGTAGCTCCTAGGCTCGTAGGAAAGCACCTCTCCAGGGAAAGCGGTGCCCCATGTCCGACGACCCGACCGAACCGGAAACGTTCGGAGACGACGAGGTTCCGGAACTGGACGAGGAGGTCCCCGAGGCCGACGCCGCGGAGCAGTACACGCCGGTGAACCCGGATGACACCGATGATCCACTGCCGCGCCCCGGGGTGGGCCCGGTGGAGGAGGTGAACGAGGCCGATGCGGCGGAACAGGCCCGTGTCGTCCACCTCGACGAGGACGACTACCGGTGAGGTGACCTCTTTGCCCCCGAATAGGGAGCTACCGCGACTGTCCGGTCCGTGAAATTCTGCGTCCGCAGCACGCACAGCCGGGTTACCCAAAAGTACGATGGCGGCGCGGCGCACAGCGCGCACGGAACGATTTTGGGAGGCGGCGTGACAGCCATCGAGCAGACAGAGGCGGCGCGCCCGCGAGGCACGCGTCTGCCACGCCGAGCCCGCAGGAACCAGCTCCTGGGCGCCGCCCAGGAGGTTTTCGTCGCCCAGGGCTACCACGCGGCCGCCATGGACGACATCGCCGAGCGGGCGGGCGTCAGCAAGCCCGTGCTCTACCAGCACTTCCCGGGCAAGCTCGAGCTCTATCTCGCGCTGCTCGACCAGCACTGCGAATCGCTGCTGCTCGCGGTCCGTACGGCGCTCGCGTCGACGTCGGACAACAAGCAGCGCGTGGCGGCCACCATGGACGCCTACTTCGCCTACGTCGAGGACGAGGGCGGCGCCTTCCGGCTGGTCTTCGAGTCGGACCTGACCAACGAGCCCGCGGTGCGGGAGCGCGTCGAGCGCGTCTCGCTCCAGTGCGCCGAGGCCATCTCGGACGTGATCGCCGAGGACACCGGCCTGTCGAAGGACGAGTCGATGCTGCTCGCCGTCGGCCTCGGCGGTGTCTCACAGGTCGTGGCCCGGTACTGGCTCGCCAGCGCGTCCGACATCCCGCGGGACACGGCAGTGCAGCTGCTGACCTCGCTGGCCTGGCGCGGCATCGCGGGATTCCCGCTGCACGGCGCGGAGCAGCACTGAGCGCGGAGCCACCGGCGGACGGACGGAGGGTGTTCGCTCCTGGCGTTCACCGACGGCGTCTGCCCGGTCCGCTCGCCGGGCTAGTGTGTGCTGCGTACGGCGCGGCTGACCGCGCACCTCACTGACCGTTCGGAGGGACATAGCCGTGGAGGTCAAGATCGGCGTGCAGCACGCGCCCCGGGAGATCGTTCTGGAGAGCGGGCAGTCCGCCGAGGACGTCGAGCGCGCCGTGGGAGACGCGCTGGCCGGCAAGGCGCAGCTGCTCAGCCTCTCGGACGACAAGGGTCGCAAGGTCCTGGTGCCGGCCGACCGTATCGCCTACGTCGAGATCGGCGAACCGGCGGCACGGCGGGTGGGGTTCGGCGCGCTCTAGAGCGTCGCCGTCCACCGGCAGGACGAGTGAGAAGGGCCCGGCGGGATTCCCGCCGGGCCCTTCTCACTGCCTGCTCATCAGCCCCTCGCGGAGGGTTGTCCCGCATGGTCGCCGGGTAGGACGGGCTACGACCGCGTAGCCCTTACCGACGTCCGCGAGGTGATCAGCAGTGTTGATGGAAGCGCTCGGTTCGGTTCTGCTCGGACTCGCCCTCGCGTGGGCCGCCGACCGCCATCTGTCCGACCGTCTTCCGGCCCGCCGCGTGGTCTTCGCCTCGGGTCCGCTCGGCGCCCTCTTCGGCGCGTATGTGACGCATTCCGCGCTCGGCCCCGGCCATCTGCCGGCCACGCTCGTCGGCGCCGTGATGATCGCGGCCGTGCTGCTCTCGCTGCTGATCCGGCCGTCAGGACGCAGGCTTCGTCGCGCTTTCCCTCTCTGAGGGAACGGGGGCGGGCGGCCGGATCGGGCCGGCCGCCCGAGAAGCGGTGACGTCCGACACGTCAGGCCGCGAGACCCAGTGCCGCCATGCGCTTGGTGTGGGCCTTGGTGATCCGGGAGAACATCTCGCCCACCGCCGCCAGGTCGAAGCCGTCCGCGACACCGCCGACGAGCATCGTGGAGAGCGCGTCGCGGTCCGCGACGACGCGCTGCGCCTGCGAGAGCGCCTCACCCATCAGCCGCCGCGCCCACAGCGCGAGACGGCCGCCGACGCGCGGATCGGCCTCGATGGCGGCGCGCACCTTCTCGACGGCGAAGTTGCCGTGGCCCGTGTCGTCGAGGACGGCGAGCACGAGCGCGCGGGTGTCGGAGTCCAGATGGGCCGCGACCTCGCGGTAGAAGTCGGAGGCGATCGAGTCGCCGACGTACGCCTTGACCAGGCCTTCCAGCCAGTCGGACGGCGCCGTCTGGCGGTGGAAGTCGTCGAGGGCCTGGGCGAAGGGCTCCATGGCCGCGGTCGGCTCGGCCTCGACGGCCGTCAGCCGGTCACGCAGCTGCTCGAAGTGGTGGAACTCGGCGGACGCCATCTTCGCCAGCTCCGCCTTGTCGCCGAGCGTGGGCGCGAGCTTCGCGTCCTCGGCGAGCCGCTCGAAGGCCGCGAGCTCGCCGTACGCGAGTGCTCCGAGCAGGTCCACCACGGCGGCGCGGTACTGCGGGTCGGCGGACGCCGTGGCCCAGTCCTGGGCGGCGATTCCGGTGTGTTCAGTGGCGTTGTCAGGCGTCTCCATGGAGCGCACAATAGCCCGCCCCACAAGGGGCGTAAGGGGCTGGTCAGCCATGCCGCGATCCCGGTTCCCGTGAATTCACCCAACACACATGCGCGAATCCGGGGTACAGTGGTAATGCGCCTGCTGAGCGTTTTGCGTACTCGGTGGGCGATCGCAGTGTTTGACTGAGGGATTCGTTTCCCTCTGACCCCTTGTGGATGCCCGGTCGGTGGCACGATCGGCTCCGAACCGACCGCCCTCCACGCGGACCGTGCGCAGAATCGTGCATGACCGCAGATGAGGGGCCCCCTCAGCGGTACGACGCTCGAGCGACGGCAGTGGTCCCGCACCATCCGGCCAACCCACGGCCGGCCCAGTACCCCGGTGCGGTACGACCCCCATCGTTCGCCTCGCGCCGCGTCTCACAGAAGAGGCAGCACCCTGACTACGACTTTCCGGGATCTTGGGATCCTTCCCGAGACCGCCGAGGCCCTCGAAGCCGTCGGCATCCTGTCCCCGTTCCCCATCCAGGAGATGACGCTCCCCGTCGCGCTCTCCGGCACCGACGTCATCGGCCAGGCCAAGACCGGCACCGGCAAGACGCTCGGTTTCGGCCTGCCGCTGCTGGAGCGCGTCACCGTCCCCGCGGACGTCGAGGCCGGCCGGGCGAAGCCCGAGCAGCTCACCGACGCACCCCAGGCGCTCGTGGTGGTTCCCACCCGCGAGCTGTGCACGCAGGTCACGAACGATCTGCTGACCGCCGGCAAGGTGCGTAACGTCCGCGTTCTCGCCATCTACGGCGGCCGCGCCTACGAGCCGCAGGTCGAGGCCCTCAGGAAGGGCGTCGACGTGATCGTCGGCACCCCCGGACGGCTGCTCGACCTGGCCGGCCAGAAGAAGCTCGATCTCTCCCACGTACGGGCGCTCGTGCTCGACGAGGCCGACGAGATGCTCGACCTGGGCTTCCTGCCCGACGTCGAGAAGATCATCCAGCAGCTGCCGGCGAAGCGCCAGACGATGCTGTTCTCGGCGACCATGCCGGGTGCGGTCATCGGTCTCGCCCGTCGCTACATGTCGCAGCCCACCCACATCAGCGCCACTTCGCCGGACGACGCGGGCGCGACCGTGGCGAACACCACGCAGCGGATCTACCGCGCGCACTCCATGGACAAGCCGGAGCTCGTCTCCCGGATCCTCCAGGCCGACGGCCGGGGTCTGGCGATGATCTTCTGCCGCACCAAGCGCACGGCCGCGGACATCGCCGAGCAGCTCGCGCGTCGTGGCTTCGCCTCCGGCGCGGTCCACGGCGACCTGGGTCAGGGCGCGCGTGAGCAGGCGCTCCGGGCGTTCCGCAACGGCAAGGTGGATGTCCTCGTCTGCACCGACGTCGCCGCTCGCGGTATCGACGTCGAGGGCGTGACGCATGTCATCAACTACCAGTCGCCCGAGGACGAGAAGACCTACCTCCACCGCATCGGCCGCACCGGCCGCGCGGGCGCGAAGGGTACGGCCGTCACGCTCGTGGACTGGGACGACATCCCCCGCTGGCAGCTGATCAACAAGGCGCTGGACCTGGGGTTCCCGGACCCGCCGGAGACGTACTCCACGTCCCCGCACCTGTTCGAGGAGCTGGGCATTCCGGCGGGCACGAAGGGCGTCCTCCCCCGCGCCGAGCGCACCCGCGCCGGTCTCGCGGCGGAAGAGGTCGAGGACCTGGGCGAGACCGGCGGGCGTTCCCGCAGGTCCGCCGCCACGGCCACGGTCACCGAGGAGCGCCCGCCGCGTACCCGGACCCCGCGCCAGCGCCGTCGTACGAGGGCCGGCGAGCCCGCGACGGACGAGGCACTCTCGCCGTCGGCTCCGGCGGCTCCCTCGGAGCAGTCCACCGAGGCCCGCACGCCGAGGCGTCGTCGTCGCACCCGTGTGGGCGCGCCGGCGGAGTCCGTCGAGCAGGTCCGCACACCGGTCGCCACGGTCCCCGAGGCACAGCCGGAGGCCGAGGCGGAGACCAAGCCGCGCCGCCGCCGCTCCCGCGCCGTGAAGACGGTGGACACGGTGGAGGCCGTCGAGACCGCCGAGGCCGAGGTCAAGCCGCGCCGCACCCGTGCGGCGAAGGCCACCGTCGTCGAGGACGTCGCGACCGCCGAGGCGCCCGAGGCCGAGACCAAGCCCCGCCGTCGCACCCGCGCGGCGAAGGCCGTGGACACGGCAGCAGCCTTGGAGACGGCCGAGGCCGAGGTCAAGCCGCGCCGTACCCGTGCGGCGAAGGCGGTCGCCGTCGCGGCCGAGGCTCCCGCCGAGGAAGCCGCGGCCCCGCGCCGTCGCACCCGCACCCGGAAGGCCGCTCAGCCCGAGAGCTGACACTGCCCGCTCCGTACGGCCCGGCCCCTCACGGGGGCCGGGCCGTCGGCGTTCTCCGGCCGTCCGCACGGAAGCCGGGCGATATGCCCCCGCAACGCGCCCGGCACCCGCCGCAGTTAACCTCGTCGCATGAGCCGGCCCCCCACCTTCGTCCCGCCGCCCTGCGCCCGGTCCCGCGTCCTCACCACCTCGCGCGGGGACTTCGCCGTGCTCGACGCCCGGCCGAACGGCGACGCGGTCAGAGGGACGGCGCTCCTGCTGCCCGGCTTCACCGGGAGCAAGGAGGACTTCATCGTCCTGCTGGAGCCCCTCACCGCCGCCGGCTACCGCGTCGTCTCCGTCGACGGACGCGGTCAGTTCGAGACCGAGGGGCCCGCCGAGCAGGAGGCCTACGCGCAGGAGTCACTGGCGCGCGATGTGCTCGCCCAGGCGGAGGCCGTCCGCGAGGGGGACGCCGGCGAGGGCCGTCTGCATCTCCTCGGCCACTCGCTCGGCGGACAGATCGCCCGGGCCGCCGTGCTGCTCGATCCCACCCCGTTCCGCACCCTCACGCTGATGTCCTCCGGGCCCGCGCGGATCAGCTCCGGGCAGCGGGAACGGGTGAAGCTGCTCAGCGACGCCCTCGCGGTCATGCGGATGGAGCAGGTCTGGGAGGCGATGAGGACGCTCGACCCTCCGGTCGACACGGACACCGACCCGAAGAACGGCGAGGACCTGCGGCGCCGCTGGCTGAGCAACAATCCGCTGCAACTGATCGCCACGGGCGGTCAGCTGACCGGTGAGCCCGACCGGGTGGACGAACTGGCCGCCCTGCGGGCGCTCCCCAAGCATGTGCTGAGCGGGGAGATCGACGACGCCTGGCCCGTGCCTCTCCTCGACACGATGGCGGAGCGGCTCGGCGCCCACCGGACGGTCATCGCGGGGGCGGAGCACTCCCCCAACACCGACCGCCCGCAGGAGACCGCGGCGGCGATCAGGGCCTTCTGGGACCGGCACTGAGGGGACGCGGTGCCGAGGGGAGCCGGGGCCGAGGGAGCCGGGGGTCGAGGGAGCCGGGGTCGAGATGACCGCGGCCGCACGGCTTCCGTAGGCGACTGCTCCAGTACCGCGACTGCTTCAGTACTGGGACTGAAGGTGCTGCCAGAACCCGTCCCGCAGCGCCCGCCTCAGCACCGCGTGCCCGCGCAGCGACCGCTGGAGCACCCGCTCGGCCTCGATCAGCAGGTCCTGGTCCACCGGGCCGGGCAGATAGGGATGACCCGGCAACAGCTCGGCCATGGGCTCCCGGCCCCGTTCGGTCAGCCAGGTCGCCGCGATCTGGGCCCCGACGAAGCGCACCTCGTCGCGTGAGGGCGGCGGCGCCCCCTCGTTCTCGTACGTCGTCACCGGCCGGCGGGTGATGTAGGGCCGGCAGAAGTCCAGGTCGAAGGTCCGCTGGCTGTCCACCTCCCACAGCAGCGGCTCGGCCTGGTTGCGTCCGTCGGAGCCCTCGATGCCCCACAGATGGACGCGCGCGCCGTAGCCCTGCGCCGCCTCGACCGCCGACACGAGGTCCTCGTCACCGCCCACCAGGGCCGCGTCGCTGATCGCCCGGTGCCGTGCGAGCGACTCCAGATCCGTACGGATGAGGGAGTCGACGCCCTTCTGCTGGTTGTTGGCGTTGAGGTTGCCCAGCCGCACCTTGACGTCGGGAAGCTCGGCGATCGACTGCTGCTCCGCGGTGTGGATCCGTCGGCGGGCGCCGTCGTACCAGTAGACACGCAGCAGCCGGCTGTCGGCGAAGATCGTGCGGGCCTTGTCGATGAAGGCCTCGATGAGCCCTTCGGCGTCCAGGTCGAAGGAGCGCCGGTCCTCGGTGCCCGCCACAAGCAACCCGGCCGCAGCATAGACGTAACCCGCGTCGACGAAGATGGCATGTGTGGACGGGGTCTTCGCGACCTCGGCGAGCATGCGATGGAGCAGCTCGTTGGTGCGCTCCAGGCGGGCGCCGATCTCGTTGATCTCTGCGTCGTTCATACGGAACTCATTGTCCGTGGGCCCGCCCGTACCTGCCAGTAGTTAGGCATCCGAAAATTTTCCTTAGCGTAGGGAATGTTTGAAGGGTGCACGAGGGTTGTAGACGTACAGAGCACGAACGAACACAGACGGGTATCCGTCGCCAGCAGTTCTCCAGCAGGAGGATCAGACGAAGGGAGAAGCCATGCGCTTCGAAATCATGCGACTCGACGATGTCACCGGCACCGCCGTGGACAGCACCGTCGTGGACGCCGCCTCCGTCAACCGGATCGTGCAGCAGGCCGCAGCGACTGGCCAGCGCATCTACATCCGCCCGGCAGAAACCGCGGCCCTGTAACACACACGGCAGGGCCGGAGCAGTACCGACGACGCAGCGCCCCCGTACGGATGATCCGTACGGGGGCGCGGGTGTGTGCGGGGGCGGTACCGGGCACGGCGCGTGCGGGGCCGCCTCAGGAGCTCTGGATGACCTGGGTGATGCCGTTGATGATCTGCTGCACGGCGATCGCGGAGAGCATCATGCCGGCCAGTCGCGTCACCAGGACGACACCGCCTTCCTTGATCAGCCGGATGATCACCAGCGAGTAGCGCATGGTCAGCCACAGCACCACGTGCATGGCGACGATCGCCGCCCACACGGAGACCTGCTGGGACGCCCCGTTCGCGTGCTGCACGGCGAGAATCACCGAGACGATGGCGCCGGGCCCGGCCAGCAGCGGCATGCCGAGCGGCACGAGCGCGACGTTGACGTCCTTCGTCTGCTTCGGCTCGTCCGTCTTCCCGGTCAGCAGGTCGAGCGCGATGAGCAGCAGGAGCAGACCGCCCGCGATCATCAGCGCGGGGACGGAGACATGCAGATAGTCCAGGATCTGCTGGCCCAGGATGCCGAAGACGGTGATCACACCGAAGGCCACGGCGACCGCCTGCCACGCCATCCGGCGCTGCACCTTGGCGGGCCGCCCGGAGGTGAGGGCGAGGAAGATCGGGGTGATCCCGGGGGGATCCATGATCACGAAGAGGGTCAGGAAGAGGGAGCCGAAGACGGCAACGTCGAACACGGTGAGGCCTAGCGGGAAGAGGGGTGGAACAGAAGGGAAGGCAGGGAGAGGTCTGCGCGGGGCGAGCCGGTCGGCGCGCGCGGCGCGGCACACTCCGTGCGACAGAAGACGACGAAGAGCGGCAGAGCCTAGAGGCGCACTCCGCCGGTGCCGGGCACCGGGAACGCACCGGTCGCCCGCCGGGTGATCTCGCCGTAGATCTCCGGGTCGGTCGTGAACTCGCCGAGCTCGCAGGTCTTGCGGCTGCCGTGGTAGTCGCTCGATCCGGTGGTCAGCAGCCCCAGTTCGGCGGCGAGACCGCGCAGCCGTACGCGGGTGGGCTCGTCGTGGTCCATGTGGTCGACCTCGATACCGTCGAGACCGGCGGCGGCCAGTTCGGCTATCGCCTTCTCCGGCACCGTACGGCCCCGCTGGGCGGCGGCGGGGTGCGCGAGGACGGCCACTCCCCCGGCGGCCTTGACCAGCCGGATCGCCCTGAAGGGGTCCAGTTCGTGCTTGGTGATGTGCGCACGGCCGCCGTCGGCGATCCACTCGGGCGTGAAGGCGTCCGAGACGGTCGGCACGACGCCGAGCTCGACGAGCGCGGTGGCGATGTGCGGGCGCCCGACGGAACCCTCTCCGGCGATCCGCGCCACGAGGTCCCACTCGACGGGTACGCCGAGTTCCTGGAGCTTGGTGACCATCGCCCGGGCGCGCGGCACCCGGTCGTCGCGTACGAGCTCGCGCTCGCGCAGCAGATCCGGCTCGTCCGGGTCGAAGAGGTACGCCAGCAGATGGAGGCTGACCCCGTCGAGGGCGCAGGAGATCTCGGCGCCGGTGACCAGGGTCAGACCTTCAGGAAGCGCGGCGATCGCCTCGGCGTGCCCGCGGGTGCTGTCGTGGTCAGTGAGCGCGACGACGTCCAGTCCGGCGTCTGCGGCCTTGCGGACCAGCTCGGCCGGGGTGTCCGTGCCGTCCGACGCCGTGGAGTGGGTGTGCAGATCGATGCGCACGACGCGAGGCTCCAGGGGCGGTGGGCGGACAGGGGACGGTCAAGTGTATCGGGCATTCGAATACCCTCAGGACGGGTACGGGCGGCCCGGACCCGGCGTCAGCGGCTCACCTGCCCCGAGCCCACGTGTTCACGACAGCAGCCGCGGTGACAGCGCTCCGCACGGCAGCAGTTCCACTTCCGCACCCGCGTCCCGCAGATCGGTGAGCACCAGCTCGTCGTACATCAGCAGCCCGGTCTGCTCCGGCCAGACGATCGCCCAGAGCCACAATCCGCGCGCCTCGCCCGCGAAGACGGCCCGGTCGTCGGGCGCTCCCGGGACATGCCACAGCGGCGTCGGCCGGCCGGCCGCGAGCACCTTGGTCTGCGGGGGCTTCTCCACGCTGATGCAGTGGCCCGGGTCGGGACCGTCGACACCGGCGTAGCGCGCTCCGAGTCCGACGCCCAACTCCTCGGCGACCAGCAGCAGTTCGCCCAGTCCGCCGAGCGGACCCGGCCCCGAGCAGGCGACAGCGGTGGCCCGCCCTCCGCTGCGGTCGTCGCCGGCGTAGGCGACGCCACTGAAGAGCCATCCGACGGGCAGCGGCCACGGCATCCAGACGGGGACCTTCGCGCGGTGCACCACCACACCCAGGGCTTCGACACTGGGCGGGATCACCGGCTGCAGCGGGTGCACCGTGCCGTGCACATCGCACTGCCAGGAGTCGGCGAAGAGACCGGGCGCCCTGACCCGGCCACCGCACTTCGGGCAACTGGGTTCGCCCCTCATACAGCCCAACGGTCCTACCCGGCAGTCCCCCCGTCAAGGACGATCACCGGCTCGGCGTGTGCTTCCACCCGGGAAAATTAGATGCATCTTGCATTCATTAGCTTGGCTAACCTATTATGTGTAGAGCACAACGATCTACTCGAGAAGTCTGCAGAGGAGCTGTCCATGCGTGGAGAGGATCCGTTCGACGAAGGAGCGCCCAGCATCCTGCGCCAGCCCAAGGCCGTCTGGGCGACGGCGGGCGCATCGGTCGTGGCCTTCATGGGCATCGGCCTGGTGGACCCGATCCTGCCGTCCATCGCCAAGGGCCTGGAGGCGACGCCCAGCCAGGTGTCGCTCCTGTTCACCTCGTACTTCCTCATCACCGCCGTCGCGATGCTGGTGACCGGTTTCGTCTCCAGCCGTATCGGCGGTCGCAAGACCCTGCTCGCCGGGCTGACGCTCGTCATCGTCTTCGCCGCCCTGTCCGGAACCTCCGGCTCGGTCGGCGAACTGGTCGGCTTCCGGGCCGGCTGGGGACTCGGCAACGCCCTCTTCGTCTCGACCTCGCTCGCCGTCATCGTCGGTGCCGCCGCGGGCGGCAGCGCGGCGGCGATCCTGCTGTACGAGTCGGCGCTCGGGCTCGGCATGGCGTGCGGACCGCTGCTCGGCGCCGTGCTCGGCGACGCCAGCTGGCGCTATCCGTTCTTCGGCACCGCCGCCCTGATGGCCGTCGGATTCCTGTGCATCGCGGCGTTCCTGAAGGAGCAGCCCACACCGGCCCGCAAGACCTCGCTGCTCGATCCCCTCAAGGCACTCGGGCACGGCGGGCTCGCGTCCGCCGCAGCGTCGGCGTTCTTCTACAACTACGCCTTCTTCACGGTGCTGGCCTTCACACCGTTCGTGCTCGACATGAGCCCGTACAAGTCCGGGGCGGTGTTCTTCGCCTGGGGTGTGCTGCTCGCGGTCTTCTCGGTCCTGGTCGCGCCGCGACTCCAGCGCCGCTTCGGCTCGCTCAAGGTGCTGGGCGGCTCGCTGCTGCTGCTCGCCGCGGACCTCGTGATGCTCGGCTACGGCAGCCACACCGCGGCCGTCGCCGGCACGATCGTCTCCGGCGCCTTCATCGGCCTGAACAACACCGTCTACACCGAACTGGCGCTCGGCGTCTCGGACGCGCCGCGACCGGTGGCCAGCGCCGGGTACAACTTCGTCCGCTGGTTCGCCGCGGCCGCCGCCCCCTACTTCGCGCCCAAGATCGAGGAGTGGACCGACATCCACATCCCGTTCGTGGTGGCCGCGGGCGCGGCGGTGATCGGCGCGGGCATCGTGTGGGTACGGCGCGCATCCCTCACCCACAGGGCGGAGGAACTCCAGCCGGTGCACGCCACCCAGGACGGCGTCACGGTCTTCGCCAACTGACGCCGGGCATCAACGGGCCTGCGACGGGACCTGCCTGACATCGGCTCAGAACAGGTGCGCGGCAGCGAGGTTCAGTCCAAGCGGGGTTCAGTCCAGCGGTACGGACCTGCGCAGCGGATCGCGCAGGTCCGTCCCGTGCGTCAGCCACCGCTCCTGGAGTTCCTGCGCCCCGTGCACCCGCTTCCAGGCCGCCTCGTTCGACGTCATCGGCAGCAACGGCAGGAAGCGCACCGGGTCCATCGGGTCGGCCAGTTCGAGATCCTCGACGAGACCTCCGGGCTCGGCCACCAGCACCGAGCTGAAGGCCGCCGAGGTCCACAGCGGTTCACCGACGTCCAGTGAGGCGCCGGGCGCCACGACGACACCCTCGACCTGAGGGGACGCGGCGAGCACGGCGAGGGGCCGCAGCGCCTTGTCGGTGTCGGCGAGCCCGGCCCGGACGGAGAGGACCAGCTCCGCGCGCGGACCCTTCACCGGGTCGGCCAGCGCGGCCGTGGGATCGGTCATCGGATGGGCGGACATGCCGAGTGTGGCGTATCGCACGACGTCCCCTCCGTCGTGGTCCTCGCTCCGGAACCTCAGCACCTCGATACGGTCCGTACCCAGGAACGTCACCGCCGCGCGGGCGTCCGGTTCACCGAGTGCCGTACGCAGCCGGGCCTCGACCAGATCAAGAACTTCTCCCATGCGGCGAGCATAAAGCGCGTATGGAACGGGCAAAACCAGGGATTGGCCCTGAGGCGACTGATAGTCTTGGCCGCTGGTCAGGGACGGCACGCAGAAGCGTGCTCTCCAGTCCCCGACGTCATGACTGTCCCTCACGGGGGACCGGCCGGAGGAGGTGGGGCTGCGGTGGATCGAAGTCGATCGTGCAGTACCAACCGCCCTTCCGCACCGTGTGTCTCCCCGGCGACCTGCGTCTCCTGGGTGATCTGAGGCCTCACCGCAGCGGCCCCACGGCACTTCGCACGACGGAAGAGCACTTCGTTTTTGCCTGTCTGTAGCGAACGCCGTCACCGCGACCACGCGGTGCCGCCCGCTTTGCGGACGTACGCATCACGTCCCCATTCCGGGCTGTGCCACGCCACTCGCCGACGGCCTCTCCGTGAAGGAGCAAGCCATGTCGATGATCCGTGACCTGCGCGCCGCGGTCCGTCCGTCCCTGCGCAAGAGCAACGCCCCGTACAACACGTACGACACCACGCGGGACCCCTCCGCCTCGAGCGCCGTCGTCGACTGCGCGGTCTACCGCGACGGAAGGCGGCTGGAGACCGACGCCTGCCAGACGCCGCACGAGGCCATGCTCCGTGTGCGGGAGGGCGGCGGCTTCGCCTGGATCGGGCTGCACGAGCCGACCGAGGCCGAATTCGCCGGTATCGCCGCCGAGTTCGGACTGCACCCCCTCGCCGTCGAGGACGCGGTCCACGCCCACCAGCGGCCCAAGCTGGAGCGGTACGACGACACGCTCTTCACCGTCTTCAAGACGATCCACTACGTCGAGCACGCCGAACTCACCGCGACCAGCGAGGTCGTGGAGACCGGCGAGGTCATGTGCTTCACCGGCCGGGACTTCGTCATCACCGTCCGGCACGGCGGCAAGGGCTCGCTGCGGGCGCTGCGCCACGGGCTTCAGAAGGACGCCGAGCTGCTGGCGAAGGGGCCTTCGTCGGTGCTGCACGCCATCGCCGACCATGTCGTCGACGGGTACATCGCGGTCGCGGGCGCGATGCAGGACGACATCGACGAGGTCGAGATCGATGTCTTCTCGGCGCCCGACAAGGGCAGCCCGCGCGGCAGCGACCCCGGACGGATCTATCAGCTCAAGCGCGAGGTGCTGGAGTTCAAGAGGGCGGTGTCGCCGCTGCTGCGGCCGATGCAGCTGCTCAGCGAGCGCCCGATGCGGCTGATCGACCCCGACATCCAGAAGTACTTCCGTGACGTCGCCGACCACCTCGCCCGGGTGCAGGAAGAGGTCATCGGCTTCGACGAGCTGCTCAACTCGATCCTCCAGGCCAATCTGGCGCAGGCGACGGTCGCCCAGAACGAGGACATGCGCAAGATCACCTCATGGGCGGCGATCATCGCCGTGCCGACGGCGGTCTGCGGGGTGTACGGCATGAACTTCGACCACATGCCGGAGCTGCACTGGAAGTACGGCTACGCGATGGTGATGACGGGCATCATCGGCGTCTGTCTCGTCATCCACCGCACCCTGAAGCGCAACGGCTGGCTGTAGATAGGCTGCGCGCATGACCGAACCTTCCGCCCGCTCCACCGGGGACGTCGCACTCCCCGACCAGGCGCTCGTCGAGGAAGCCACCAAGAAGTCGGGCCTCGTCTGGGTCCGGGGCGGAGGTCCCGCGCGAGCGCTTTGGCACGTATGGCACGAGGGCGCCCTGCACCTCGTGGGCGACGGGCCCGGTGAGCAGCCGCTGCCGCAGCTGGCGGACGGGGGTACGGCCGAGGTCACCGTGCGCAGCAAGGACAAGGGCGGGCGGCTCGTCGTGTGGACGGCCGCGGTGTCCGAGCTGGAGCCGCACACGCCGGCGTGGGAAGCGGCGGTCGCCGAGCTCAAGGGCAAGCGGCTGAACGCGCCGGACGCGGAGGTGATGACCGAGCGGTGGGCGCGCGAGTGCCGCGTCCTGCGACTCGAACCGCGCTCCGCGACCACGGATCTGCCGTCCACGTCGCTGGCCGAGCCGCCGCTCCCCACGTCGGCGACGACCCGCCGGCCGGCGCCTGCCGGGCTTCCGCGACTGCTGGTCGGCCGCAAGAAGAAGCGCGGTTGAGAGCTGCGCCGGGTCTGCGGTGCGTGTCCGTCCCGCTGACGCCCAGCGGCACGGCCCCGGCCGCCCGGTCAGCGCCCGGCCGTCGCCTGGGCCTCGGCCGCCCTGGCCTGAGTCGCCCTGGCCCCAGTCGCCCTGGCCTCAGTCGCCGGACGAGCCCGCCTGGCTGTTCGTCTTCGGGAGCTGGCCGCCGTAGTCGACCGTCTCCTCCTTCGACGGCGCCTTGAGCGCGAAGTCCTTGCCCCAGTCCCCGAGGGTCAGCACACCGGCCCCGCCGGCTCGCGCGAACTGAAGGGGATAGGGCGCGCCCTCCAGGGAGACGTCGAGCGTCCCGCCCGCGCCCTCCCCCGCGGTCACCGTGATCGCGCGGACGCCGCCGACCTTCGTACGGTCGCCCTTGCTCAGCTCGCCCTGCATGCCGAGCAGTCCCTCCAGCAGGACGTCCATGTCCGTGAAGCCGCGGAACTGGTTGTACGCGGGGTCGCCCTCGGGGACCTTCACATACTTGTCGTCGAGCTTGTCCGCCGCCTCGTCGTCACTCTCGCCCGGTTTCGCGTCGCCCTTGCCGTCCTCGGGGTTCCAGAAACCCGCGTCGGCCTTCAGATAGAGCGCCTTGCCGATCCGCAGCAGTTCGAAGGTGTTGTCCTTCGAGGTGACGGATCCGGTGCCGCCGTCGTGCTTGAGCCGCATGTTCAGCTTGTAGGTGCCGCCCTTGCTGACGAGGGTGCCCGACAGCCGTACGGCCGTCGCCGCGTCCGCCGCGGTCTTCGCCTTCGTCTCGATCTCGGCGGCGGAGAGCTTGCCGATTCCATTGGTCCCCGCGTCGGGGTCCTCTCCTCCGCAAGCCGTGAGCGCCATGGTCAGTCCGGCGCACACCGCCACGGAGAGCACGGCCCTGCGAGCCTGAGGAACCGGGGGGAGGAGAGTCACCGGCGCACTGCCTCTCATCTGCTTGTCATGGGTGGCAGACGGCAGCGTACCCGTGCGGAGCAGGCCGCTCCGCAGGGAGCCGTACGGACCTCGGCCAGGGGCGGCACGCATCGGTACGGGCTAGCCTGAAGCCCACGATCAGCGGCAATTCCCGGCAAAATCCGGCGAGCGAGGAGGGCGGAGACGGTGGCAGGCGCCCCTCGGATCTTCGTGTCCCACCTCGCGGGTGTGCCCGTCTTCGACCCGCAGGGCGACCAGGTCGGCCGGGTGCGCGACCTCGTCGCGATGTTGCGGGTGGGGCGGCGGCCGCCGCGGCTGCTCGGTCTGGTCGTCGAGGTGCTCAGCCGCCGCCGGATCTTCCTCCCGATGAACCGGGTCACCGGCGTGGAGTCGGGACAGGTCATCACCTCCGGCGTACTGAACATGCGCCGGTTCGAGCAGCGGCCCACCGAGCGGCTGGTGCTCGGTGAACTGCTCGACCGCCGCGTGCAGCTGGTGGACAGCGGCGAGGAGGTCACCGTCCTCGACGTCTCGATCCAGCAGCTGCCCGCCCGCCGCGACTGGGAGATCGACAAGGCGTTCGTCCGCAAGGGCAGGGCGGGAGCCCTGCGGCGCAGGGGAGAGACCCTGACCGTCGAGTGGTCGGCGGTGACCGGCTTCTCGCTCGACGAGGACGAGCAGGGCGCCGAGAGCCTGGTCGCCACCTTCGAGCGGATGCGCCCGGCCGACCTCGCCAATGTGCTGCACCACCTGTCGCCGAAGCGGCGCGCGGAGGTCGCCGCCGCCCTCGACGACGACCGGCTGGCAGATGTGCTGGAGGAGCTGCCGGACGACGACCAGGTCGAGATCCTCGGCAAGCTCAAGGAGGAGCGGGCCGCCGACGTCCTGGAGGCCATGGACCCGGACGACGCGGCCGACCTGCTCTCCGAACTGCCCGAGGCGGACCAGGAGCGCCTGCTCACCCTGATGCGGCCGGACGACGCCGCCGATGTGCGCCGCCTTCTGTCGTACGAGGAGCACACGGCCGGCGGTCTGATGACCACGGAGCCGATCGTCCTTCGGCCGGACGCCACGGTCGCCGACGCTCTGGCGCGGGTGCGCCAGCAGGACCTCTCCCCCGCGCTCGCCGCGCAGGTGTACGTGTGCCGCCCGCCGGACGAGACGCCGACGGGCAAGTACCTCGGCACCATCCACTTCCAGCGGCTGCTGCGGGACCCGCCGTTCACCCTGGTCAGTTCCCTCGTCGACAGCGATCTGCCACCGCTGTCGCCGGACACCCCGCTGCCGGCGGTGACCAGCTATCTCGCGGCGTACAACATGGTCGCCGCGCCGGTCGTCGACGAGGGCGGTTCGCTGCTCGGTGCGGTGACCGTCGACGACGTCCTGGACCATCTGCTGCCGGAGGACTGGCGGGAGACGGAGTTCGAGGAGTCCGCCCATGGGTAGCGGCGGCGAGTCCGGGCCGGGAGAGCGCGGCGACACGAAGGAACGGCTGCCGTCGGGAGCGAGCGCCGCGCCCCGTCCGAGGGTCAGGCTCGATCAGCCCCGAGCGCCGCGGCGCTCTCTGCTGCCGGAGTACGACCCGGAGGCCTTCGGCCGGTTCTCCGAGCGGATCGCCCGTTTCCTGGGCACCGGACGGTTCATCGTCTGGATGACGGTGATCATCATCATGTGGGTGGTGTGGAACGTCAGCGCGCCCGCAGGTCTGCGCTTCGACCCGTATCCCTTCATCTTCCTGACCCTGATGCTGTCGCTCCAGGCGTCGTACGCCGCTCCGCTGATCCTGCTGGCACAGAACCGTCAGGACGACCGTGACCGGGTCACCCACGAGCAGGACCGCAAACAGAACGAGCGGTCGATCGCGGACACCGAGTACCTCACCCGGGAGATCGCCGCGCTGCGGATGGGCCTGGGCGAGGTGGCCACCCGCGACTGGATCCGCTCGGAGATCCAGGACCTCGTGAAGGAGATGGAGGAGCATCGCGCCGTATTCCCGTACGAGCGCGCCTCGGGGCGTGACGAAAGCGACCGCTGACGGCCTTACCGGCGGTGGTGGTCAGCGCCGTACCATCATCGGTATGGCTACGGAAGACGCGGTGCTTGAGGCACTGGCGACGGTGAACGACCCCGAGATCAACCGACCGATCACCGAACTCGGCATGGTCAAATCAGTCGGGATCGAGGCGGACGGCGCGGTCGCGGTCACGGTGTACCTCACCGTCTCCGGCTGCCCGATGCGCGAGACGATCACCAAGAACGTGACGGACGCGGTCGCCCGCCTCGACGGTGTCACCCGCGTCGACGTCACGCTGGATGTGATGAGCGACGAGCAGCGGCGCGACCTCGCGTCGTCGCTGCGCGGCGGCACGGCCGAGCGTGAGGTGCCGTTCGCCCAGCCCGGCTCGCTGACCAGGGTGTACGCGGTCGCCTCGGGCAAGGGCGGGGTCGGCAAGTCCTCCGTGACGGTGAACCTGGCGGCCGCGATGGCCGCCGACGGCCTGAAGGTCGGCGTCGTGGACGCCGACATCTACGGTCACTCCGTGCCCCGGATGCTGGGCGCCGACGGCCGTCCCACCCAGGTCGAGAACATGATCATGCCGCCGTCCGCGAACGGCGTGAAGGTCATCTCGATCGGCATGTTCACCCCGGGCAACGCCCCGGTGGTGTGGCGCGGCCCGATGCTGCACCGCGCGCTCCAGCAGTTCCTCGCCGATGTGTACTGGGGCGACCTGGACGTCCTGCTGCTCGACCTGCCCCCGGGTACCGGCGACATCGCGATCTCGGTGGCGCAGCTGGTGCCGAACGCGGAGATCCTGGTGGTGACGACCCCCCAGCAGGCCGCCGCCGAGGTCGCCGAGCGGGCCGGCTCGATCGCCGTACAGACCCATCAGAAGATCGTCGGCGTCGTCGAGAACATGGCGGGCCTGCCGTGCCCGCACTGCGACGAGATGGTCGACGTCTTCGGCAGCGGCGGCGGCCAGCGGGTCGCCGAGGGCCTGACGAAGACCACGGGCGCGACGGTGCCGGTGCTGGGTTCCATTCCGATCGACGTACGTCTGCGTGAGGGCGGCGACGAGGGCAAGCCCGTCGTGCTCACCGACCCCGACTCCCCCGCGGGCTCCGCCCTGCGCGCGATCGCGGGCAAGCTGGGCGGCCGCCAGCGCGGCCTGTCGGGCATGGCGCTGGGGATCACCCCGCGGAACAAGTTCTGAGCGTTCCCGCGCCGGGTGGTACCGCACCGGGCCCACCCGCCGCGGCAGGCGCCTGAGCGCCGTGGTCCCGCGTCCGGACGGGCTTGGTCACCAAGCCCGTCCGGTGCCGTCAGGACGGGATGTACGCGCCGAGGTCCTCGACCGCCGAGAAGGCGAGACCGTAAGCGCTCATCCCGCGCCCGTAGGCGCCGACGTGCACCCCCGTCCGGGTGGAACCGGCCAGCACCCAGCCGAACTCCGACTCGCGGTAGTGGAAGGGCGTCGGCTCGCCGTCGACCGGCAGCGAGAGCGCGGACCAGGCCGGTCCGCTCATGTCGTCGGCCAGCTCGAAGGCGGTCTCCGTCTGCTGGTCCAGCCAGTCGTCACGCAGCGAGTGGTCCAGCTGGGCGGGCCAGGTGTGGGCCAGCAGTCCCGAGCCGGCCAGCCAGGCCGCGGAGGAAACCGTGGTGGCGTCCAGGACGCCCGTGCCGTCACCGCTGCGGCGTACGGGGCTCGCCACGACGGTGATGACCACCGCGAAGCGCTCCTTCTCCGTACCGGCCGCCTCCGAGCGTATCGACGGCTCGTCGCCGTGCCCCATCGCGCCGTGCTGGACCGTGCCGTCTGCGGCTGCGCCGACCTGCATCAGCCAACGCCGGCCCGTGAAGGCCTCGTCCAGTCCGTACCAGGGGAACGGTGCCCTCAGGAATCCGTCGACCGCGCGCTGGGCCGCGGTACCCGCCTTGCCCTCCGGTGCCGTCGTACGCTGCGCACCGGGAGCGGGGGAATCGCTGACCGTGCTCTGAGCCGCTGGTCGACTTGTCGTCTCCATCTACCCGGCCGCCTCCTCTGTGTCCGAGGTCCGGAGCGGACCCGCCCCCCTCGGGCGTCCTCGCGTCCTGACAGATGGAGAGAATAGCCACCCTGTCCCGGCTCGCAGGGATTGACAGTACTCAGGTGGCGTCTGCGTCGAAGGGCGGCCGCTCGTCCTGATCGACCTTTTCGCGCTTCTTCAGCAGGTCGGGAGTGCCGGAGGAGGCCCCCGTGGAGCCGTCGGCTCGGGAGACCGCGGCCGGCACGGAACGGTCCGCGTCGGAGCCGTTCACCGCGTCCGCGACGTCGTTCATCTCTTTCTTGAGATCGAAGGAGCTGCGGAGCTCCTTGAGCTCCTTCAGGTCCTCGTTCTCGTTCAGCTGCTTGCGGATGAACGTCTTGGGGTTGAGGTCCTCGAATTCGAAGTCCTTGAACTCCGGCCCCAGTTCGGTGCGGATGTCCTCCTTGGCGCTCTCGGAGAACTCGCGGATCTTGCGGATGAAGCGGGTGACGTCCTGAATGACCTTGGGCAGCTTGTCGGGTCCGAAGACGAGCACGGCGAGCACGATGATCGTGACCAGCTCCAGTGCGCCTATGTCATTGAACACCCTGCTGCTCCTCGTGTTCTCTGTGGCCCGCAGATCGGATGGGTGCCGGGCCCGAACCACGGTACCCGGCGGAACTTCCGTGCGTCACGCGCCGTCGGCCGAGCCGAGGGTCAGTGTCATCGTCCGTTCCTTCCCGGCGCGGACCACCGTCAGCTCCAGCCGGTCGCCCGGGCGGTGGGAACGGATCTTGACGATCAGCTCCTCGCCGCTGTGCACCCGCTGGCCGTCGACCTTGGTGATGACGTCACCGGCCTTGATGCCGGCCTTGGCCGCGGGACCGCCGGCCGAGACCGACCCGGAACCGTCCTTGCCCTTCTCGCCCACGCGCGCGCCGTCGCCCGTGTACTTCATGTCGAGGCTCACGCCGATCACCGGGTGGGTGGCCTTGCCGGTGTTGATCAATTCCTCGGCGACGCGCTTTCCCTGATTGATCGGAATGGCGAAGCCGAGGCCTATCGAACCGGCCTGGCCGCCCTCCGCGCCCGCCGTGTCGGCGGCGCGGATCGCGCTGTTGATGCCGATGACGCGGGCCTTGGTGTCCACCAGCGGGCCGCCGGAGTTGCCCGGGTTTATCGGGGCGTCGGTCTGGAGGGCGTCGACATAGCTGACGTCGCTGCCGTCGCCTTTCTCCCCGCCCGCGGTGATCGGCCGTTCCTTGGCGCTGATGATGCCGGAGGTGACCGTGTTCTGGAGGTCGAAGGGGGCGCCGATGGCCACGACCGGGTCGCCGACCTGGACGCTGTCGGAGTTGCCGAGCGGCAGGGGCTTGAGCCCGGAGACACCCGTGACCTTGACGACGGCGAGGTCGTAGCCGCTGTCCTTGCCGACGAGGGTCGCCTTGGCCGTCTCGCCCCCGCTGAACGTGACGGAGATCTCACCGGCGGCGCCCGCCGGGTCGACGACATGGTTGTTGGTGAGGATGTGGCCCTGCTCGTCCAGGACGAAGCCGGTGCCGGTGCCCTGTTCGCCGCCGCCGCTCACATGGAGGGTGACGACGCTGGGCAGGGCGCTGGAGGCGATACCGGCCACGCTGTCGGGCGCACGGTCGCCGTTGTCCCGGGGGGCCTGCTGCAACTCGACCTGGGTGATGCCGCCGTTGCGCTCGATGTACGCACCGATCCCGCCGCCGATACCTCCCGCGAGCAGCGCCACGACGAGGGCCCCCACCAGGAGCGAACCACGGCGGCCGCGCTTCCTGGCGGGCTCACCGGGGTGCGTCAGCGGGGCGGCGCCGGGGGCGCTCCACGGGTCGTACTGGAGCCACAACGAGGGCTGCTGGTGGGTGCCCTGGGGCTGGTGCGGGTGCTGAGGCGACAGCGGGTGGTGCGCGCTCTGCGGGTCGGGCTGGGCGTGCGGGTGGTGGGCCCCCGGGGCCTGCGGCTGCGCATCGGGCTGGGGCTGGGCGTGCGGGTGGGGAGGTGCGGGGGTCGGCGTCTGCTGGTGCGACGGCGGGGCGAAGGCACCGCCCGCGGTGGCCTGCCCCGGGCTGTGCGGTGCCGCGTACTGCGGAGGTACGGGCGTGCCCTGCGCGGGAGTCGGCACCGGCCGCTGGACCGGCGGGGCGGGCGCCCAGGGTCCCGGCCCGCCGTACGGCGGCGTGCTGTAGACGTCCGGCTCGTGCAGCGGCTGCGGACGCTGCTCGGGCACCGGCCCGGCGACGGGCTCGGCGACCGGAGCGACGACGGGTTGGGCAACCGGCCCGGCGACGGTCTCGGGCACCTCGGCGGTGACGGGCTCGGCCGCCGTTCGAGACTCCGCGCCCGCTTCCGATGCCGCCGGCCCCGATACGGCGACCGGCACCGGCGCGAGCGGCTGCGTCTCGGATTCACCATGAGCAGCACGTCCCGCACTGGGCCGACTCCACCACTTCGCCTTGGGTCCGGTGGGCTTCCCGTCGTCCATGCTCTCCCCGCAAACTGCCGACCACGGCGGCACCCCTGTGCGGTACCCCTCGGAAGATTCAACCAGGTTTGCGAATCCGCGCGCAGTGCCCGGTCAGCGCCGGGTCGTCAGAGACTGCGCGGGCTGCGTGGGGGCAATGAGGTGCGTGGGAGCCGGTGTTGCGTTCGCCTGGATGGCGGGAGCGGAAGCGAGCTGGAAGGCCGAGCCCGTCGGGCGTATCAACGACGGTGCGGTGAACAGGGAGTTCACCACGGCCGGGACGGCGAGAGCGGGGTCCTGGGCGGCCGTCGCGGCCCCCATGCCGGGAGCCGAGAGGCCGATGGGACGGTCCTCGGACCTGGCCAGGCCGTTGCCCCCGGCGCGGCGGCGCTCGTACTCCGTACTCCTGACGGATCCGGGCGCGGACGTCGACGAGGTGCCGCTGCCCGACGTGCCGTTGCCCGTCGTACCGGAGCCGGCGGAGGCACGCAGCGGCGTGACGGTGTTCCCGGCGCCGCCTCCCCTGGGGTTCGCCTGGACCGAGGAGTCCAGCGGCAGCGAGCCGCCGAGGGCGATCGCGGCGAAGGAGACCGCGCTCGCCGCCGCGAACGCGAACCTGCGGCCGCGCCAGGGAGAGCGCTCGGCCTCCTGGCGTCCCACTTCATGGATGCGGAAGCCGTTCGATCCTCCGGGGAGGACCGCCGCGTGCGCGCCCCCGGGGACGTATCCGAACGTCTCCGAGCGGGGGTCGCCGGTTCTACCCGCGGACGGACTCAGCGCTCCGAACACGGCTTCGGTCATGCGGCCGCCGCCGAACGGGCCGTCCCTGCCGTCGTCACCGTCGGACGGTCCGGCGGGCAGCCCTTGGAGCCGCGCGAGCAGCCCCTCGGAAGGCGGCGGTGGTGCGGTGTGGGCGAAGACGTCCTTCAGCCGGCGCTGGGCGTCGGCTTCGGCCTTGCACTTGGGGCAGGTCGCCAGATGGGCGAGCACACGGTCCCGGGCGTCGTGTTTCAGCTCACCGTCGACAAGCGCGGCGAGCCGGTCCCCCAGGTGCTGCTCGGCAGGGGTCGGGCTTGAGCCACTCACGCCGTTCCGACCTCCCCTGCCAGACCGACCGCCGCCGTCAGCGTCCGCTGTTCGGCGCGGGCCTCGGGGGAACGGTGCTGAAGTGCCTTGCGCAGATGCGAGCGTCCGCGGTGGATCCGGCTGCGGACCGTGCCGAGCTTGACGCCCAGGGTCGCGGCGATCTCCTCGTAGGACAGCCCCTCGATGTCGCACAGGACCACGGCGGCACGGAACTCGGGCGCAAGGGTGTCCAGCGCCTGCTGGACGTCGGCGTCGAAGTGCGTGTCGTTGAAGACCTGCTGCGGGGACGGCTCACGGCTGGGCAGCCGCTCGGCCGCGTCGTCGCCGAGCGCGTCGAAGCGGATGCGCTGCTTCCTGCGGACCATGTCCAGGAAGAGGTTCGTGGTGATGCGGTGCAGCCAGCCCTCGAAGGTGCCCGGCGTGTACGTCGACAGCGAGCGGAAGACACGGACGAAGACCTCCTGCGTGAGGTCCTCGGCGTCGTGCTGGTTGCCCGTGAGGCGGTACGCGAGACGGTAGACACGACCGCTGTGCGTGCTGACGATCTCCTCCCAGGTGGGAGGCGTCCACGCCTGCGATTCCGCATCCGATGCGAAGGTCGCTGTAGTTGCGGAGTCGGCTGTGCGAGAACGGTCAGCAATGTCGGTCACGGATCTCGGCTCACCCGGTGACCTGAGGAAGCGCTTCAGCACTCCTCTCCGATCCGCAGGTGCAGCCGCACCTCCCCTGTCGGCTCTGGTGGTGTCCAGCGGAGCCCCTACCATAGCCACCTCGCCCGTTAGCTCCGGATAAGAATCTTTACGCGAATTTGGGTGCTGCTTCCGACCCTCGTCCATGTACTCCCCCCGCCTTCATAACGCCCGGTCCCATCAGCGGGTTCCCGGGCGCAACGGATACAGTCAGCGTCGCGCCAACTACGGGGACAGGAGAGGGTCATTACCGCCAACCGGCAGACGAGCTGGGCGTTCGCCGACGCCTTTGTCGCCGAGGACGACGCGCTGCGCTGGGCCCGTGACCGGTCCCGGGAGTCAGGGCTCTCCTCGGTGTCGCCAGGCACCGGCGCAGCGCTGCGCCTGCTCGCTGCCACCGCCGACGCGAAGGCGGTCGCGGAGATCGGCACGGGGACGGGCGTCTCCGGGATCTATCTGCTCCAGGGCATGCGGCACGACGGCGTCCTGACCACCGTCGACCCCGAGCCGGACCGGCAGCAGTTCGCGAAGCAGGCCTTCCGCGCGGCGGGCTTCGCGGGCAACCGCGCCCGCTTCATCCCCGGCCGTGCCCTCGACGTCCTCCCCCGCCTCGCGGACGGGGGCTACGACCTCGTGTTCTGCGACGGCGACCGGATGGAGTCGCTGGACTGTCTCGCTGAATCGTTGCGCCTGCTCCGACCTGGGGGTCTTGTGTGCTTCGAAGGCGTCTTCGCCGACGGCCGCACAGTCGACTCGGCGGCGCAGCCGGCGGAGGTGCTGCGCCTGCGCGAGCTCCTTCGCGCGGTCCGGGAGAGCCAGGAGCTGCTGCCCTCGCTGCTGCCGGTGGGCGACGGTCTGCTCTGCGCGGTCCGCCGGGGCTGACCCGCCGGACCGCGGCGCCCGACCCGGCGACACCGTCCAGCGACTCCATGCGGTCGCCCCAGCGCTTCACGATCCGTTCCGGAAACCACGCTGCCCCGGCACCAAGCGTGCCGGGGCAGTGAAAAGTGTGGGGCTTCCGCGTCAGCCGACGACCTTCTTCAGGGCGTCGCCGAGAGCATCGGCTTCGTCCGGTGTCAGCTCGACAACAAGCCGACCGCCGCCTTCGAGCGGAACGCGCATGACGATGCCCCGCCCCTCCTTGGTCACCTCGAGCGGGCCGTCGCCCGTCCGCGGCTTCATGGCCGCCATGCTCGTTCCCCTTCCTGAAACCAGCTCATCGGCCGACAACCCAGGTGTCACCGGCATCGAACACAGTGCTTCCAGGTCATTATCCCGCATGGCGGGACCCGATGACCAACATCAGTCGGCATCGCTTAGGCAACGCGCTCGCGCAAAACCACTCAATTCGGCGATCCGCCTGCGATACTTCGCCGCCCTCCGCACCGAAGCCGCTCGAGATTGCCGGAAGATTGTTAGACGCAGGTCACATGCCCACCCACCGCGATCTCCGCCATGCTGGCCCTGGACACCACCGCTGAGCCGTAAAGGGGACCTGCCATGGCCGACTCCGTGCTGTACGAGGTGAGCGACGGACTCGCGACGATCACGATCAACCGGCCCGAGGCCATGAACGCGATGAACACCGAGGCGAAAGTCGCTCTGCGGGACTCGGCCGAGGCAGCCGCCGCCGATCCTGCCGTACGGGCGGTTCTGCTGACGGCGACCGGGCGCGCGTTCTGCGTGGGCCAGGACCTCAAGGAGCACATCTCGCTGCTGGCCGAGGACAAGGAGTCGGGCACCGGCCACACCATGAACACGGTGCGGGAGCACTACAACCCCGTCGTTCGCGCGCTGACCGGGATGCCGAAGCCCGTCGTCGCCGGCATCAACGGCGTGGCCGCCGGAGCGGGCCTCGGCTTCGCCCTTGCCGCGGACTACCGGGTCGTCGCCGACACCGCCTCCTTCACCACCTCCTTCGCGGGGGTGGCACTGACCGCCGACTCCGGCGTCTCCTGGACGCTGCCGCGGCTGATCGGCCAGAGCCGGGCCGCCGACCTGCTGCTCTTCCCGCGGTCCTTCTCCGCCCAGGAGGCGTACGAGCTGGGTATCGCGAACAAGCTCGTCCCGGCCGACCGGCTGGCCGCCGAGGCCGCGGCGGTGGCCCGCGCGCTGGCGGACGGGCCGACCGTGGCGTACGCCGCGATCAAGGAGTCGCTCGCCTACGGCGCCGGGCACACGCTCGACGAGACGCTGGAGAAGGAGGACGAGCTCCAGACGCTGGCGGGCGCGTCGGAGGACCACACCATCGCGGTGCGGGCCTTCGTCGCGAAGGAGAAGCCGAAGTACCTGGGTCGTTAGGCCGGGCGTCGGGTCTCCGTCAGGAGGCCCGGCCGGCCGGGGCGGCGCCTCTGGCCATGCAGTCGGCCAGGTGGTCGTCGACCAGGCCGCACGCCTGCATCAGGGCGTAGGCCGTCGTGGGTCCGATGAACCGCAGGCCCTGCTTCTTGAGGGCCTTGGCGAGCGCCGTGGACTCGTCGGTGACGGCGGGGACGTCAGCGACGGTCCGCGGCGCAGGCCGGGAAGCCGGGTCGGGTGCGTACGACCAGATGAGCGCGTCCAGCTCGCCGGCCGGCCGGCCGGCGAGCACTCGCGCGTTGGCGAGGGTCGCCTCGATCTTGGCGCGGTTGCGGATGATGCCCTCGTCCGCGAGGAGGCGCTCCTTGTCGGCGTCGGTGTACTGCGCGACCGCCGCGATCGCGAAGCCGTCGAAGGCCCGGCGGAAGCCCTCACGCCGGCGCAGGATCGTGATCCAGGACAGTCCGGACTGGAAGGCCTCCAGGCAGAGCCGCTCGAAGAGCGCGTCGTCGCCGTGGACCGGCCGGCCCCACTCCTCGTCGTGGTACCTGACGTAGTCCTCGGTGGACAGTCCCCAGGGGCAGCGCAGCCGTCCGTCGGGCCCCGCCACCGCCCCGCCGGTCACTGCTCGGAGTCCTCATCGGGCTTGCCGAACCGGTCGTCGGGCTCGGTGAAGCGGTCCTCGGGTTCGGTGAAGCGGTCACCGCGCCGGAAGCGGTCGCCTGGCTTGGCGAAGGGGTCGCCGGGTCCCGTGAACAGGTCCGCCGTGCCCACCGCGGTCGCCTGTGCGCCGGCCAGGGCGGACTCCAGCTCGGCGATACGGGCGTCGCGCTCGGCGAGCTCCGCCCCCAGGCGGCCCAGCACGTCGTCCACGTCCGCCATCCGGTAGCCGCGCATGCCCACCGGCAGCCGCAGCGCCTCCACGTCCGCGCGGCCGACGGGCCGGGACTCGGGAAGGGGATCGACCAGCTGCTCGGGCGCGGCCTCGGGCAGCGCCGCGCTGTCGCCGCCGCCGACCACGGCGAGCGTGACCGCGGCGACCACCACGACCATCGCGATCAGCAAGAACAAGAACACGGGCGAACCCTCTCCACCGAACGGAATCTGTCCGCTGCTGATCGTGCCACGACCGTCCGGCGGTTAGGGTCGCAGGCGGACGAACCGAGGAGGAAACAGCTGATGCTGCGGCTGGGCCAGCGCGAATTCGACGCGCACGAGCCGGTGATCATGGCGATCGTGAACCGTACGCCCGACTCCTTCTACGACCAGGGCGCGACGTTCCGCGACGAGCCCGCGCTCGCCCGGGTCGAGCAGGCGGTCGCCGAGGGGGCCGCGATCATCGACATCGGCGGGGTGAAGGCCGGGCCCGGCGCCGAGGTCACCGCCGAGGAGGAGGCGCGGCGGACGGTCGGCTTCGTGGCCGAGGTACGCAAGCGGTTCCCCGAGGTGGTGATCAGCGTCGACACCTGGCGGCACGACGTCGGCGAGGCCGTCTGCGAGGCCGGCGCGGACCTGCTGAACGACGCGTGGGGCGGGGTCGACCCTCAGCTGGCCGAGGTCGCCGCACGGTACGGCGCCGGCCTGGTGTGCACGCACGCGGGCGGTGCCGAACCGCGTACGCGCCCGCACCGGATCGCGTACGACGACGTCGTCGCGGACATCCTGCGCGTGACGCTGTCACTGGCGGAGCGGGCCGTGGAGCTGGGCGTACGGCGTGACGCGATCATGATCGACCCCGGACACGACTTCGGGAAGAACACGCGCCATTCGCTGGAAGCGACGCGACGGCTCGGCGAAATGGTGGAGACGGGCTGGCCGGTGCTGGTCTCCCTGTCCAACAAGGACTTCGTCGGGGAGACGCTGGACCGCCCGGTGAAGGAGCGCGTGATCGGGACGCTGGCGACGACCGCCGTGTCGGCATGGCTGGGGGCGCAGGTGTACCGGGTCCACGAGGTGGCGGAGACCCGCCAGGTACTGGACATGGTGGCCACGATCGCCGGCCACCGGGCTCCGGCGGTGGCCCGCAGGGGCCTGGCCTAGGGTCCGTGCCCGCTGGAGCCCCGGTCGCCGGACGGGC
>NZ_JBHXSL010000003.1:0-77202 GCF_042714725.1 Streptomyces sp. NPDC058685
GCGGGGGGCGCCGCCGACGTGCTGTTGGCGTACGCGGGACTCAGCGGGTGGCGCCCGGCGGGACCAGCGTCGCGAGGAACGCCTTCGGCGCCGAGACGTTCCCGGCCGCGTCGATCGTGCGGTGCTCGATGGTGTGCGTTCCGTAGTCGGGGCTCGCGTCGTCCCAGGGCACGGCGCGTGACACGCCGAGCTTGCCGTAGACGAGATCGTCGATGACGGTGCCGCCGGGTGTGAAGCGGAACGGCGCGTCGGCGTCGGTGGGCCAGCCGTAGTAGGTCTGCCAGCCGTCGCCGTCGACCCGGAACTGCGAGACGACGTGCCCGGCCCGGTCGTCGCGGGCCGTCAGCTTCATCGTGAAGGCGCCTTCGTACACGTACTCCACCGGTCTGCCCGGCCGGTGGACCGTGCGCAGGGGCTCGGACAGCGCGTACCGGCTGCTCGCCGGGCTCGCGTCCACCGTCCAGTTCAGCGTGGTGGCCGTGCCCGCGATCCGCGCCGTGAGGCGGTGGCTGCCCGGACGCAGCCGCAGCGTGCCGAGGTCGAGATCGCGGTCGTTGCCGGGGTTGGCCAGGGGGCGGCCGTCGATGCTCCACCGCACGTCGAGCGCGCGGTCCGCGGGGTGCGTCGTGTCGGCGTACACGACCGCCTCCGAGCCCACCGGGGCCCCGGTGTCGGTGTGGCCGGTGAAGGCGGCCGGGACCGCCTCGGGCCGGGTGGTCACGGCCGTGTCCACGGTCCAGGCGACCGTGCGGGTCAGGGCCGACGAGCCGCGGATCGCCGGGTCGCGCACGAACGGCGTCGGGTCCGTGACCGTCGCGGTCAGCTCATGGGTGCCGCGCGGCAGACGCAGACCGCGCAGATCCAGCGTGCGTGCGTCACCTGCCCGGTGCAGCCGGCGGCCGTCCAGGCGCCAGACGACGTCCAGCTCGCCGCCGACCGGATGCAGCGTCTCCACCCACACCGTGCGGTCGTCGCCGACGGGGGCGGAGTTCGGTGTGTGGCCCTGGAGGAGGTTCACCTTCCCGGAGATCCTCTGGACCATCACCTCGCGTCCCACCTGGTCGAACGCGTAGCCAAGCGTTTTCATGATCGAGTGCTTGCTGGGCCGCCAGACGCCCTTCGTGGCGTACATGCCGCCTTCGTGGCGTCCGATGACACCGCCCGACTCGCTCTTCTCGCCCAGCCAGCGCCACCACTTCGCGCGCTGCTGCTTCATCTGGTCCTCGGTGAGCACGGTGTGGTGGGCGGAGGCGGGCTCGCCGCCCTCGTGGGTGCCGCCGGGAACCCCGCGCCCGTAGTAGTCGTACTCGTCCTGGAGCTTGCCCAGGGAATGGCCTATCTCGTGCGGGGTGATCAGCGAGGACAGGGCGTTGCCGCCGGAGGCGGTGGCGTACGTGCCGCCGGCGCCGCCGTAGGTGTCGCTGTTGGCCAGCGCGACGATCTGCCGGTTCGCGTCCGTCGAGCCCGGCACGAGGTCGGCCAGCGCGCTCGCCGCCCCGCTGTTCACGGTGAGCAGGCGCTGCACGCTGCCCGCGTTGCAGCCGCCCCAGAAGCCCATGCCGAGGGCGGTGTCGCGGCGGGGGGACTCGAGGCCGGGATCGCAGTCCACCCCGGACTCGGCCGAGGGCACCTCCACGGCCCAGACGTTGATGTACGAGCGGTAGGAGGCGAAGGGTTCGACGGACCAGAGCACGTTGAGGTGCTTGTCGACGTCGGCGCGGAATGCGGGCATCTCGCCGGCGGTGTAGCCGTCGCCCATGAGAACGATGTTGAAGCGCTTGTCGGCCGGACCGGTGGTCTGTACGGGGACGACGGTCGCGGCCTCGGTGACCGGTGGCGCCTCCTCGGCGGTGGCCGGGTCGGCGGCGGCCAGCAGACAGCCGGCCAGCAGGGCGCCCGCGGTGGCGAGCAGCGTCGCTCTTCGTGGTCGTGCACCGGGTGAGGTCATGAGGCGGGAGCGTAGGGGCACGCTCAACGAGCCGTAAAGACAGGAGAGTTGACCCTGTGGTGGCGGAATACCGCGGTGGCGCGCGGCCGGCCGCGGGTGCGCCACCTCGCGCGTGCGGGTGCACGGCAATGCTGGTTCCGTACCCTGCTCCACCGCAACGGCCACGCCGTCCCGGGCTTCTGCACCCTCAGCGGCGACCCGTGCGCGGTCGAGGGCGCCGGGGAGCACGAGGAGCGGGCGCGACCGCGCGGAAGCCCGGCCCGCCTACGGCCACGCGCGTGCGCGCAGCCACCGCTGAGGGAGCGGGTGGGGTGCCGGTGTGCCCCGGTCCGGCTCGGCCCGGGACACCGGCCCGCCCTCGGCGTGATAGACCGTTACCCGTTGGGTGGGGACGACACGGCCGGGGGATGCGGTGCGGGGACGAGGACTGCTCGGCTACCAGGACGCGGTGGCGATTCTGACCGGCGACAGCGCGGGGCTCGCGGCAGCCGACCGTGCGCTCGGCGGTGCGCTGTCCATGGTGACCGGCGGAGTCAGCGACGCGGTGCTGAGCGTCTTCGACGCCCAGGGGCGGATCCTGCGGCTGGGACGCGATCTGACGTCGGGACTCCGCGGGAACCTGGGCGCTGCCGATCGCGCCTCACGCACCGAGCTCCTGGCCGCCGCGCACACGGTGCTGGTGGTCACGGCGTACTTCGAGGCGCTCGGAGAGCTGGAACTGCCCTTCCGGCTGCAGGAGTTGGAGCTGACCCGCCGTGAACAGCTCACGCTGGCGGGAGCGGGGGAGGAGCAGGGGCTCCTGGCGACGCTCCTGTCCGCCGGAGTGCCACAGCCCGCTCCTCACCTGCCGTACGAGGACGCCGTCCGTGCGATCCACCGCTGGTACTGCTCGTGCTCCGGGCGGCTGGTGGGCTTCATCGAAGGGCTCGCGGTCTGGGACGGGCTCGACGAGCGCTGCCGTACCGCAGCCGTGGACGCCTTCACCCACTCGCTGAACGATCTCGCGGTGAGCCGGTACGAGGAGCTGTACGCACAACTGGCTGTGGAGGTGCCGGAGTTCGGATTCTGGACCGGCCGGGTCGACCATCAGGCGACTCGGGTGACGGTGCGTCAGGCGCTGACCGGTATCGAGACCGTGCTCGCCGGCCTGAGCGCTCCCGGACCGCTTCAGCACGCCGCGGCGGCTCTCGCGACCGGATACCGCGCCGCTCTGCCCCGTCCCATCCTCTCCGAGGTCAAGGCGTCCGCGGACATGACGATCCCCGAGCTCGGCGAGGGATACGTCGACCCCGACTTCCGGGTCCGCGCGGTACTCGACGGTGCCCATGGACCGGCCGAGGAAGGGTGGTGGGAGTCCGAACCCGTACGGTCCGACCTCACCGAGTATCTCGCCGGCGTCCTCACCTCCGTGGCCGCGACGACCGCCCCGCTGGTCGTCCTCGGCCAGCCCGGTGCCGGAAAGTCCGTGCTGACCAAGATCCTGGCCGCCCGGCTTCCCACCGCGGGATATCTGCCCGTGCGGGTCGTGCTGCGCGACATCCCCGCCGACGCCGACGTCCAGGACCAGATCGAGTACGCGGTCCGCGCCGCGACCGGCGAGCGGGTCTCCTGGCCCGAGCTGATCCGGGCGGCCGGCAGCGCGGTGCCCGTGCTGCTCTTCGACGGCTTCGACGAACTGCTCCAGGCAACCGGCGTCAGCCAGTCCGACTTCCTGATCCGGGTGGCCCGCTTCCAGGAGCGCGAAGCCGACCAGGGGCGGCCCGTGTTCGCACTGGTGACGAGCCGCACCGCCGTCGCCGACCGCGCCCGCTACCCGGACGGCGCTGTCGCCCTGCGGCTCGAACCCTTCAGCCGCCGCCAGATCGAACGCTGGCTCGCGGTGTGGAACCGCCTCAACGAGCCCGGCCTGACCGAGCGCGGACTGCGGCCGCTGACCGCGGCCGTGGCCGCCCGCCACCGCGTGCTCGCCTCCCAGCCGCTGCTGCTGATGATGCTCGCGCTGTACGACGGCGCCGCCAACGCCCTCCAGGGCGCGGCGGGTGACGACGAGCCGCTCGGCGAGGCGGAACTCTACGAACAGCTGCTGGTGTCCTTCGCGGTCCGCGAGGTGGGCAAGTCGGCCGAGGCATGGACGGCCACCGAACTGGTCCAGCGGGCCGAACAGGAGCTTCAGCGCCTGTCCCTGATCTCCTTCGGCATGCTGAACCGCCGCCGCCAGTGGATCACCACCACCGAGGCGGAGCAGGATCTGGCGGCACTGCTCGGCCGGGCCGAGCCGCCCGGAGACGGCTTCCGCGCCCCCCTGAACCGGGGAGAGATCGCGCTCGGCCGGTTCTTCTTCGTCCAGCGCGCCCAGGCGAGCCGCGACGACCAGCGGCTGACGACCTATGAGTTCCTGCACGCGACCTTCGGGGAGTACCTCGCCGCACGGCTCGCCGTCCAGCTCCTCGAAGGACTGCTCGACCAGCGGCCCGCGCTCGCCGTCGGACGCGTACGGGTCGACGACGACCTGCTGTACGTCCTGCTGTCGTACGCGCCGCTCTCCTCCCGCCAGATGCTCCGCTTCGTCGGTGCCAGGATCCGCGGCATCACCCCCGAGGACCGGACCAGGCTCGGCGAACTCCTCGTCACGGTCATGGCCGAGCACCGGGGCCGTACGGAGCACCGGTTCGCCGACTACCGACCCGCCTTCCGGGCCACGTCCTCGCGCCACGGTCTCTACGAGGCCAACCTGATCATGCTGAGGCTGCTGGTGACCGGCGGTATGCGGGCCGGAGAGCTGTACCCCGACGACGACAATCCTCCGGGCGCCTGGCACCGGCGGGTGCTGCTGTGGCGGTCCGCCTTCACCGAACCGGAATGGACGGACTTCGCCCTGGCCCTGAGCCTTCGCCACACCTGGCACGAGGGGCAGGGCGAGCTGGACATCAGACCGGCCGAGGACCTGCTCGACTCCCCGGAGCCGGTGGACGCCTACTGGCTGTACGGCCGCCCACCGGGAAGCGCGGACCGCAATCGAAGGATCAGCTGGGCGCGGCCCTACCCCGACCAGATCCGGCACAAGATGGCGGTGTCGGCCGGCACCAACGACGGGGTCGTGCTGCACGCGGTCGACCCGATCTTCCGCCGGCTGGGCCCCGCCGTCACCACTTTCGTCGCCACTCCGCGGGGCGCCGCCACCTCGGTGGCGAACGGTCTCACCGCCCTGTGGCTCGCGAGCGGCCTCGGCGCGAGCGAGAGCGAACTGTCCGCACTGTACGAGCACTGTGCGACGTTCCTCGAACCATGGAGCGCGCTGGACGAGGAGTCGCTCCGCCTCACGGCCCGACTCGTCCTCGGGCAGTTGGTCACGGACGCCGCCCTGCTGCCTCCTGCCGTCGTCTGTGCCGTGCTGAACGCACCCGCGATCGAGCGCCTGGACACCGAAGGTCTCGCGCTGGCGGTGACCGCGGGCCTGACAGCCTTGCACGCGCACCCCTCCGACGGCACGCTCCAGCAGTACACGGCCGTCTACGCCGACGCCCTCGGACGCGCGTACCCCGCGAGGCTCCTCGGCCTGTGGTCGCAGAACCCCTGGCACGAGGAGTGGCTCCGCCCGGAGGTCGCACGGCTGCTCGCGACCTTGTCCGAGGACGATCTGAGCCCGGTCCCCGCCGAACTCCTCGACCGGGCGCGCCGCTCCGTCGACGGCTCCGCGGCCCGGCCGCCGGGCTCCGCGTGAGACTCAGTGCGTTCTACCGTCGCCGTCGATCGCCTTGGTGTCCTGCGCACTGCCGCCGTTGGACCCCGTACCGAGCACGACGGCGTCGGCGGTTCCGGCATTCCGCACGGGCGTCTCCGGCGGTGCGGGGGGCGGTCCTCCGCGGACAGGTGAACGCCGGCTCAGCCCAGATCGAAGAGGTTCCGCAGGCCCAGCCGGTACCGCGTCCGGTCGTGGCGCTTCAGGGCCTCCACCTCCGGGGCGCGGAAGAGGGGTTTCACCGTGCACCGGGCAGCCGTCGAACCGACGCGGTCCAGCAGGCCGTTGACCGCAGCGCGGGCCGAGGCGTTCGCGCCCTCCATCGTGGCGAGGTCGATGTCGACCGAGACATAGTCGCCCGCCAGGAAGAAGTTCGGGATCTTCGTGACGGCCGACGGGCGGTTGTGGAAGGTGCCGACCGGGTGAATCAGCAGCTCGTCGTCGTTGGTCGGGTGAGGGGTGCCGATGCCGTCCACGCCCGGGTCCAGGAACCACGAGTGCAGGGTGCTGTCCTTGAGCACGACCCGGCCGGTGTCGTTGAGGGCCGCCTTCAGCTGGGCCCACACCTCGCGGGCGACCTGCTCGCGGGTGCACTGCTTCGCGGTCTTGCCGTACAGGATGCCGGGCCGGTCCCACTCCGAGATGTCCACCGAGACGCAGTCCACGGCCACACCGTCCCCGTAGTCGGCCGGGAAGTCCCGGTCGGGCCAGTGCCCGGCCTGCTGAATGGCCGTCAGGGACCAGGGGGAGTCGATGCAGTTGAGATGTCCGTCGATCAGCGGCGCGCTCTCCGTCAGATAGAACTGGATGCCCGTCATCCAGTCGGTCTCCAGCCGGTCGCATCTCACCAGCTGCGGATCAGCGGCACGGAGCCCTGCGCCCCAGGTGCGGCGCGCGTGCTCCACGGGCATCGCGGAGATGTAGTGGTCGGCGGTCACCGTCCGGCGCACACCCTGCGGGTCCTCGATCACCGCGGCCGTGACCTTCCCGGAGCCGTACGTCACGTCCCGGACCGTCCAGCCCACCCGGAACTCCACGCCGAGGCCGGTCAGATGCTCCACCCACGGGTCGATCCAGGCTTCATTCGTGGGGGCGTTGAGGATCCGGTCGAGCGGCCCGTCGGCGCCCCTGCCGAGCGCGTTGAACGCGAACGCCTCGAGGAGCGTCGCGACCGTACGCGTACTGGCCTCCTCGGCCTTGGTGGCGACGATGTTCCTGGTGAGTCCGATGGCGAGGACGCGCTGGTAGTCGTAGCTCATCCGCCCGGCCCCGATGAAGTCCCACCAGGGCGTGGCCTCCCAGGTGGCGTCCCGGCGCTCGGCGCAGCTGGTGAGGAAGACCAGACCCCGGTTGACGAAGTACGCCGTCTCCAGCGGCGGGATGCCCAGCGCGGTGTCCAGGAGGGCGGTGAGCGCGCGGCGGATCTCGTCCAGGGTGAGATCGGCGGGCTTGTGCCCGGGCCAGGGGAGCGGGATGCGGAGATCCTCGCGGCCGGTGCGTGTGAACGACATCTCGGGGGGTGCCACGAGGTTGTCCCACACGCCGTTCGGGTTACCCGGGAAGGGGATGCGCCGCATCGTGTCCGGGAGGTTGTGATAGATGCCGGGAATGAAGCGGAAGCCGTGCTCCGCGGGTAACGGCTTCCTGGCGCCCTTGGCACTGCCGGGCACGTCCATACTGCGCGCCTTGCCGCCGAGCGCCCTGCGCTCGTACACCGTGACCCGGAAGCCGCGCTCGGCCAGTTCGTGCGCCGCCGTCAGACCGGCGACGCCGCCGCCGAGCACGGCGACCGACTGCGCGGCCCGGGTCCCGTCGGCCGTGGTGTGTCCTGTCGCGGCGGCCGGAGCCGCGGTGGCCGCCGTGCCCAGCGCCGCCGTACCGCCGACCGCTGCCGCCCCGGCCATGAAGGTGCGTCGTGAGTTGCCCACCCGGTCCATCCCCAACCCCTTACCGACGGTAACAGTCGCGTCCGGCGCAGGAGCATACGGAGATCCCCCATGACCCGGAAGCCACACGTGCGCCCCTTCGTTCAATGGCTGGAAAATGGACCCATGTCACGACGCAGCTCCCGCTCCCGGCGTACCGACGAGCCCGCCTTCTCCGCCACATCCCCCTGCCCCTGCGGCCTGCCGGCCCCGTACGGCGAATGCTGCGGGCGGTACCACTCGGGCGCCGCCGCCGCGCCCACGGCCGAGCTGCTGATGCGCTCGCGCTACAGCGCCTTCGTCGTGCTCGACACGCAGTACCTGCTGCGTACCTGGCACCCCGCCACGCGGCCGGGGCACCTCGAACTCGACCCCGCCATGCACTGGGCCGGTCTGGAGATCCTCCAGACGATCGACGGCAGCCCGTTCCACTCCTCCGGCCTGGTCACCTTCCGCGCCCGCTACCGGCACCACGGCAAGCGGGGCGCGCTCCACGAGCGCAGCACCTTCGAGCGGCAGGACGGCGCGTGGGTGTACGTGGACGGGACCTTCCTCGACTGACGCGCCCGGGACGAGCAGCCGGGCGCGGAGCGGGTCATGCGCCCGTGGTCGACCCCGGGCGCACGATCATCAGGACCGTCACGGTCGCCCACAGCAGGTTGAACACTCCGGTGTACATCGCGAGCCGCGAGCCGGCGAGCGCGCCGAAGTCGTCCAGCACAGCGCCCTGCCCCGGCAGGACGAGCAGCCCGAGGACGAGGGCGGCCACCACGGTGAGCACGATGGACACGATCAGCCAGGTGTCACCGAGGACATGGAGGCTGTTCGCGGTGGCCAGACCGAAGACCGGCACGACCACCCCGACCAGGGCGTAGACCCGGCAGATGCGATGCAGATTGCGTACGGCGCCCACTGCCTGCCCGCTCTCCGGCTCGGCGGCCGCGTGCCGGACCGCGGCGGGGAAGGCGCTGGCGGCGACCGTCACCGGACCGATCGCGATGATCGCGGCCAGGACATGGACGGCGAGAAGGAACTCGGTCACGCGGCGACGCCCTGCCGTGCGGCGCCGCGGGCGCTCCAGACCGTGCCGCGCCGCTCGTACTGGAAGAGCTGCTCCACCGCGTGCGCCACCCTCGGCCCGAGCTCCCGCTCCAGGAGATACAGACCGACATCGAGTCCCGAGGTGACGCCGCCGCCGCTGACAAGATCGCCGTCGTCGACGACCCGGGCGTCGATCGCATGCACCCCCGCCTCGGCGAGCGCGTCGAGGCCCAGGTGATGTGTTGTCGCCCGGCGGTCGCCGATGAGCCCGGCCATGGCGAGGAGCAGGGAGCCGCCGCACACCGTGGCCATGGTCGTACCGGGCCGTTCGGACACTCTCCGCAGCAGCGGAGCGAGCCCGGTGCCGAGGCTCCGGGCCAGGATCGCCGCGACGGTGTCCTCGCCGCCGTCGTCGGAGATACGCCCCGCGGCGCCCGGCAGGACCACCAGATCGGCGCGGCCCGGGTCGAGCGCGGCCACGGCCCGCAGGGAGAGCAGCCCCATGCCGGACGGCACGTCGCGCGGGCCCTCTGCGGAGACCAGTTCGACGGTGAGGGCGCCGCCCGCGACCGCGCCGCCGGCGCCGAGCACTTCGTAGGGGGCGATCACGTCCAACGGGTCGAAGCCGTCGAACAGAACGATCTGAGCGTGCATCGGCACCGGTCCTTGTCTCTCGTGTCCGGGCACCCGTCCGGGGACCCGGACACGACGCTAGGGACCGCGCGGGAGTGTCGACAGTGGCGTGAATGCCACAGCCCAACGGATTCCCGCCAGCAGGCCACGAGGCAGGCACGCACACGGGGAGCAGCCCGTATCCGCTTGGCCGGAACCCGGGGAGCACCTAGGTTGTCGCCATGCACACGGTTGCCGTACTCGCCCTGGACGGTGTCATCGCCTTCGACCTGTCCACCCCGCTCGAGGTGTTCACACGCACCCGGCTGCCCGACGGCCGGACCGCCTACCGGGTCCGTGTCTGCGCCCCGGCGGAGGAGATCGATGCGGGCGCCTTCACCCTGCGCGCGCCCTGCGGTCTGGAGGCGCTCGCCGACGCGGACACGATCATCCTGCCGGGCTGCGCCGACCCGACGGTGCCGGTGCCCGAGGACGTCGTCGAGGCCCTGCGGGCGGCGGCGGCCCGTGGCACCCGTATCGCCTCGGTCTGCACGGGCGCCTTCGTCCTGGCGTCCACCGGCCTGCTCGACGGTCTGCGGGCCACCACCCACTGGCTGGCCGCGGAAGCGCTCGCCCGGCTGCACCCCCGGATCGAGGTGGACCCGGATGTGCTCTACGTCGACAACGGCCAGTTCCTCACCTCCGCGGGCGCGGCGGCCGGACTCGATCTGTGTCTGCACATGATCCGGCGCGACCACGGTTCCGCGGTCGCCGCCGACGCGGCCCGGCTGTCCGTGATGCCGCTCGAACGCGAGGGCGGGCAGGCCCAGTTTATCGTGCATCAGCTGCCGCCGAGCCCCGACGGCACCGCGCTGGAGCCCGTGCTGCGCTGGATGGAGGAGAACGCGCGGCGTGAACTCACGGTCGCCGAGATCGCCGCCCGGGCCGGGATGAGCCCGCGCACGCTGAACCGCCGGTTCCGCGAGCAGACGGCCAGCACGCCGCTCCAGTGGCTGCACCGCGCCCGGGTCCGTCAGGCGCAGTATCTGCTGGAGACGACGGCGCATTCGGTGGACCGGATCGCGGCGCAGGTCGGCTTCGGCTCACCGACGGCGTTCCGCGACCGGTTCAAGCGGCAGGTGGGAACCAGCCCGCACGCGTACCGCCGCGCCTTCCGCGGCGGACCGGGAGCCGAGCCCCCGGCCGCTGCCGCACAGCGGATCTGACACCCGCGGATCTCCCGGAACCCGCGCGGGTCACCCGCAGCCGGCCCGCGTGTGCGGCACCCGCATCGGGCGACCACGGCCGGACCGCGCGTGCGGCACCCGCACCGGTCGTCAGCAGCCGACCCCCGCCCGCGCGTCCGGCACCCGCATCGGGCGACCACGGCCGGACCGCGCGTGCGGCACCCGCACCGGTCGTCAGCAGCCGACCCCCGCCCGCGCGTGCGGCACCCGCGGCAGGCCACGCGGGTCCCCGCGTCCGGTACCCGCATCGTGCCCCCCGCGGGTCTCAGCGGATCTGACGCCCCGAGATCGCCCTCGCGATCACCAGACGCTGGATCTCGCTCGTCCCCTCGAAGATCGTGTAGATCTTGCTGTCGCGGTACATCCGCTCCACCGGGTGCTCCCGGCTGTAGCCCGCGCCGCCCAGGATCTGCACCGCCTTCTCCGACGCCGCCACCGCCAGTTCGCCCGCGCGGAGCTTGGACATCGAGCCCTGCGCCGCGTCGAAGGCGCGGTCGTTGCGGCCCATCCAGGCGGCCTGCCAGATCAGCAGCCGTACCGCCTCGATCTCGGTGCGGATGTCGGCCAGTGCGAAGGCGATGGACTGGTTCTCGATGATCGGACGGCCGAACGCGACCCGGTTCCCGGCGTAGTCGAGCGCGTACTCGTACGCGGCGCGGGCGATGCCGAGGGCCTGTGCGCCCACCGTGGGGCGGCTGACCTCGAACGTGGCCATCGCCGCCTGGGACTTGGCGGTCGTGCCCTCGCGCGCCCGGGCGAGGCGAGCGTCCAGCTTCTCCTTGCCGCCCAGCAGGCAGTGGCCCGGCACCCGCACGTCGTCGAGGAAGACGTCGGCGGTGTGGGAGGCCCGCAGCCCCAGCTTCCTGATCTTGCGGGCACCCTCCAGGCCGGGCGTACCGGGCGGGACGATGAAGGCGGCCTGGCCGCGGGAGCCGAGCTCCGGGTCGACGGAGGCCACGACGACATGGACGTTCGCGATGCCGCCGTTGGTGATCCAGGCCTTCTGGCCCTGGAGCGTCCACTCGTCCCGGGCCTCGTCGTAGCGCGCCCGGGTCCGCATCGCGGAGACGTCCGAGCCGGCCTCCGGTTCGGAGACGCAGAAGGCGGCGACCTTGGGGTCCTGCTCGTCGCCGTAGCACTGCGGGACCCACTCGGCGAGCTGGTCCGGCGTGCCGGAGGAGAAGATGCCGGCGACGGCGAGCGAGGTGCCGAAGAGGGCCATGCCGATGCCGGCGTCGCCCCAGAACAGCTCCTCGTTGGCGATCTGCAGGGAGAGTCCGCTGGGGTCGCCGTACATGTCGGCCAGCGACTCGAATCCGTACAGGCCGATCTTGGCGGCCTCCTGGATGACGGGCCACGGGGTCTCTTCGCGCTCGTCCCATTCGGACGCCGCGGGGCGGACCACGTCGGCGGCGAAACCGTGGACCCAGTCGCGCAGGTCCCGCTGCTCCTCGGTGAGCTGGAAGGAGAAGCTCATGGTCAGGCCTTCGGGATGTCGAAGTAGCGGGTGAGGCCCGCGGCCAGCGCCACGTCCCCGGCGATCTTGAGCTTGCGCATCATGAACATGGTCACCGGGTTCCCGTTGCCCGAAACCAGCTTGAGGAACTCGGCGTCACCCATGACGAGAGTGGTGCGCGGCTCCTGCTCCGAGCGCCCCTCGTGGACCGAGCAGGTGCCGTCCGTGATCGAGGTCTCGAAGACCTCCTCGGTCTCACCGGTGATCGTCCAGCGGATCAGCGCGTCCACGGAGCCCGCGTTCTCCGGGCGGAACTGCTGCTTCATGCGCCCGAACACCTCGCGGAGCACCCGCCCGCGCAGCTCGCCCCGCATCACATCGGCGAGTTCCCTGCCGGACAGCCCCTTCACGATCCTCGCGAACTCCTCGGGCGAGACCGCCGAGAAGTCGAGTGCGGCGAGCTCGTCGCCGATGTTCTCCGCCACAACGCGTCCTTACTCCGGAGTCAGCTTACTTCGGAGTAAGGTAGCCGCGCGGTCACGGCGTCGGCAAGAGGCCGCCCGTCGGCGGCGGTGGGGTGGGGTGGGGAGAGCGTGCGGGTCCGGGCGCAGGCGAGGTCAGTGCACGCCGCCGGGGCCGATGACCAGCCGAGGGTTGTAGGCGGCGAGGATCTTGTTCGCCCGGGCGAGGGCGGAGAGAGCGTGCTCGCGGTCGGCCCGGTCCTCGTTGCACAGAGGACCCCGGAACCGGTTCGCCTCGCGCGCGGCACAGTCCGCGTCGACCTCGGCCTGCAGGATGTCGATCGGCATGCAGGATCCGATCAACGCGGCCACGCGGTCGGGGATCGGCACGGGGATGAGGGGCGACGCGGTCACGTGTGTAGTCCTTCTTCTTCGGTCGGGTGCCGGTGGTCGGCGTCCCACCCCTCCATACGTACCGGACGAGCTTCCGTGTTCGTCTTCGGGGATGTCTCTGTGCGGCAACCGTTTCCGGGCGCCTGATTGATTTCGTGTTACGCGGGGGTAAGTTGACTCCCGAGTAAGTGCTGAGTCCCGTCAACTCACCGTCCGCGAGCAGCGAACCGGAGCCGACCATGGGCGTACGCAAGGATCTGAAGAAGGCGAAACAGCGCGGCGACCTCGCCGATCGTGCTCCTGTCGAATTGATCAGGAACAACGGTGTCGTACGAGAAGTGCGCACCACGCGGCTTGCCCGGCCCCCTGCCTCCGGCAGCACCGGCGACATACCTTACGCGAACGCCGAGCAGTCACCCGCATCGGTGGTCCTTCGACGCAAGGGCGACGACGGACAGTGGCAGCCGGTCACCGCGGCCGCCTTCGCCCGCCAAGTCACCGCCGTGGCGAAGGGGTTGATCGTTTCCGGTCTGGAGCCCGGCGGCCGGGTCGCGATCATGTCCCGTACCCGCTACGAGTGGACCGTGATCGACTTCGCCGTCTGGGCGGCCGGCGGCCAGAGCGTGCCCGTCTATGCGACCTCGTCCGCCGACCAGATCGCCTGGATCCTCGAGGACTCGGGCGTCTCCCACATGATCGTGGAGGACGACGACCTCGCCGCGACGGTGGCCGCGGCGGCGAGCCGACTGCCCGGGGCCCCCAGGACGTGGCGCATCGACGCCGGAGCGCTCGACGAGCTGACCGCCCTCGGGAGCGATCTCCCCGACGACGAGGTGACCGAGCGGCGGGCCGCCGTCACCCCCGACTCGATCGCGACCGTCTGCTACACCTCCGGTACCACCGGCAGGCCCAAGGGCTGCGTCCTCACCCACGGCAATCTGCACGCCGAGGCCGCCAACACGGTGGAACTGCTGCACCCCGTCTTCCAGGCGGTCACCGGACAGACCGCCTCCACCCTGCTCTTCCTGCCGCTCGCCCACATCCTCGGACGGACGATCCAGATCGCGTGTCTGCTCGCGCGGATCGAACTCGGTCACTGCCCGAGCATCAAGCCCGACGAACTGCGCCCGGAGCTCCAGCGGTTCAGGCCGACCTTCGTGGTCGGCGTCCCCTATCTCTTCGAGAAGATCCACGACACCGGACGCGCCACCGCCGAGAAGATCGGCCGGGGCTCGTCCTTCGAGCGGGCCGACCGTATCGCCGTCCGCTTCGCAGAGGCCCACCTCGGGCGGTACCTCGGTACCGTTGAGGGGCCGGGCACCGGCCCGGGCGTCGGCACCCGTGCCCCCAAGGGCCCGGGCATCCGGCTCACCGCCGCGTGGGCCCTCTACGACCTGCTCGTCTACCGGCGCATCCGCAAGGAACTGGGCGGCAGACTGCACTACGCCATCAGCGGCGGCTCCCCCCTCGACCGCCGGCTCGCTCTCTTCTTCTACGCCGCCGGCATCGTGATCTACGAGGGGTACGGCCTCACCGAGACCACCGCGGCCGCCACCATCAGCCCGCCGCTGTCGCCGCGCCCCGGCACGGTCGGCAGGCCGGTGCCCGGGACCGCGATCCGTATCGCGGACGACGGAGAGGTGCTGATCAAGGGTGGCATCGTCTTCGGCTCGTACTGGAACAACCCGGTGGCCACGGGCGAGGCGCTCGACGACGGCTGGTTCGCAACCGGGGACCTCGGCCGTCTGGACGACGACGGCTATCTGACGATCACCGGGCGCAAGAAGGACATCCTGGTGACCTCGGGCGGCAAGAACGTCTCGCCCGCCGTGCTGGAGGACCGGCTGCGCAGCCGTCCGCCGGTCGGCCAGTGCATCGTCGTCGGTGACAACCGGCCCTACGTCGCGGCCCTGGTGACCCTGGAGCCGGACGCGGTCGAGCACTGGCTCGCGGTGCGCAAACGGCCCCGGGACACACCGCTCGCGGAGCTGTGCGAGGACGCGGAACTCATCGCCGATGTGCAGCGGGCCGTCGACCACGCCAACGAGGCCGTGTCGCGGGCCGAGTCGATCCGCCGGTTCCGCGTCGTGCCGGGGGAGTTCACCGAGGAGAACGGGCTGCTGACGCCGTCGTTGAAGATCAAGCGCCATGCGGTCGCGGCCGACTACGCGGCGGAGATCGCGGCACTCTACGAGTGACCCGGGTGAACGCGGCCGGTATGGGTGCTCGCGGCCGCCCCGTGAGTGAATACCGTCCATGAGGATCCTGGTCTTCACGCGGACCGCCGGCTACCGGCACGCGTCCATACCCGACGGAATCCGGGCCTTCACCGCCCTGGGGGAGAAGCACGGCTTCGCCGTCGACGCCACCGAGGAGGCCGGCGCCCTCGCCGCGCCGCTCGTCGGCTACGGCGCCGTGGTCTTCCTCTCCACCAGCGGCGAGGTTCTCACCCCCGAGGCCCGCTCGGGGCTGATGGCCTACTGCGCGGCCGGCGGCGGCTTCATGGGGGTGCATTCCGCCGCCTGCACCGAGGAGGAGTGGCCGTTCTTCGGCGGGCTCCTCGGCGCCCGCTTCGTGCGCCATCCGCGGCTCCAGCCCGGGACGGTCGTCGTTGAGGACGCCGACCACCCCGCAACCCGGCATCTGCCCGGCCGCTGGCCCCTCACGGACGAGTGGTACGACTTCGACGTGAGCCCGCGGGGCACGGTGCGAGTGCTCGCCTCGGCCGATGAGGCCTCGTACGAGGGCGGCGGCATGGGCAGGGACCACCCGCTGGCGTGGTGTCACACCCACGCCGGGGCGCGGGTGTTCTACACCGCCCTGGGGCACAGCCCCGAGGTGTACGCGGATCCCGACTACCGGGCGCATCTCCTCGGCGGTCTTCAGTCCGTGCTGCGGCGGTAGCGGCAGGCTGTGCCGGGCACCGGGGACGTGTCGGCGCAAGCCGTCAGCCGGCCAGGGGCCTGCCCGGCGAACCCTCGGTCCGTGACCGCAGGGCCAGTGCCCGCAGGACGACCTCGATGGCGAACCGTCGCTCGGCGTCCACGAGTTGATCGCCGAGGATCGACTCCAGACTGCGCAGCCGGTAACGGACGGTCTGGGGGTGGACGTCGAGGCGCTCGCCCATCTGGGCCGCCGTGCCACGGGTGTCGAGCCAGATCCGCAGGGTGTCGACGAGCCGGTCGCGCCGGGACGGTGTGAGCTCGGCGAGCGGGGAGAGTTCTCGCTGGGCGAGCTGGTCGAGCAGCCCGGGATCGGACAGCAGCCACAGGGGGACGAGGTGGTCGGAGGCGAAGGCCAGCGGACCGTCCTCGACGATGCCCGCGTCGACCAGTTCCAGGGTACGCCGGGCCCAGCGGATCGAGTCATGTGCGTCGGCGGCCGGGACGGTGAGGCCGACGGCCGCGCGGTTGCCGAACAGAGCGGCGTCCAGCATGCGTCTTCGCGCGGCGTCGACCGGTCCCGGGATCAGTAAGTGCGGCTGCGGATCGCTCAGATCGGCGAGGACATCGTTGTCCATGTCCGCCCGCTCCAGGACCGCGGGGGAGCGCAGGGCGACCAGCGTGACGTACTCCGGAAGCGGCCAGGAGGTCTGCTCGGACAGTTCCGCGATGGCGGTACGGGGCACGGGCGGCCCGGCGAGCAGCAGATGCAGCAGCCGTCGGCGCAGGATCTCGTTCTGCTCCCCGGACCGCGACCGCACCTCCAAGTAGCCCTCGCGGGACAGTGCTTCGAGCTCGTCGACGTAGGCGAACAGCGCGTCGGCGAAGGTCAGCATCATCGTGGGGGAGAGGTTGTAGCTCCGGCCGACCTTCTTCGCCCGGCGCAACGCGATGCGCGCCCCGAGCCGGTACGCGCCCTGGAGCGCGTCCAGGCTGCGGCCCTCGTACGCCTCGTAGCGTCCGAACCTGCGGCACATCTCGTCCCGCAGGGCGGAGGGCGCGGACGGTTCGGCGACCTGGTCGACGAAGACGAGGATGCTCTGCTCGACGCCGACCCTGATGCCCTGGCCGTACGGGCCGTTCAGCAGCCGTGCGTACTCGGGATAGGCGCGGGTGACCTCGATGCCGATCTCTTTGATGAGGCTGGGCAGTTCGGGCCGGATGATGGCCGCGAACTCCTGCGGCAGCGGACCCAGCGACTCTCCGGTGTCCGACGGATTCACAGCTCCCGGCATGGCTGCCTCCCCTCGCTTTCCGGTGCCGGTGGGGTCGGTTTTCGATGCAAGCGCTCGCCATGGAAGCAGCTCACACTCATCGACTGCGGCTTGCCGAAGATAGACCAACCCCGGAGTGGTGAACACCACTTGGGGCACGACGAGTTTCCAAGGGCCAGAAAACGCTCTCTGTCGGCGATGATCGAGTGGCTCGAAATGGCGTCGGACGACGTAAAAGGGCTTCCGATTCCCGTGCGGGCACAGCAAAGTTCCGGCCATTGCGGACCGATAGCCCTGGGGGAGGCGGTGGCTGACGGACGGTGACGGCGGCGCCGTACGGTGAGGTCGGCTCTTGCGCGCGGTGGCGGGAGTGCGGGCACTCCGGCGATATGCGGCCCCCTGTCCCGACGTGACAGCTCGCGCCGGCCGTCCTCGGAGGTCGGCCGCTTACAGACCGGGAATTGCGCACCGAATGACAAGCGTGGCGCGCCAATTACGTACTCCGGTACGAGGAAAAACACGTGCCGAGAGAATCTTGACCGGCGGGATTGTGCGCGATGTTTCCCGCAAGTAACGTCTGGCATCGTCACGGATCGTACCTGGCTGAATCCTGTCGACCGCCACTGAACGGGGTTCAATGTCGCGTCCCGCCCTTCCCCCACACGGCTGTGGAACGCGTCCTGCGCAAGCAATGCATCGCACTGACGAATCGGAGGAACCACCCGTGCGAAACCCGATCGGAAAGGCCGCGTTAGTCGCGGTCGGGGCAACAGCCGCCGTCGCCCTCGCCACCGCACCGGCACTTGCCGCACCCACGACATGGACCGTAGGACCGAACTCTCCGGAGACGTTCTCGGCGCTGTCGGTGAATACCGTTCTCGACCTCAACGGAATTCCCCTCACCTGTCCCGCCGCCACCGCGGGCGGAAATCTCTTCAGCGCCACCGGAAATCCCGCCCATGTCGGCGACATAGCGAGCGCCGCCTTCGGCAGCGAGGCCGACCCCTGCACCAGCCCCGTGGGCCCGGTGGAGCCGGTCGCCGACACCAGCCCCGCCTGGCAGTTGCGGGCCACCGACTACGACGCGGCCACCGGCACCACGACCGGATACCTCACCGGCATCAACGCCTCCCTCACGGTGCTCACCTGCACCTTCGACGTCGCGGGTGAGGTGAACGCGACCTACACCAACTCCACCGGAGTGCTGACCGTCTCCAACGCGGACCGTCAGCTGACGGTCGTCAACGCCAGCGCGGGCTGCGCGGGTATCGCCCAGGACGGTGACCACCCGACCTTCAACGGCGACTACACCGTGGTCACCCCCGCCGGCGGCACGGCACACCCCACCCTCGTGGGCACCGAGTAGCCGACGTCGTCCGAGGCCGTCCGGGACCGCGCGGCGGAGAGCCGTCCGCCGTGCGGGCCCACCGGGTCTCGTGAAGGGAGCCATGCAGGTGCTGCGCAGCAGCGGGAGCAGCCCTACGACGGGCGCGCGTTGCCGTACGACGGGCACGCGTGCACGCACGGCGGTGCGGGGAACTGCCGTCGCCGTCCTGGTCCTTGCCGCCGGCACGGTCCCCGGGGCCGGCGCCGCGGACGGTGAGCAGACCGTGGCCGCCGAACTCGCCTACACCTGTGACGCCCCGGCGGAGCAGGAGCCTGTACGGATACAGGTACGGATCGCCGCCACCCTCCCCGAGGCGCACGCGGTGGGCGAGGCGGTCCAGGCGGAGGACGTCTCCACGACGGTGGTTCTTTCCGAGGCCACACGCGCCGAACTGGCCCTTCTCCGGGCGGCCGAGGTCACCGGCGCGAGCCGGCTCACCGTCGCCGTGGCCCAGGACGAGCACACGGCGGAAGCGGTCTGGCCGGGCACGGCCGCGCAGCCCGTTCCCGTCCCGGACAGCGGCGAGCTGACGCTCCGCACGTCCGGGCTCGTCCCCACCGTCACGGCCGGCGACACCGGCGGGCTCACCTTCACGGCGGGGCCGCTGACCGTCGACCTCACACCGCGCCGGGCGGACGGAACCCCCACCGAACCGGCCGTCGTTCCGCTGACCTGCACCCCCGAGGAGAGCGCGGAGACTCTTCTCGCCACGGTCGAGATCACCGGCAGTGCCGGCCCCTCCGCCCCGCCCCCGACCACGCAGCGACCCGCACCCACCACCGGAGCGCCCCGGCCGGAGGAACCGCGCGACCTCGGCATCGCACCACCCGCACCGAACGACGACAGCGCCCCCGCGGCACCACCCCCGTGCGTCGGCGACACCGTCAACCCCTTCGCGATGGTCGCGTACATCACGGGCTACTCGAACGTCGCCAAGCTCCGGGCGGCATCCGAAGTCCCCCTGTCCTGCACCCAGCTCATCGACGTCTCCAAGAAGATCGTGCCCAAGCCCGACGGGCTGCATCTGGTTCAGCACGCGACCGGCGTCCTGGACCACGAAGGCCGCCCCCAGATGCCGCCCGCACCCGCCACCTTCCTGACCTACGGGTTCATGCCGACGACGGCCATGATGGAGCTCACCCAACTGGACACCATGACCATCGACTCGGACATCCTGCTGGCCAAGTCCTCCGGTCTCACCCACATCAGGGTTCCGCTCCGCCTCCGCCTGTTCGACGTCAAGGTCAACGGCGTTCCCCTGGACGTCGGCCCCGACTGCCGGACGACCGGCTCCTTGTACTCGACGGACCCCGATCCCGCGCAGGACACCAAGGACCATGTGGTGCTCACCGGGGTGCTGAAGGGGCCGGGCAACGGCTACCAGCTCGTCACCGGCGGCGTACTCACCTCCACCATGACCATCCCGCCGTTCAGCGGCTGCGGAGTGGACGAGGACCTCGACGCCCTCTTCACCTCCTCCGTGTCCGGGCCGGGCAACTACCTCAAACAGGTCCAGGCCGCCCCCTGCGCATCGGGCAACCCCCGGCCCGACGCGCGGTACTGCACCCCCGACCACCAGCCGGTCAAGGTGCCCAAGCCCGAGCGCTGACCCACTGACACCACACACCTCGCAGCACAACTCCCCCAGAACCGGAAAGGATTGAGGGAGAGATGAGACCTGTCTCCTTGAGCTCCTCCAGAGCGCGCACCGCCGCGAGCTGCGCGCTCGCCGCCCTTCTCGTGGCGGTCCCCCTGACCGCGGCGCCCGCGAGCGCGGCCGAGCCCGTGAGTGACCGGACGCCGGCGCCGGCGTCGGCTCCCGTACAACTGAACGGTCACTGGGCGCCGTTCACCCGCTGTCCGGTCGACGACCCCGCCATGCTGGCCGCCGACGGCCAGGCCACGGTCGCCACCTGTGTGTCCTCGCAGTCACCGGGCGGCTCCATCAAGCTGGGCAAGACGACCGCGACGACCGGTCCCAACGACCTCCAGTTCGGGGTGGTGCAGCAGACGGCGACCGGCACCTTCACCGTGGTGCCGCCCGCCGGCGGCGCTCTCGTCGGGTCACCGACGGCCATCCCCGGCGGGCTGCTCGGTCTGATGTGTCCCAGCGACATCCCGGTCATCAGCGAGATCTGCCGCCGGCTCACCGAGAGCACCCTCAACAAGGTCACGGCCACGGTGGAATCGGCGGGCACCCCCACGGAGTTCAGCCTCACCTCGGGGCTGACCACCGGCAAGCCCATCGTGAAGCTGCCGGTGCGGATACGGCTGGAGAACCCGTTCCTGGGCTCGCAGTGCTACATCGGCTCAGCCGCCGACCCCATCGTGCTCCGGCCGCAGAACACGACCGCACCCGCCGTCGCCGTACAGCGCTTCGACGCGGGTGGAACGCCCAACACGGCAGGCGCGATGCTGCGGTTCGCCCTCACCGGCAACAGTCAGGGGGACACTGCCTTCTCCGTGCCGAAGGCCAACGGATGCGGCCTGTTCGGCATCCTCAACGGAGCCATCGACCTGAAGACGGGGCTTCCCTCGCCGTCCGGCAACAACCGCCTGACGCTCGACAACGCCTCCACCTACAGCGGCGGTCTCACCGCACCGGGCACCGTGAAGCCGGACGCCGGCAAGGTGCTGTCGCGGCACTGGCACTCCGCCGTCCTTCCCTGAGCGACGGCTTTCCCGAATGGACCGGCCTCGCGGCTCCGGCCCCCCTGGGCCGCGAGGCCACCATCGACTGCGACTGCGACTGCGACTGCGACTGCGACTGCGGGAGCGGGCGGTGGCTGCGCATAACTCCACAACGCGGCGGCCGGAACTTGTCACCGCATGACAAACAATTCGGCATCCGCGCAATTCGCGGATCAGGGGACCGTCCAGGCACTTGTCCTCGCGCCGCAGGTCAACTTAACGTGCGCCCTCGGCGCACCCCTGTCACGTCATGAGCACACAGCAGGAGGTGAGATGGGAATCGAAGTGGTGGTCGACGGACTCACGAAGTCCTTCGGCAAACAGAACATCTGGCAGGACGTCACGCTCACTCTTCCGGCCGGTGAGGTCAGCGTCATGCTGGGGCCTTCCGGCACGGGGAAAACCGTGTTCCTCAAGTCGGTCATCGGGCTTCTCAAGCCCGAGCGGGGTCGGGTCCTCATCAACGGCGTGGACATGGTGAACAGTTCCGAGAGGGACATCTACGAGACCCGCAAACTGTTCGGCCTGATGTTCCAGGACGGCGCCCTCTTCGGTTCGATGTCCCTCTTCGACAACATCGCCTTCCCTTTGCGTGAACACACCCGCAAAAAGGAGTCCGAGATCCGCCGCATCGTCATGGAGCGGATGGACATGGTCGGCCTCGTCGGGGCGGAGGGAAAACTTCCCGGCGAGATATCAGGCGGAATGCGCAAACGCGCCGGACTCGCCCGCGCACTCGTTCTCGACCCGCAGATCATTCTGTGCGACGAACCCGACTCCGGACTCGATCCCGTGCGTACCGCCTATCTCTCCCAGTTGCTGATCGATCTCAACGCCCAGATCGACGCGACCATGCTGATCGTCACGCACAATCTCGACATCGCGGCCACCGTCCCCGACAACATGGGGATGCTGTTCCGGCGCAATCTCGTCACCTTCGGCCCGCGGGAAGTGCTGCTCACCAGTGAGGAACCCGTCGTCGCGCAGTTCCTCAGCGGCCGCCGCGAAGGCCCGATCGGGATGTCCGAGGAGAAGGACGCCGCGACGCTGGCGATGGAGCAGCGCAAACTCGGGGGCGCCGCCGCGGCGGGGCCGCGCCCGCTCGTACCCCAACTGGAGCCGTCACCGGGCCTGCCCGAGCGCCGTGCCGTGCAACGCCGCAGAGAACGCGTCCTCGCGATGATGGACCGGCTGCCCGAAGCCGCTCGGACCGCGATCGCCCGCAGTTACGCCCCGGCCGGCGGCGGGGTGCCCAGGTGACCGCCCAACTGCCGGCCCGGCCCGCAGCGCCCCCCGGCCCACCGGCCCCGCGCCCGCCGCTGAAGGCGCTCGCGCCGCTGCGCGAGACCGGCAGGCTCTTCGCGCTCGCGCTCGCCGTCGTCCGGGCGACGTTCCGCCGTCCCTTCCAGGTACGGGAGTTCATCGAGCAGTTCTGGTTCATCGCCGGCGTCACCATCCTGCCCGCCGCCCTCGTCTCGATCCCGTTCGGCGCGGTCATCGCCCTCCAGGTCGGCTCGCTCACCCAGCAGCTCGGCGCGCAGTCCTTCACCGGCGGCGCCAGCGTCCTCGCCGTCATCCAGCAGGCCAGTCCGCTCATCGTCGCGCTGCTGATCGCCGGCGCCGGCGGCTCGGCGATCTGCGCGGACCTCGGCTCCCGCAAGATCCGCGAGGAGCTGGACGCGATGGAGGTCATGGGAGTGTCGCCCATCCAGCGGCTCGTCGTGCCGCGGGTGCTGGCCACCATGTTCGTCGCCGTCCTGCTCAACGGCATGGTCTCCGTCGTCGGCACACTGGGCGGCTACTTCTTCAACGTGATCATGCAGGGCGGCACCCCGGGCGCGTATCTCGCCAGCTTCTCCGCACTCGCCCAACTGCCCGACCTCTACATCAGCGAGTTCAAGGCGCTCGTCTTCGGCTTCATCGCGGGCATCGTCGCCGCTCACCGCGGGCTCAATCCACGCGGCGGCCCCAAGGGGGTGGGCGACGCGGTCAACCAGTCCGTGGTCATCACCTTCATGCTGCTGTTCTTCGTGAACATGGTCCTCACGGCGGTCTATCTGCAGATCGTCCCCGCGAAGGGGGGCTGATCCGATGGCCGTGCTCAGCCGCCTGGACCGCGCCGGAGACCAGCTGACCTTCTATGTACGGGCCCTGGTCTGGATTCCGAGGACCCTGCGCCGCTACCTCAGAGAGGTGCAACGCCTGCTGGCGGAGGTCGCGTTCGGGAGCGGCGGCCTCGGAGTCGTCGGCGGGACCATCGGCGTGATGATCGCGATGACCCTGTTCACCGGCACCGTCGTCGGCCTCCAGGGATACGCGGCTCTCAACCAGATCGGCACCTCCGCCTTCACCGGCTTCGTCTCCGCGTACTTCAACACCCGGGAGATCGCGCCACTCGTCGCCGGCCTCGCCCTCTCCGCCACCGTCGGCGCCGGCTTCACCGCCCAGCTCGGCGCGATGCGCATCAACGAGGAGGTCGACGCCCTGGAGGCCATGGGCGTGCGCTCCATGCCCTATCTCGTCACCACCCGCATCATCGCCGGTGTCGTCGCGATCATCCCGCTGTACGCGATCGGACTGCTGTCGTCCTACTTCGCCTCACGCTGGATCACCGTCGTCTTCAACGGCCAGTCCGCGGGCACCTACGACCACTACTTCCGGCTCTTCCTCTCCCCGGACGACGTCCTGCTCTCCATCCTCAAGGTGCTGATCTTCAGCGTGATGGTGATCCTCGCCCACTGCTACCACGGCTTCCGCGCGGAGGGCGGTCCGGCCGGCGTGGGCATCGCCGTCGGCCGCTCCGTACGCAACGCGATCGTCCTGATCAGCGTCACCGACTTCTTCCTCTCGCTCGCCATCTGGGGCGCGACGACGACGGTGAAGGTGGCGGGATGAACACGACCGTCCTGCGCCGAAGGCTCGCCGGAGTGGTCTTCCTGCTGGTGCCCGCCCTCCTGGTGTGGCTGTCGGTCGCCGTGTACGACAAGAAGTTCACCGACGACGCCACGATCACCGTCCTCGCCGGCGCCGTCGGCAACGAAATGCACACCAACGCGGAGGTCAAGCTGCGCGGCGTCGTCGTCGGCGAGGTGCGCGACATCCGCGCCGACGGCAGAGGCGCCCGTCTGACCCTCGCCATCGAACCCGGCCGGCTCAGCCGCATCCCCTCCGATGTCTCCGTGCAGATGCTGCCGACCACCCTCTTCGGCGAGCGCTTCGTCGCCCTCGTACCGCCCGCGCGCAACCCCTCCACCCGCACGCTCCGGGCCGGCGACACCATCACCCAGGACCGCTCCAGCAACGCCATCGAGCTGGAGCAGGTGCTCGACCATGTGCTGCCGCTGCTCACCGCGGTGCAGCCGCAGAAACTCTCCGCGACCCTGACCGCCGTCTCGCAGGCGCTGGAGGGCCGCGGCGACCAACTCGGCCGCACCCTGGTCACCCTCGACGCGCACCTCAAGAAGCTCAATCCCCAACTGCCCGTCCTCAACCGGGACATCGCGCACCTCGTCAGGGTCAGCCACCTGTACGCGGACGCCGCTCCCGACGTGCTGAAGGCGCTCACCGACTTCACCACCACCACGGGCACCATCGCCGGTCAGCAGGCCGAACTCGCCCGCCTCTACGGTTCGACCACCGCCACCGCGCAGGACCTCACCACCTTCCTGCGCCACAACAAGGAGAACCTCATCCGGCTCGCGGCGGTGAGCCGCCCGACGCTGGAGCTGCTCGCCCGCTACTCGCCGTCGTTCCCCTGCACCCTGCGCACCCTCGCCGGCTTCGTGCCCGCCATGGACAAGGCGCTGGGGAAGGGCACCGACCGGCCCGGACTCCATGTCGATCTGACCACCGTGCCCTCGCTGGGGAAGTACGTGCCCGGCAGGGACGCACCCGTCTACGACGGCGGCGACGGACCGCACTGCTACGCCGTCCCGTACAACGGCACACCGGCCCCCGCCGCTGCGGCAGCGGCCGCACCGAGCCTCGGCCTGCCCAACTCGCCCCAGGAGAACCAGCTCGTCAACGAGCTGATGGCCCCCGAACTGAAGAAGGCGCCGCGGGACCTGCCCGACTGGAGCAGCGTCCTGACCGGGCCCGTCTACCGCGGCACGGAGGTGACGCTCAAGTGAAGCGCCGCAGCATCGCCGGACCGCTGGTGAAGTCGGTCGTCTTCATCGTGGTCACCGTGCTGGCCACCACCGTCCTGGCCGTCAGCATCGCCAACACCGGGGTGGGCGACACCGCCCCGTACAAGGCGCGGTTCACCGATGTGACCGGACTGATCGCGGGCGACAGCGTACGGATCGCCGGGGTGAAGGTGGGGCAGGTCGAGTCCGTCAGGGTCGCCGACCGCCGTGAGGCCGAGGTCTCCTTCAGCGTCAGCAAGGGGCGCAGGCTGCCCGTCTCGGTGACCGCCTCGGTCAAGTACCTCAACATGGTCGGGCAGCGCTACATCGACCTCGACCAGGGAGCCGGCCCCGTCGGACAGTACCTGGCGGCCGGCGACACCATCCCCCTGAAGAGCACCACGCCCGCGCTCGACCTCACCCAGCTCTTCAACGGCTTCCAGCCGCTTTTCGAAGGTCTGTCACCGAACGAGATCAACGACCTGGCCTCCTCGATCGTCACCGTTCTCCAGGGCGACGGAGGCACCGTCGACAGCCTGGTGAAGCACGTCGGTTCCCTGACCACGACCGTGGCAGGCAAGGACCAGGTCATCGGCCAGGTCATCAAGAACCTCAACATCGTGCTGAAGACCGTCAACGACCGCGAGGCGGGCTTCGACCAGCTCGTCGACACCCTTCAGCGGCTGGTCAGCGGATTCTCCGGTGACCGCAAACCCCTCGGCGAGGCCGTGGTCGCCATGGGCGGACTCACCACCGTCACCGCGGACCTGCTGACGGACGGCCGCGCGCCGCTCAAGAACGACATCCGAGAACTCGGCCGTCTCTCCCGGCAGTTGGGCGAGAACAGCCCCGCCATCGAGAACTTCCTGCAGAAGACGCCCGCCAAGATGCAGGCCCTCACCCGGCTCGCCTCGTACGGGTCCTGGCTCAACCTCTATCTCTGCGAGGCGAAGGTCAGCGGCGTCACCACTTCGGACGGCAGCACGCCGCCCACGGGCATCGGGATCACCGAACCGAGGTGCCAGGGATGAGGATGACCATGCCCGGCCGTATCAAGCCCATCAGGGAACGCAACCCGGTCGCCGTCGGCCTCGTCGGACTCCTCGTCCTCGTGCTGCTCGGCTTCGCGGCCTTCCGCGCCGACTCCCTGCCCCTCGTCGGAGGCGGCACCACCTACACGGCGGAGTTCACCGAGGCGGCCGGACTCACGGACGGCGACGAGGTGCGCATCGCGGGGGTGAAGGTCGGCGAGGTCGCCTCCGTCGGCCTCGACGGCGACAAGGTGGCCGTCCGCTTCCGGGTCGAGGACGCCTGGATCGGCAACGCCAGCACCGTGGCCATCGCCATCAAGACGCTGCTCGGGCAGAAGTACCTGGCCGTCGATCCGCTCGGCACCACCGGCCAGAACCCGTCCGAGCGCATCCCCGCGAGCCGCACCACCTCCCCGTACGACGTCACCCAGGCCTTCAACGGACTGGGCGAGACCATCGGGAAGATCGACACCGCGCAGCTCGCCAAGAGCTTCGAGACGATCTCCGCGACCTTCAAGAACTCGCCGCCGAACGTGCGCACCGCTGCGAACGGGCTCTCCGCACTCTCCCGCTCCGTCTCCCAGCGCGATGCCCAGCTCGCCGCGCTCCTCCAGAGCAGCAGACAACTGTCGCGCACGCTGGACGGCAAGAAGAGCAGCTTCGAGATGCTGCTGGAGGACGGCAGTCTGCTGCTCGGTGAGATCCAGGCCCGGCGCGACGCGATCCATCTCCTGCTCACCGGCACCAAGAACCTCGGCATCCAGCTGTCCGGGCTGGTCGAGGACAACCGACAGCAACTGGCCCCCACCCTGGCCGCGTTGAGCAAGGTCACCGGCGTACTCCTGAAGAACCGCACGAGCCTCGACCGGACCCTCGCGCTCGCCGGGCCGTACTACCGGCTCGTCGGCAACACCCTCGGCAGCGGGCGCTGGTTCGACAACTACCTCTGCGGACTCGTTCCGCGTAACTATCTGCCCCCCGGCACGCCTCCCACGACCGGATGCATGCCGCCCAAGCCCTCAGGCGGTGCCTCATGAACCTCCGCCGGATCGTCGGGATCACCGCCGGGCTCGCGGTGGTCGCCGTCGCGGGAGCGTCCGGGGCGATGGCCCTGAAGGAAGCCCAATCCACCCGCGTCACCGCCTACTTCAGCCGGGCCACCGGTGTCTACGAGGGCTCCGACCTGCGAGTCCTCGGGGTCAAGGTCGGCACGGTCGACACCGTGAAACCGATGGGCGACCAGGTGCGGGTGACACTGCTGCTCGACCGCGACGTCGAGGTCCCCGCGAACGCCCACGCCGTCGTCGTGGCCCCGAGCGTCGTCGCCGACCGCTACATCCAGCTGGCCCCCGCCTACCGCGGCGGCGCACGGCTCGAGGACGGAGCGGTCCTGCCCGCAGAGCGCAACGCCATGCCACTGGAGGTCGACCAGCTCTACGCGTCGATCACCGAACTCAGCACCGCACTCGGGCCCAAGGGCGCGAACGCCGACGGCGCGCTCGCGCGTCTCTTCGACACCGGCGCCGCCAACCTGGACGGCAACGGAAAGGCGATCGGCGATTCCGTCGCACAGTTCGGCAAGGCGGCACGAACGCTCGACAACAGCAGCGGCGACCTCTTCGGCACCCTGGAACACCTTCAGTCCTTCACCGCCATGCTCAAGAAGAACGACGGCACGGTGGCCAAGGCCGAACAGCAACTCGCCACCGTCACGGGCTTCCTGGCCGACGACAAGGAGAACCTGTCGGCCGCTCTCAAGGAACTCGGCAAGGCGCTCGGCGTGGTGAAGGGCTTCATCAAGGAGAACCGCGGCGGGCTCCAGAAGAACGTCGACGCCCTCGTACCGCTGACCCGGATCCTGGTCGACCAGCGCGCCTCGCTCGCCGAGGCGATGGACACCGCCCCCCTCGCCGCCGGCAATCTGATGGCCGCGTACGACCCGGTCCACCGCACCATCAACGGCCGCGCCGACATCAACGAACTCAGCTTCGGCGGCGATCTCGTCACCCCCGACGGTACGAATCCACTGGCGGGCCTGGTTCCCGTGGCGCCGAACCGGCAGAAGACCCTGCCGGGTCTGCCGCTGCCGCCCGTCGGCACCGTCTACGGCACCCCGGACAAGCGTCGGGGGGCCTCCCGGTGAGAAGCCCCCGCACAGCGGCCGCGTCGACCGCACTCGCCCTGGCCCTCGGGCTCACCGTATCCGGCTGCTCGATGCCCGAGCTGTCGGGCATCGAGCAGCTGCCGCTGCCCGGCGGCGCCGATCTCGGAAGCCATCCGTACGACATCACCGCGGAGTTCGATGACGTCCTCAGCCTGGTGCCGCAGTCAGCGGTCAAGGTGAACGACGTCGCCGTCGGCCGGGTCACCGGGATCACCCTCAGCTCCCGGGACTGGTCCGCCAAGGTCACCATGCGCATCAACGGCGACGTGAAGCTGCCCGCCGACGCCTACGCCCACCTGGAACAGTCCAGCCTCCTCGGTGAGAAGTACATCCAGCTCTCACCCCCGCCCGCCAGAACCCGGACGGCGGCGGGCACCCGCGCGGCGGCGGGTCCCCTCGCGGACGGCGCGGCCATCCCGATCGCCCGCACCAACCGCAACCCCGAGGTCGAAGAGGTCTTCGGAGCGCTGTCGCTGCTGCTCAACGGCGGCGGCATCCATCAGATCAAGACCATCGCCACCGAGCTCAACAAGGCCCTCGGCGGGCGTGAACCCCAGGTCGCCTCCGTGCTCAAGCGGATCGACACCCTGGTGACGAGCCTCGACAGGAACAAGGGCAACATCACCGCCGCTCTCGACGGCGTCAACCGGCTCGCCGCCACCCTCGCGACCCGCAAACAGCAGGTCGGCCGGGTGCTCACCGGACTGAGCCCCGGCCTGTCCGTGCTGGAGCAGCAGCGCGGCTCCCTCCTCACCATGCTGCGCGCACTGGGCACCCTGTCCGACGTCGCCGTCGACACCGTCGAACGGAGCAAGGCCGACACGATCGCCGACCTCAAAGCCCTCGGACCGACGCTGAAGGCGCTCGCCGACTCCGGGAAGGCCCTGCCCGACTCGCTCCAGGTGCTGGTGACCTATCCGTTCACCGACGAGGTCCTGCGCGGGGTGAAGGGCGACTACCTCAACGTCTATCTGAACGTGGCGGCGGTACCCGGCACGCAGATCATCCCCGAGCTCACGCCGCCCGGAGCTCAGGCGCCCGCGCGAAGGGGCCGCGACGCGACACTCCCACTGCCCCTTCCGCCCGTCACGACGGCACCTGCCCCGACGAGCCCCGCCACGACCGCGGAAGGGGGCCGCTGATGCTCACCACCGCCACGCGCCTCAAGAACGTGGCCTTCCTGGTCGTCGCCGTCCTCGTGCTCGGCTTCGTCGGCATCCGCTACGCCGACCTCGGCCGGTACGCGGGACTGCAGGATTACTACACCGTGCGTGTCCAACTTCCGCATACCGGCGGCCTCTTCACCCACTCCGACGTCACCTACCGCGGTGTGTCGGTGGGGAGGGTCGGACCCATCGAGCTGCGCGAGGAGGGGGTCGAGGCCGAACTCCGCATCAAGGACTCGGCACCGCCCATACCCGCCGACCTGGAAGCCGTCGTCGCCGGCCTGTCGGCCGTCGGCGAGCAGTACATCGATCTGCGGCCGAGGAACAACGCGGGACCGTACCTGCGGGACGGCGCGGTCGTCGCGCAACGCGACACCCGCGTTCCCGCGCCCGTCACCGATGTCCTCACCAGCGTCGACGCCCTGGCCTCCTCCATCGACCCGGAGTCGCTGCGCACCGTCGTGGACGAGTTCGGTGCCGCGCTGAGCGGACGCGGCGACGACCTCCAGGTGCTGCTGGACAGCGGCGACGACTTCGTCCGCGCCGCCGACCGGGCGCTCCCGGTCACCACGCGGCTGATGATCGACAGCGAGACCGTGCTCCGTACGCAGACCGAGCAGGGGCGGGCCCTCAAGTCCTTTGCGACGGGGGCGAAGGAGCTCGCCGGACAGCTGAAGGGGTCCGACGCCGATCTGCGGCGCCTCATCGCCGCGGCGCCCGACGCTGCCGGCCAGATCAGCGGCCTCCTGCGCGATCTCGACCCGGCTCTCGGGGTGGTGGTCGCCAATCTGCTCACCACCTCCCAGGTCGCGGTCACCCGGCAGCGTGGCATCGAGGAACTGCTGGTCCAGCTGCCCGCCGTGGCCGCCGCCGGATCGACCGCGATCACGGGCCAGGGGGCGCGCTTCGGGATGGCGGTGACGTTCTTCGAACCCCTGCCGTGCACCGCCGGGTACGGCGGGACCACCTATCGCAACGGCGTCGACACCTCGCCCGCCGCAGCACTCAACACCAAGGCCCGCTGCACCGCACCGGCCGGCAGCGGTGTGAACGTCCGCGGCAGCGCGAACGCCCCCGGCGGCGGCCCGGTGCCCGACCCCGCGGTCCCCGGCTCCCTGCTTCCGCCGGCCGCCGGGACCGGCGGAGCCGACGGAGACAACACAGCCTCCGCCGCGGCAGAACGGCTGCCGGGACTGCTCGGACTGCCGTCGGTCGCGGGCATCCCGCGCGGTCTCGGCGGCCTTCTCGGACTGGAGGCGGGCGATGACCTGGAGGCGGGCAGTGACTAGGACGAGGAGGCTCTTCGCGGAGCAGCGCAGTCGCGTGGTGCGGGGGACCGCGGCTGTCCTGGCCGTCCTGTTCTGCGCCGTCTCCGCCTGGTCGTACGGGCAGGCGCGCGGCGACGACTTCCTCACCCACGCCACCTCCCGTGACGAGGTGCTGGCGGACGGCAAGGAGCGCATCGTCCGGCTCACCAGCTTCGACGCCGAGGACCCGGCCGCGGGGCGGAGGCAGTGGCTCGACGCCTCGACCGGGCCGCTCCACGACGAGTTGAAGCGGGTGAAGGCGCGGAAGGGCGCCACCGCCCGTGCCACGGTCACCGACGCGGCGCTCACCGCCCTCGACACCCGCGCGGGTACCGCCGAACTGATCGCGACCGTCCGCGTCGAACGGCCCCCCGGGGATGGGGCCACGGCAGGTACCACGGCCGGCAGCGAGCGCAAACGGCTGGAGGCCGTTCTCGCCCGCACCCCGGACGGCTGGAAGGTCCAGTCGCTGAGAGCGGTCCCGGTGGGTGGCGCATGAACAGCGAGGCGGCAGAGGTGGAAGCGGAAGAAGTGACGGGAGCGAGGCCGAGGCCCCAGGCGGAGAAGGCCCCGCATGGCGTGAGGCCGGAGCAGCGTCCGGAACCGGGGCCGGAACCGCGGAAGGGTACGCGACCCGAAGTGGGCCCGGACCGCCCCCCGTTCCGCCGCCGCACCCTCGCCGCCATGGCCCTCCTGATCGCGCTGGTTCTCGGCGGCGCCGCTTTCCTGTTCGCCACGGCGCGGCTGAACGACACACCCGCCGCCCGCAACCGCGCGCTGACCGACACCGCGGCCACCACCGAGGTGATCGAGGACGTCAGCACCGCGCTCACCCAGGTCTTCTCCTACACACCGGCCGGCACGGAGTCGACCCGGCAGGCCGCCCGAAGCCTCCTCGCCGGGAAAGCCGCCCGCCAGTACGGAGAGCTCTTCGGTCAGGTCGAGAAACGGGCGGCCGAGCAGAAGCTGACGCTCACCACCCATGTCGTACGGGCCGGGGTCACCCGGCTGACCGGCCACAGCGCCCACCTCCTGGTCTTCCTCGACCAGGTCGCCGAGCGCCGCGGCAAGCCGCCGGCCACCGCCGCCGCCCAGCTGTCCGTCACCGCGGAACTGCGCGGCGGACGCTGGCAGATCGTCGACATCGCATCCCGATAGGGAGGGACAGGACCATGGCAGGGACGACGAGGAATCCGCTGCTCGCCGCGGCGCTCGCGCTGACGGTCGTCGCGGCGGGGTTCGCGGGCTGGGGCGGCTGGTCCTGGTACGACGCCGCGCACGACGACTCCGCCGCGTACGCCAGGGAACGGGACCGGGTCCTGACCGCGGGGGAGCAGGCGGTGCTCAATCTCAACACCCTCGACCACCGCGACGTCGACGGGGGCCTCGACTCCTGGGAGGACTCGGCCACGGGAGAGCTGCGCAAACAACTCACCGACGGCCGGAGCCAGTTCGAGAAGCAGATCCAGCAGGCCAGGACGGTCACGAGCGCCCAGGTGTTGTCCGGCGCGGTCACCGAACTCGACGACCGCGCGGGGCGGGCGAGCGTGCTGGTCGCTTTGCGGATCACGGTCACCGCCCCCACCGGCAAACCCGCGCGGAAGGAGAGCCGGATGCTCGGCGAGCTCACCCGTACGCCCGAGGGCTGGAAGCTCAGCGCCCTCGGCCAGGCACCCGTCGGCAATACCGCGGCCGAGTGACGAGAGGACACCGGACATGTCGACAACCCGCCATCTGATCAACCGCCGCAGGCGGCTGGCGAGCACGGGCCGCCCCGGCACCGCGCCCGGCGACACGCTGACCCCCGACCGTCCCGCGACGGCGACGGCGACGGCGACGGCGACCGCGAAGGCCGGAGTCCTGTCGCGGCGGCCGGCCGTACGCGAACGCGGCCCCGTCGCACCGCAGGAGCTCGCCGACGTGAAGCCGGCGGCGGCCCGCGGCAGTCGGCTGCTCGCCGTGCTGTGCGCCCTCATCGTCCTGTCGGGAGGCTTCGCCGCCTTCGCCGGTACTCAGGCGTCCGACCTGCGCGACGAGCCCGCCGTACGCAACGCCGCCCTGGCCGACACCGCGCGCACGAGCGAGCTGAAAGGCCGGGTGACGGCGGCGGTCGAGGCGCTGTTCTCCTACAACTTCGCGGATTCCGGCGCCCTCGACCGGGCCGTGAAGGAGCATCTGACCGGCAAGGCCGTCGCGCAGCATGCCGCCATGCTCGCTGCCGTACGCAAGGAAGGGCCCCGTCAGAAGCTCGTCCTCACCACCACCGTCACCGAGAGCGGCGTGGAACTGATCGACGGCGACCGGGCCCGGGTGCTGGTCTTCGCCGACCAGAGCAACACCCGCACCGCGACGAAGGGCGAGACGACCTACGCGGCCGCCATGCTCGCCGTCGACGCCGTCCGCTCCGACGGCACCTGGCGCCTGGCCGCACTCGACACCTTCGGGGAGGGGGCATGAGGCGCCCGCGCGGTGCGCGCGCCCGCAAGCGAGTCGCCGGCAGTGTCGCCGCGGTGGCGGCGATGGCCGCGCTGACCGCCTCCCAGGCACCCGGAACCGTTCCCGAGAAGCCCTCCGCAGAGACCAACTCCGAGGCCGAGTACGGAACATGGGCCGAGCCGCCCAACGACGACTCGTACCACACCGAACTGCCGCCTCTCCGTACGCCGCCCGGGCCCGTCCGGCCGGGCCGGCCGGACGGAGGCATCCTGACCGGCGCCGTGCGGACCGAGTCGGGCATCCCCGCGACGGTCCTCGCCGCCTACCGCCGCGCGCAGACAGTGATCGCCCGCACCGATCCGGGCTGCCGCCTGCCGTGGCAACTGCTGGCGGCGATCGGCAAGGTCGAGTCCGGTCAGGCGCGCGGCGGGCGGGTGGACGCCTCGGGCACCACGCTCTCGCCGATCCTCGGACCGGTCCTCGACGGCAACGGCTTCGCCACCATCAGGGACACCGACGGGGGCGCGTACGACGGCGACCGGCGCTACGACCGGGCGGTGGGGCCCATGCAGTTCATCCCCTCCACCTGGGCGCGCTGGGGACAGGACGCCAACGGCGACGGACGCAGGGATCCGGGCAACATCCACGACGCGGCGCTCGCCGCCGGACGTTATCTGTGCGCCGGCGACCGCGATCTGACGGTGCCCGCGGATCTGGACCGGGCGATTCTCGGCTACAACCACTCGCGGGCGTATCTGCGCACGGTCCTGGCCTGGCTGGACTTCTACAGGTCCGGCGCCCACCCCGTACCGGACGGCACGGGTGTCCTGCCCGGGAGCCCGGGTGCGGGCGGCAGGACTCCTGCCGCGCGCCCCGTCGGCAAGGGGAACGGGAGCGGCGGAGGGATCGTCGTCGGTCCCACGCCCACGCCGACGCCCACCGTCCGGCCCCGCCCGACTCCCGGCCGGCCTCCAGGACCGTGGCCGCCCGGCGGTCCCAGCTCGCCGCCGCCGACCGGTTCGCCGGATCCGAGCCCCTCGCCGGACCCGACCCCGACCCCCACCCCGTCGCCGGATCCGAGCCCGACACCTTCCGACCCGTCGCCCTGCCCCTCGCCCGATCCGACACCTTCGCCCCAGCCCTCAGCCCCCGAATCACCGCCCCCGGAACCGTCGCCGAGCGGCAGCCCGGGCGACGGTCCCTGCTCACCCCTCCCGGGGTGACAGCACCTCGGCGAGGTCGTACGACACCGGTTCCTCCAACTGGGTGTATGTGCAGGAGGCCGGTTCGCGGTCCGGCCGCCAGCGGCGGAACTGCGCCGTGTGCCGGAAGCGGTCGCCCTCCATGTGGTCGTAGGCGACCTCGACCACCCGCTCCGGTCGCACAGCCACCCATGACAGATCCTTCTTGCCCGTCCAGCGGCTCTGCGCGCCGGGCAGCCGGGCTCCCTCGTGGGCGGCCTCCTCGGCCCAGGCCGCCCACGGATGCCCCTCCGGGGAGTCCATGAGCAGCGGCGCCAGCTCCTCGATCAGCTCCGCGCGCCGCTGCATGGAGAAGGCGGCGCAGACGCCGACGTGCTGGAGGGCGCCCGAGTCGTCGTACAGACCGAGCAGCAGCGACCCCACCACCGGCCCGCTCTTGTGGAGCCGGTAGCCCGCGACCACGGCATCGGCCGTGCGCTCGTGCTTGATCTTGAACATCAGGCGGGCGTCGGGGCGGTACGGCACATCCAGCGGTTTGGCCACCACCCCGTCGAGCCCGGCGCCCTCGTACTGCTCGAACCACTGCTGGGCCAGCTCCACATCGGTGGTCGCGGGCGCGAGATGAACGGGTGGCGCCGCGTCCGACAGAGCGGCGGCCAGCGTCGTGCGCCGCAGCGACAGCGGGGCGTCCAACAGGGCCTCGTCACCCAGAGCGAGCAGATCGAAGGCCACGAAACTGGCGGGTGTCTGCTCGGCGAGCATCCGCACCCGGGAGTCGGCAGGATGAATGCGCTCGGTGAGCTTGTCGAAGTCCAGCCGGCCCTCGTGGGCGATGACGATCTCCCCGTCCACCACACAGCGGTCGGGGAGCTGGGCCGCCAGATCGGCGGCGAGTTCCGGGAAGTAGCGGGTGAGCGGCTTGCCCGTACGGGAGCCGATCACCAGCTCGTCCCCGTCCCGGTGGACGATCGCACGGAAGCCGTCCCACTTGGCCTCGTACTGCATACCGGGCGGGATCTTCTTCACGGACTTGGCGAGCATCGGCTTCACGGGCGGCATGACCGGCAGATCCATATCGCGATTGTCCGGTATGCGGGGGAACTCGGCACGGCCTACGCTGACGGGCATGGCCGGAGCGGTGGAACTGGAAGTGGGGGAGCGGACCGTACGCGTGTCCAATCCCGACAAGGTCTACTTCCCGGAGCACGGTTACACGAAGCTGGACATGGTCCGCTACTACCTGGCCGTCGGTGACGGCATCACCCGGGCCCTGCGGAACCGGCCCACCACCCTCGAGCGCTACCCCGACGGGGTGACCGGCGAATCGTTCTTCCAGAAGCGCGCGCCCAAATACCTCCCCGACTGGATCCCGACGGCCCACATCACCTTCCCCAGCGGCCGGTCGGCCGACGAGATGTGCCCGACGGAACCCGCGGCCGTCATCTGGGCCGCCAACCTCGGCGCCGTCACCTTCCACCCCTGGCCCGTGCGCCGCGACGACACCGACCACCCCGACGAGCTGCGCATCGACCTCGACCCGCAGCCGGGCACCGACTACGCGGACGCCGTCCGGGCCGCCCACGAGCTGCGGGCCGTCCTCGACGAGATGGGACTGCGCGGCTGGCCCAAGACGTCCGGCGGCCGCGGCATCCATGTCTTCGTGCCGATCGAACCGCGCTGGACCTTCACCCAGGTCCGCCGTTCCGCCATCGCGGCCGGCCGGCTGCTGGAGCGCCGTATGCCCGACCGGGTGACCATCAAGTGGTGGAAGGAGGAGCGCGGCGCGCGCATCTTCGTCGACTACAACCAGACGGCGCGGGACCGCACCATCGCCTCCGCCTACTCCGTACGGCCCCGGCCGCACGCACCCGTCTCCGCCCCGCTGCGCTGGGAGGAGGTCGACGACGCCAGGCCCGAGGACTTCGACATCATGACGATGCCCGGCCGGTACGCCGAGGTCGGCGACGTCCACGCCGACATGGACGACCACCGGTTCAGCCTGGAGACCCTGCTGGAGGCGGCGAACAAGGACGAGGCGGAGCACGGCCTCGGCGATCTGCCGTACCCGCCGGAGTACCCGAAGATGCCGGGCGAGCCGAAGCGGGTGCAGCCCAGCCGGGCGAAGAAGCCGGAATGACGCCGCAATGACGAGGGCCCCCTCCCGGTGTGCGGGAGGGGGCCGTTGCCGTCCACAGGAGCGTCGGGGCCAGGACACGCGCAGGGCCTGCCCTGATCCGAACGAAAGACCCTAGAGCTCCTGGATCCGGATGTTGCGGTAGGAGATGACATCCGTCGTGCCGTGGACCTGGAGTCCGATGTAGCCCGACGCGTACCGGCGGCCGTCCGTGCCGGGGTCGTCGCCGCGCGGCGGGACGAAGTCCTGGCCGCCGGTGTTCTCGAACTCGTTGATGAGGACACCGTTGCGGAAGACCGAGTAGTGCTGGCCGACCACGCGGATCTCGTAGTCGTTCCAGGTGCCCTTCGGCGTCACACCCGCACCGGCCAGGCCGACACGGTCGAAGCCGTAGATCGAACCCGACTTGTACATGTCGCCGTCGGGCCGGTCCAGGACCTGGATCTCATGTCCGTACTTGATCGCGACCCACTCCGGGCGCGACTCCTCTGGGTTGTCGTGGACGTTCGGGAAGCGCACGAAGACACCGCCGTTGGCGTTGCCGGTGCCCGGTGCGTCGTCCCGCCACTGGAGCTTGAGCGAGAAGTCGCCGTACTGCCGCTGCGGGAACCACAACATGCCCATGCCCGGCACGGTGGTGCTGCTGGTCATGGCGCCGTCACCGCTGAGCGAGAACGAACCGCCGCCCACGTGCTGCCATTTGCCGAACGTGCTCTGGGTGCCGTCGAACAGATCCTTGTAGCCGGTGTTCTGGCCCGGCTTGCCGATACCGGACTGCTTGGCCGCCTTGTAGATCTTCTTGTGCTCGCGCTGGTCGATCACATTGTCGGCGAGCAGTTTGTCGACGACCTGGTCCACGTGCTTGAGGAACAGCGCGTGAGAGGACCAGTCCTTCTCGTCCTCGATCAGTTCGTTGATCGTGCAGCGGCTGCGGGTCATACGGTTGGGGATGCCCGTGTCGACCGTGCCGACGATCACGGTCAACCGCTCGTCCCACTCCGGGCAGTTGGGCGCCGGAACGCCACCGCCCTCCGCGACCGTGAACGACACCTTCTGCGCGGCCGAGGTGTTGCCGGCCTTGTCGGTCGCCCGGTGCAGAACGGTGTGGAAGCCCACCCGGTCGACGAGCACCGGAGCGGTGTAGGCGAGGTACGGGCCTCCGTCGAGGGAGTACTCGACCTTCTCGACACCCGACGCGCCCTCACCGGTGTCCGTCGCGGTGACGGTCACCTTGGCGCTGGTGACATACGCGCCGTCGGAGTTCTTCTCACCCGTCACCCCGGCCGAGGTCTGCGGCGGGGTCTTGTCCACGACCGGTGGCGCGACCACGGTGAACTGCACGGACTTCTCCGCGGCCGCGTTTCCGGCCTTGTCGGTCGCCTTGAAGCGGACCGTGTGGGTACCGACCGCGTGCACCATCACCGGAGCCGTGTAGGGCTGCCAGGCCCCGGCGGCGCCGATGGCGTACTCGATGGTGTTGACGCCCGATCCGGTGTCGGACGCGGTCACGGTGACCGTGGCCATGTCGAGGTACTGGCCCTGTTCGTTCTTCTCACCGGCCACCGTCGCCGAGGTCTCCGGCGGGGTCTTGTCGTCCGTCGGCGGGGCGACGACCGAGAAGTCGGCCGCCTTCTCCGCGGCGACATTGCCGGCCTTGTCGGTGGCCCGGTACCGGATCTTGTGCGTACCGACCTCGTTCACGACGACCGGGTTGGTGTACGCCTGCCAGGGACCGTCGGCCCCGACCGCGTACTCGATCTTGTCCACCCCGGAGCCCGCGTCGGTCGCCGCCACCGTCACGGTGGCCTGACCGATGTACGCGCCCGCGGAGTTCTTGTCGCCGTCGACCTTCACGGTCGTCTCGGGCGCCGTGGTGTCCTCGCCGGTGCCCTCGGTGACGGTCAGGATCCCCTGCATCGAACCGTGGCCCGGAATGGTGCAGTGGAAGAGGTACCGGCCGGGGGTCAGGGTGACCTCGGCGGTGTGCTTGCCGCCCTGGTCGTCATTGGGGTTGGCGAGGATGTTCAGCGGTACGTCGTTGTTGTACTCGGGGTCCGAGACGTCGAAGGTCAGCGTGTGCGGCATCCCGGTGGTGTTCCCGGTGGCCTTGCTGTTCTCGAACACGATCGTCGTCGCCCCCGCCACCGCCGTGGTGGGGAAGGAGAGATAGCGGTCGATCGGGTCACCCGCGGTCCAGGTGAGAACCTGGGCCGCCTCCCGGTCGTCGGTCTGCCCGTAGGCGGCCGCGGACATCAGTCCGACGACCATGGCCACGGACGCCAGCAGGGCCGTCCACAGGCTCGCTGTCCGGTGTCTGACGAATCTCACTGTGCCGCCTTCCGTGCCAGCTTGTCGGCGGACGGTGTCGCCTCGCCGCCCTTGTACGTCACGCGCCACAGCGCCGACTGGGCGTCCGAGGTGAAGAACCCGCGTCCGTAGTCGAGGACGTAGAGCGAACCGTCGGGGGCGAACTTCCAGTCCATGAGGTTGCGGATGCCGCCGTTGCCGACCGGGATGATCTTCTTCAGGGATTCGGCGTGGACCGGGATGCCGCCCTTGCCGACCGTCTTCGGGTCGGTGAGGACCGCGTGCCGCGGCTGGTCGCCGTCGTAGAAGTCACCGACGAACCACTTGCCGTCCCAGTACGCCGGCCACTTCTCGGTACCGGTGCTCGCCGCGTCGTAGCGGTAGACCGGGCCGTTCATGGTCGCCTGGCCGCCGCCCTTGAGCCACGGCATGAGCAGCTTCTGCTCCTCCGTCTTGTAGCTCGGGATGCCGTTGGCGTCGCGCGGGTAGTCCACGCCACCGCCCTGCGGCGAGTACCAGATGGTGTTGGAGGTGACGGGAGGCAGATTCACCAAACCGTCGTTGTTCGGCGACTCGTTCTTCGGCGCGTCGCAGTTGTACCAGCCGAGCGGCTGGTTCGGGTCGGGCAGATTGCGGTCGCGGTAGGGCTGCTTGTTGCCCATGCAGTACGGCCACCCGTGGTTGCCCGCCTTGGTGATGGCGGAGAAGGTGTCGTACTTGGCGGGGCCCCAGGTCGTCGACGGCGCGCCGGCGTCCGGGCCGACCCAGCCCGCGTACAGGGTGTCGGTCGTCTTGTCGACGAAGATGCGCGCTGGGTTGCGGACGCCCATCACATAGATCTCGCCGCGGGTCTTGCCGCCGCCCTCGTCCGGCTCCTGACCGGTGAAGAGGTTGCCCGCGGGGAGCGTGTAGGTGCCGTCGTCCTCCGGGTGGATCCGCAGGATCTTCCCGTTGAGGTTGTTCGTGTTGCCCGCCGTGCGGCGCGCGTCGGCGAACGAGACACCCTTGAAGTTGGGCTGCGGGTTGTTGCCCGAGTAACCGCCGCTGAAGCCGGACGAGTTGTTGTCACCCGTCGCGATGTAGAGGTTCTGCTTCGAGTCCCAGGCCAGTCCGCCACCCGCGTGGCAGCAGCTGTGGATCTGCACCGGCCACTTGAGCAGGACCTTCTCACTGGCCATGTCCAGCTTGTTGGTCGCGGGATCCAGGGTGAAGCGGGAGACCCGGCGCTCGGCCATGTGCGTCTCGCGGTTGATCTGCGAGTGCGGGGTGTAGTGCAGATACACCCAGCCGTTGGTCCGGAAGTCGGGGTCGAGCTCGATGCCGAGCAGGCCCTCCTCGACCTTGATCAGCTCGTCGCCGCCCCCCTTGTTGCCGAAGACGGTGAGCGAACCGGCCAGGGTGACCTTCTTGGTCGCGGGGTCGTAGACGTGGATCTCGCCCTGGCCCTTGCCCATGTCGGGGTTGTTCCAGTCGGTGATGACGGGCTTGCTGGAGTCCGCACCGCCGCGGCCGATGTAGAACACGCGCCCGTCGGGAGCCGTCACCAGTCCGTGCGGCTCACCGATCTGGTCGTTCTGCCCGGGCTGGTTGGGCTGAGTGACCCGCTGCGCCGTGTAGTTGGAGGTGATGGTCGCCTTGCAGTCGGCGCGCGAGATACGGCTCGTCCAGGCGAGGGCGCCGCGCAGATGGTCGCGGAAGTCGACCTCGGCGAAGCTCTCGGCCGTACCGCCCATGCCGGTGTAGAAGGAACGGCCGCCGTCGTAGTCGCGGCACCACGAGATGGGGTGGTCCCAGCCGTTGGCGCCGGCCGCCGGAGTGAACGAACTCTCCTTGAGGCGCGCCACGGTGTGGACACTGCCGGAGGGATTCGCCGACCAGTTGAACCACTTGTCCGGCCGCTTCCACTGCAACGGCAGCGACGTGGTGGCCGGATGCTTACGGTCGCCGACCTCCACGACGGCCCGCTGGACCGAGCTCGCCGCACCCGTGGGACGGGCACCGATCAGCCCGGTGAACCAGTCGGAGTACGGCTCGGTCCGCGCCGCGTCATGGATACCGAGGAAGCCGCCGCCCGCCTCCAGATAGGACTCCAGCCCTGCCTCCTGCTCGGGATCGAGCACATCGCCGCCTCCCGTCAGGAAGACGACGGCGTTGAACCGTCCGAGCTTGGTGGCATTGGTGAACACGGAAGCATCGTCCGTGGCCTCGGTCTTGAACCGGCCGGCCGCGGGACCGGTGAGGCCGATGTTCTCGATGGCCGCGATACCGGCGTTGACGACCGGCGACTCCTCGGTCGCCGAGCCGTGGAAGACCAGGACCCGCACATTCTGGCCGCCGGGAGGCGACGGCAGGGACAACGTTGTCGACGGCGGTTCCGGGTACGGTTTGGCCGCCGCGACATTCCCTCCGCCCAGTAGCGACACGGTCAGTGCGCCGGCCCCAAGTACCGCGGCCAGAGCGCTTCTTCGGGACCTGGACCTGTGTGGTGTGCGCTGCATGTGGTCACCCACCCCTCTTTGGTCACAACAACAGCCTCGGAAACTAGACCTCTTTTCGTGGTTCGCCAATAGATACGACCGGAGTGGCACGAACTTTGTCCTGAGTGTGGATAAACGAAGATCACCCGGCTACCGTGTGGCCGTCCCCGGGGTCACACACGCCCCGTCAACCTCCGCGACAGACATGGGGAGTTCGGCATGGACAGACGGAGCTTCAACAGGCGGCTCCTGGCGGGAGGCGCCGTCGCGGCCACCGGGGCGACATCGTTGTCTCTCGCCTCCGCACCGACCGCCACCAGCGCACCGACGGCCGCGGGCGCGGCGAGAACCGCACCCGCCGGCGGCATCGTGCGCCATATGAAGCTGTACGCCGAGAAGTTGCCGGACGGTCAGATGGGCTACGGCCTGGAGAAGGGCAAAGCGTCCATCCCCGGCCCGCTGATCGAACTCAACGAAGGCGACACGCTGCACATCGAGTTCGAGAACACCATGGACGTACCGGTCAGCCTGCACGCCCACGGTGTCGACTACGACATCGCCAACGACGGCACCAAGCTCAGCAAGAGCCATGTCGAACCGGGCGCCACCCGCACCTACACCTGGCGCACGCACCTCCCGGGCAAGCGGGCCGACGGCACCTGGCGCCCCGGCAGCGCCGGTTACTGGCACTACCACGACCATGTGGTGGGTACCGACCACGGCACGGGAGGGATCCGCAAAGGGCTCTACGGCCCGGTCGTCGTGCGCCGGAAGGGCGACATCCTCCCGGACAAGCAGTTCACGATCGTCTTCAACGACATGCTGATCAACAACAAGCCGGCCAACGCGAGCCCCAACTTCCAGGCCACCGTGGGCGACCGGGTCGAGATCATCATGATCACGCACGGCGAGTTCTACCACACGTTCCATATGCACGGTCATCGCTGGGCGGACAACAGGACGGGCCTGCTCGAGGGTCCGGCGGACGTCAGCCGGGTGATCGACAACAAGATCACCGGCCCGGCGGACTCCTTCGGATTCCAGATCATCGCGGGCGAGAACGTCGGCGCCGGCGCCTGGATGTACCACTGCCATGTGCAGAGCCATTCGGACATGGGCATGGCCGGGCTGTTCCTGGTGGCGAAGGCGGACGGCACGATCCCCGGGTACGAACCGCACCACCCGACGGGCGCGAAGGGCGCGGCGGAGGCGGGTGGCCACAGCCACTAGGGTCTTCCGTTCGGATCGGGCCGGCTCAGTGGCCGAGGTCCAGCACGCACCACTCGCTGTACGGCTCCGACTGCACGTACAGCCGCGGACCCCGGTTCACGAGCCGCCGCCGGCCGAGCTCGCCGCCGTCGGGCAGGACGAGCGTTCCGTACGCCACCGGCTCGGCGGCGGTCTCGGTGAGCACGCACATCACCAGGCGGGAGTGGTCGTACCCGTGGCCGCCGAGCAGAGCGAGACGGTCACCGTGGACGGCGAGACCGTGCGTGCCCTTCACCGGACCCGTGCGCACGGTGACCGGCTGCCCGTCCCGGATCTCCAGCAGACCGGTGCGGGTGCCGGCCCAGGCCGTGTGGGCTCCCACGTTCAGGCTGAGGCAGTCCGCCGTACCGGCCGCCCCGGGCAGCGGCACGAACTCGCCGAGCACTCCTCCCGTGAGTGACAGCCGCCGTACGGCGGGTCCCTGTACGGTCCACAGCGCGCCCGACGCATCGGTCAGCACATGGTCGACGTCGCCACCGGGGTCGAGGGTCCAGGACGCCCGGCCCAGTGCGTCGAAGACCTGGACCCGGGCGGTGTCGGCGACCACGAACCCGCCGTCCGGCAGCGCGTCCAGCCGGGGGTTCCGGGCGGTCACGGCGCTCAGCTCGATGGCGTGGGCGCTGCCGCCGTCCACGGTGACGACGAGCGCGTCGTACGGAACGCAGACCGAGGTGCCGTCCCCGTGGTCGTCCGAGGCGCCGACCGGCGCCTCGGGGCGCCCGGCGAGCAGCCAGTGCGCCCGTCCGGTGGCGTCGACCGTGCTGTGCAGCACGGGCAGCCTCGCATGGGCCCGCGGGAGACGGGCGTAAGGGGTGAGAGAGGTGGCTGCCACGGTGGTGCTCCTCGGCAAGGGCGGTACGGACGGTCCGCGGGCTCGCGGGGAGTCCGGCGGCGCACGGGCCGAGGGCGGCGGCGCGGGGCGTCAACCGGGCGCGGGCCTTTCTGCTCGTCGTGGCCGGAATCCTGCACGAGGCGGTGACCTCGGCACAAGGGAGTTCACGTGCGCTTCGGGTGCGGAGGCCCGGGATCGGTAGCAGACTCGGGCGAGAGGACCACGGGACCCCACGAAGGAGCGCACCATGCTCACCACCCGTTTCGTCACAGGCTCCCCGAACTGGGTCGACCTCGGCACCCCGGACGTCGAGGCGGCGACCGCGTTCTACGGCGGCCTGTTCGGATGGACCTTCCAGTCGGCGGGTCCCGAGGCCGGCGGTTACGGAATGTTCCAGCTGGACGGCAAGACCGCGGCCGGCGGCATGCAGGTCCCCCTGGAGCAGAGCCCGCCCGGCTGGACGGTCTATTTCCAGACACCCGACGCGGACGCCACCGCTCAGGCGGTGCAGCAGAACGGCGGCTCGGTGATGTTCGAGCCGATGGATGTTTTCGACCTCGGCCGCATGGTGGTCTTCACCGATCCGTCGGGTGCCGGGTTCGCCGGCTGGCAGCCGGGCCGGAACAAGGGCCTGGATGTGGTGAACGACCCCGGCTCGCTGTGCTGGCTCGAACTCAACACCACCGCCCCGGACGCGGCCCTGGCCTTCTACGACAAGGTCTTCGGCTGGGAGACCACGACGATGCCGTTCCCCGACGGCAGCGGCACCTACACCATGATCAACCCGGCGGGCGAGGGCGCGGAGGCGATGTTCGGCGGCCTGGTCCCGGTCCCGGAGGACGCCCCGGAGACGGAGGGCCCGTACTGGCTCCCGTACTTCGAGGTCGAGGACTGCGACGCGGCGGTGGCGAAGGCGGAACAGCTGGGCGGCCGGGTCACCATGCCGGTGGTGGAGGCGGAGGGAGTGGGCCGCTTCGCGAGCCTGGCGGACCCGGCGGGCGCGAGGTTCGCGCTGATGCAGGCGGCGTCGCAGGAGTAGCGGCGCGGCTGGTGGCGGTCGGTCTGGCTCGCGGTCGCATCCGGGCCTGTTGATGCGTCGTTGATCCGGTGTTTATCGGCACGGGAGAGCGTGTGCGCATGCCGATCAACACCATCACCGATGACGAACTCTCCTGGCAGGAGACAGCACTCTGCGCGCAGACGGGCCCGGACTTCTTCTTCCCGGCCCCGGGCTCGTCGACGCGAGAGGCGAAACAGCTGTGCAGGGCGTGCGAGGGGCGGGTGGCGTGCCTGGAGTACGCGCTGGCGCATGACGAGAAGTTCGGGGTGTGGGGTGGGTTGTCGGAGAAGGAGCGGTACCGGTTGAAGCGGAGCCGGGGTTAGGCGCGGCGCTCAGAACCACCGCCGTACGTAGCGCCCGTCCTTCGCCAGCCCGGCCCGCTCGGCGACCGCGTCGGCCGGCGGGAGCTGTGGGTCCCTGTCCCAGAGGGCGGTGGCCGCGACGCGGAGGGGGGCGTGACCACCGACGGGCGAGACGACACCACCGGAGTGGGGGTCACCGGCGAACCAGATGACGCCGGGGTGGGGGTCGTGCTTGTGCTGGAGGTTGTGGCGGTAGGGGGTGGTCTGAAGGCGGACCTCCTGACCCGGCGCGACGGTGATGGCGACGGCGAAGGCACGTCGCTGTGCCGCGGGCGGGTAGGTGCAGGGGTAGGCGTGCCAGGGGTAGGACTGAAGGATGCGGGCGATTCTGGGCGCGTGCGCCAATGCCAGAACCGTGATCAGCACAAGGAGCGGGCATACCAGCAACGTGACCCCGTACAGCGGGATCACAGTGTCAGGCACAAGTCCTTGCTGGCCCACCCATACGAGAATGATCGGCGCGCAGATGAATCCGGCGAGCCACAGTCGACGACGGAGCACAATCCTGCGATAGCCAGCTGCCGTGGCTGGGTGGCTGAAGGCGGTTCCAGTCATGGGCGCGGTCGTATGCGACGTCATTGAAGTGCCTCCCAGATGCGGCTGCGGTTGTGCGTTTCACGCTGTGGCGTCGGATCGGTGAAGCTGATGGTCTGACCGATGCCGCGCAGGATCTCCGCGTACTCATCCGCGAGCTCGAGCGTTGTGGTGGTGAGATCAACGACAACCACATGTGGGCCGGTCGGCCTGGCGACGCCAAGACGCGCTTGGAAAACGTCCCTTTTGTGGCCCGGAACTTCCGTAGGCGGCTCCGGTAAGAGACACGTCACGAGAGCCGCTGGACTACCGCAAGGGATTTCCAGCAGTTCGCGGGTGACGACGCTCCCCAGAGGGTTCAGCACCATTTCGAGTGCACACTGAGCGGCGGCCAAGGTGCTGGTGGGAGCGTTCGTCGGTACGTCGGCGATGGAGAGCACGGAGGTGGAAAAGCCGGCATCGCCACCCGTGTGCAGACCGAAAGCCAGATAGGTGATTCCCTGCATCGGCAGCTCGCTCAGCAGGTTCAGCAGCAGATCGGTCTCCAGCAACCGCTGATCTCGTACGGACGGATCGGAACAAAGGCTGGCGATGTCCGCGACGACCTGATTGCGAACCGTGGGCAGCTCGTCGGGGGCCAGGTCGACGAACCCGGGGGGTAGACGGAACCACAGCGGGGCGAGCCCTGGCTCCACAGCGGTGGCAGAGGCCACTTCAAACTCCTAACGGGTCAGCTGAGCCCATGTCCGGGCTGCGTTGATGCCTGCACCAGGGGCGTCGGAGGCTGCCAGGCGCGCTCCATCGACACCGGTCGCCGTGTTCTTCACAGCGTCATGCTCTTCGGCCGGTGTGAGTCCGATGCCAGCGGTCAGAACACCGGTGCTTGAAACACCTACGTGCAATGGCCTTTCCACGGCCGGGTTTGTCTGTCGAACCACCCAGTCCAGTAAGGGCTTTGGAGCGTCGTTGACCTCGTGCATCGCAGCGGTTGTGTTGGTCCGGAGGGCCTGAGCCCCGCTTCGGAAGCTTGTGGATGCACCCTGTCCGGCTGTGATGCCGGTCCGCGTCGCAGCTGTCATCCCTTTGACGCCCTGCGCGACCGCGCCCACGCCAGGTAGGGCTCCCAGGCTGTCTCCCCCGAGGGTGACGGCACTGGACCAGAATTGACCGTCGAACTTCCCCTGCGTCAGTCCCGCTTTGAGCGCGGATCTGTGCTTCGGGTCGGACGCGTGCGAGACGAGGGCAGCCAGACTCAGGCCTGCCGCTGCGAGCAACAGCGGGATGGTGACGGGGCCCGTGGCGAAGATGGCGAGGAGGCCCAAAGTCGCCGACAAGAGGCTCAGACCATCGCCCAAGTTGTCATCGACCCAGCCCAAAAACTTGTCCCAAGCCCCCGGCTCCTTCGGCGCCAGCCGCACCGTCGCCTCGTTCAACCCCTTCGCGATCTGCCCCGCCTCCGCCCCATGCGCCTCCTCCAGCTCCCGCGCCAGCTTCCGGACCGATGCGAGTGCCTCCCGCGCCTTCGTCACCGACTGCGCCGCCGCCCGCAGTTCCGGTTCCGGCGTCGACGCGGCCGAGCGCAGCAGGTCGTGGTGCGCCTCCGCCTTCGTGATCGCTGCCGTGTCCAGCTTCGCCTGCGTGTCGTAGCGGCGGGCCGTCGCCTGGTAGCTCACCAGGTCGTCGTGCCATCGGCCCAGTTGCTTCGCCGCCTTCGAGACCGACCGGTGCGCGTTCTTCAGGTACTTCGGCAGTTCGCCGTCGATCGCGGCGCGGAACGCGTCCGCCGCCTCGCCGCGCCAGAACGAGCTCTGGCCGAGCAGCTCGCTGACCAGGCGGTGCGCCGTGCCCAGGGCTTCCGCCGAGGAGTTGAGTTTTGTCCGGAGCGTGGCGACCGCCGACGGGTTCCCCGGAACCGGGTTCCAGCCCAGGTGCGGGTAATCAGGCGCGGGGGTCACCGACGTACACCGCCTTGAAGGCCGCCGCGATCGCGCGGTTCACCTGGACGTAGCCCTGGTGGCTGAGCCGTACACCGTTGTTGACCGACGCGATCCGCCCGTTCAGCTGCTCCGCGCCGTACTTCCAGCGCCGTTGGAACCCGTCGCACGCCTCGTCGAGTTCCTTTGTGCCCAACTGGTCCGCCCGTACATGCTCCAGTGCACCTCTCGCCTCGGCGAGCGACGTCAGCGAGCGGTCCAGGGCACGTGAGAAGCGGCCCAACTGGTCGGTGTCCACCTGAAGATCACGATCCATGGCCGACCACCTTGGCAGATCATCGCCCGAATCGGATAAACCGTGTCACTCCGACAGGTGGTGCGGCACGGAGCACTGACGGCGCGCAGGCGGCGTGCGTGAAGCGGCCGTGCGCGCTAGTGCGCCCCCTTGGAACTCCACGACCGGAACACGCCTTCGTCAACGCACACCTACGTTGGTACTCCGCCCGGTGGGGCCTGGGACCGCGAGGAGTCGCCCCGGGAGCCGGGCGCCGGGTGCGCCGACGGTATGGGGATACCGGCTCGGCGCCGTAGCAACCATTGGGGGGAATCCATGGTGACGATCCGACGCGGAACGCACCCCAGAACGCACCGGCCCGCGGCCCTGATTGCCGCGCTGTGCCTGTGTTCCCTGGCGACTTTGACGGCTTGCGGCGACGGCGGTGACGGCGGCGACGCATCGGACACGGCGACGACGACGAACAGCACGGAGTCGGCGGTGGCCACCAGCACGCCGGAGGACTCCGCCACGCCGACGGACAGCGAGACCGAAAGCACCGAACCGGCCGAGGAGACCACGGAGGCGGAGGACGACACCACCGACACCACTGACACCGGCGACGGGGAGACGGAGTCGGACGACTCGAGCAGCTCGTCCGGCGTACCGCACGGCACCTGGACCGGCAACGCGAGGATCAGCGTCGACTTCGAGGACCCCGGATGTGCCGCCTCGTCGCAGACGTACAGCCTTCCCGCGACGCTGATCGTCGACGATCCGGCGGGCTCGGAGAGCAATGACTTCCATCTCTCCTGGGCCAGTGACAGCCAGAGCGCGGCGGGTGCCTTCGGGGTGACCTCCGCACTCAGCGGGACCGACACCACGGACGGCGAGTCGGTGGAGACCGGCTACTGGTCGCTCAGCGACGACGGGGGCGGCGACATCTCCGGGAACCTGACGGACACGGGTGGTTCGCAGGGCCTCGCGCTCAATCTGGTCTTCGTGCCCAAGCCCCTGTTCCCGTGCAGCGGGTACACCCCGTTCGCGTACTCGATGGCCGAAGGCACCACGCTGGAAGGCACCCTGACCGAGGACTCCGCCTCGCTGACGCTGAGCGGCACGACGAGTGACGGGACGAGGAGCTTCCGTGTCGAATGGTCCTGACGCGCGGCTGCCGTCCTCGGAGGAGACCGCCGCGGCCGTCCTGGACGCGTGGTCTCTCCGTATCGCATCGGCCGCGGCCCCGCACGAGGCCGACTTCGCCCCGCACACCGCTCGGGTCTATGCCGGGGGCGGCCGCGGCCGGCGGGTTCTGCTGCGTTCCGCGCCCTCCACACCCGGCGGCACCGGCGGTGAACTCGTCGCCGTACTACCCCTGTTGTGGGACGCGCTCGCCACCTCCTACCGGTTGCTGGAGTCCGCCCTCGGGTCACCGGCCGTCGGCAACGCGGTGTCGGGGGCCGCGCTGCTCCTCGCCACGAAGCGACGGGAGGCGTCGGCAGACGACTCGCCGGCAGACGACCCGCCGACAGGCGATCCGCCGACAGGCGATCCGCCGGTACCGACGCAGCCCGCGCCGGCGGACCCGGCCCTGACACCGGGCCCGCAGCCGACCCCCGACCCCGACCCCCGCCCGGACGCTCCCGCGGCTCCCGAACTCGCGGGCCTCGTCGATGCGGTCGTCCGCGTTTCCGCTCTTCTCCAGAGCCGCGGTATGGGCCGTCAGGAGGCCGACCGGGCCGCCTCCGAAGCGGTGGCCGCGCTGTACGAGGGCCATGACGACGGGGCTCTCGCCTTCCTCGGTCTGCTGACCGGAGGCGACCCGCCTGCCGCCCCCGGCGGAGGCCGCGGACCGGCGGTGTCCCTTCCGCGCAGGCTGGCCGGCTGGTGGCGCGGCCGTACGGAGGGGGAGTGAAGCGCGTCCGCGCCGACGCCCCGGCCGGCGCTCCCGCGGACGGCCTCACCGACGGACGGATCGACGCCGACGACGGGCCGATCGACGCCGCCGACCGACCGATCGACGCCGTCGGCGGACTCGCGTCGTCTCCGCCGCCGTGGCTCTGGCTCGCTCTGGTCATGTACCTCTACGAGCTGCCCTCCACCGCCGCATGGTGGCACGAGCAGGTCACCTGGCTCTGGACCTCCGAAGTGTTCGGACCCGAGGTCGTCGGAGGCGCCGCATTCGCGGCCCTGCGTGTCACCACGATCAGCCAGGCCATGCCGACGGTCATCGTGCCGGCCGGTCTCGCGACCGTCCTGCTGCCGCACATCCGCGGTCGCTGGACGGAACGGCGCCACGCGCTCGTCGACACCCGCGGGGACGACCTTCCGGTTGCGGCGGGGACGGCCCGCGAGATCCAGGAACTGCTCGACCGGTATGCGCCGGGAGCCGTCCTCATGGTGTCGCTCAGCGGCGGCGGCCCGCCCATCCGGGTGTACGCGCGGGGCTGGCGGGAAAGGCGAGTCGCCGCATCCCTCGGGTACATCGCCATGTGGCACAGCCATCCGCGGCGAGCACGCGCGCTGCTCGCGCACGAGGCGGCGCACCTCACCCGGGGCGAACACCTCATTACCGGGCTCGGCAGCCCGTTCACCACGATGGTCAAGGCCTGGCCCGTGGTGTTCCTCGCCTTCGGGGTGGGGCCGCTGATCTGGCTCGCCATGGCACACCACCCCTCCGGCTCGCTGATGGGCGCCCAGGTACTCACCGTCATGGTCAAGCTGCCGCACATGCTGATCGTGCCCGTGGCCGCCCTCTGGTGCGTCGAACTGGCGGCGGACCGGTACGCCGTGGATGCCACGGGCCGCCGCACCGTCGCGGAGGCGCTCCACGCCGCCCACGAGCGCGAGTCCCGGCTACGGCGTGCGGGCTCCGTACTGCACCACCCGCCACGGTGGTTGAGGCGCTGGTTCATCGCAGGGGCCCACCGGCCGTCGGCGCGGTTGCTTCTGCTGACGGCCGGTCCGCTGGCCCTGCTCGTACAGGCCGTGGTGGTCACCGCCTTCGCCGTGCCCAGTCTGATTCTCGTGGGCGATCCCGCCCCGAACGCCGTGGCGAGCAGCCTGGATCTCGCGCACCGCAACCTGCTGCCCGTACCGCTGTGGACGACGATTGTGGTGATCCTGCTGGTGTGGCCGGCCGTGGAGGGGTTCTGGCTGCGGTTGTGGGGCGCTCCCCGGCACTCCGGCAAGCCCCGGCCGTCCGAGCCCGTGCCGTCCGGCGAGCCCGGGCACGCCGGCAAGCCCGCGCCGTCCGGTGTCCGCCGTCCACGCCTGCATCTCGTCGCGGCGCTGCTGCCGGCCTCCGTCCTTGTGGTGGCTCTTCTGCCGCACAGCGGCGCGCTCGAACGCGACCCTGTGCTGCGTCCTTCCACGGCCTCGGCGGCCCAGAGCAACGATTCTCAAACCTCTGGCCCGTGACGATTCTGAAAAAATGTTCGGGATCTCTTGAGTCGAATCACCGCCGTCTCCGTATCTGACGGCGTTGCGCTCCGATTTCCGCTCGGGCGGGTGAGGGCACGGACCGACTCGGCCGAGTGGCAGCCGGTCCCCGGCGTATGAGCAACCAGAAAGGGACGGACTTGTGAGGAACAGACAGAGACACAAGCGGTCCAGATGGATCGGCGTCACGGTCGCCGGTGTGGCAGCACTGGCCGTGGGCGGCGGAGCTGTGCTGATGACGAACAACAGCGCGTCGGCGTCGCGGGAATCCGCGAGCCAGCAGGCGGCCGCGCAGGCGACGATGACGCTCAACTGCCCCGATGTCTCTGCCCGTCTGACGGACGTGCCGCAGGAGGCGCGGCCCGCCGTGGACACCGAACTCGCCAAGCTGGACACCCAGGTCGCGGACGCCTACGGGCAGCTCGCCACCGGTGCGAAGACGGACAAGGAGTGGGTACGCACCAGTGTGCTGGACCCGCTGTCCTCCGAGCGTCGCCAGTCGCTCGACCGCATCGGCGCCGAGATAGGCAAGGTCTCGCAGCGGCCCGCGGGCCTGGACTCGCTGGCGGCGTGCACGGTACGCAAGGAAGAGGCGGCCCCTGCCGTCGCGGCCGCGAACGGCTCGGCGGCCCCGAGCGCTCCTGCGGCAGGCGGCCAGGCGCAGAACGCCCCCAGCCGTGCGGACTTCGTGGACATCCGCAAGGTGCGGCCCAACGTCGCCAAGCCGCGTCAGCAGGCCAACGCCTCCAAGGGCACCTTCTCGTCCCGCTGCGGGCGCAACGAGAACAAGCACTTCAACCCCGACAACGTCATCGTGGCACCGGGTGTGAGCAACGGCGCGCACCACATGCACGACTACGTCGGCAACCTCGAGACCGACGCGTTCTCGACCAACGACGACCTCGCCGGGGCCGGGACGACCTGCACCAACGGCGACCGCTCCACGCACTACTGGCCGGTCCTGCGGCTGCGCAACGGCAAGAACGAGGCCGACGCGAACCTTCCGGGCGGAGGCCAGGACGGCAACGTCGGCCGCATCCTCCAGCCCGCCTCCGTGCAGCTGACCTTCCGTGGCAGCCCGGTCGGCAAGGTCGCCGAGATGCCCACCTTCCTGAGGATCATCACCGGTGACGCCAAGGCCTTCGTCAACGGCACGGCCAACGCCAACGCCTCCTGGAGCTGCACCGGCTTCGAGAACCGGCAGCTGAAGGACAAGTACCCGCTGTGCCCCAGGGGTAGCAACGTCGTCCGGACATTCAACTTCCAGAGCTGCTGGGACGGCGCGAACATCGACAGCGCCAACCACCGCACCCATGTGGCTTTCGCCCAGGCCAACGGCGCGTGCCCGCAGGGCTTCCGGGCGATCCCGCAGCTGGTGCAGCGGATCACGTACAAGGTGAACCCCGGATCGGTCTTCGCGGTCGACAGCTTCCCCGAGCAGCTGCACAAGCCGGTGACGGACCACGGCGACTTCATCAACGTGATGTCCACGTCGCTGATGAAGAAGGCGGTGAGCTGCATCAACGGCGGCCGCAAGTGCGGCTGAGCCGCTGAGGCACGGTGCCGCGGTGACCCGGGGAGGGTGCGCTGCGGCACCACTGTTTCGTACGGCCGGCGGGCGCGGCCCGGCCGGCTCACCCCGGCCACCCGCCCCGGTGAGCCATGGCCGGGGGGCCCGATAGGATCCCCGCAATGTCTGGCCGTAGCGCAGAGGCAGGCGCACCGCCTTCTCAGGGCGGACACGCCGGTTCGAATCCGGCCGGCCGGACAGGCCGGACGGTCCCGTAGCGCAGAGGCAGGCGCAACGACCCCACACGGTCGGTCACGCCGGTTCGAATCCGGCCGGGACCACGCACAGAACGACGGGGGACGGGGCGGCGGATGGAGCACATCGGCGACGACGAGCTCGTGGCGTTCGACCGCACGGTCAAGAAGCTGCGTGCGCTGCCCGTCGACGACCCGGTGCGGCTGCGGGCCGAGCAGGTTGCATCCTCTTTTGCCCGGGACGGACGGCAGCGCAGGCGCAAGTCCCGTATCAGCGCGCGTGCCGACAGGGACGCCGCCGTTGTCGCGGCCACCGCCACCGGTGCCGTCGCCCGGCGCGAGGACGCGCCACTGGAGGTGGCGGCCAAAAGCGCCGGCGTCTTCACGAAGCCAAGGCGCTGCTACGTCTGCAAGTCGTTCTATCGACAGGCCGACTCCTTCTACCATCTGCTCTGTCCCGGCTGTGCGGCCGACAACACCGCGCGGCGCGGCATGAGCACCGACCTCTCCGGCCGCAGGGCGCTCCTGACCGGCGGACGCGTCAAGATCGGCTTCCAGCTGGCGCTGATGATGCTGCGCGACGGCGCCGAACTCCTTGTCACCAGCCGTTTCCCGCACGACACCCTGCGCCGTTTCCGGGCCGCGCCCGGCAGCGGGAAGTGGCTCGACCGGCTCACCGTCGTCGCCGTCGATCTGCGGGACCCCCGGCAGGTGCTCGGCCTGTGCGAGCGGCTGCGCCAGGACGGGGAGCCGCTCGACATCCTCGTCAACAACGCCGCCCAGACGGTCCGCAGGCCCCCCGCTTCGTACGCCCTGCTCGAGGCCGGGGAGTCCGGGGCCCTGCCCGGCGAGGTGCTGTGCGCTCCGGGGTACGAACCGATGGCCGCCCTGGAACCCGCGGGCGCCGGGGGAGCGCTTGCCCTGGTCCTTCCGGATGCCGACGAGGCGGGCCTGCTGCCCGACACCGCGCCGGCGAACTCCTGGTCGGCCCGCATCGGCGAACTCGACGCCGCCGAACTGCTGGAGACCCAGCTGGTCAACGCCCTGGCGCCCACGCTGCTGGTCGACCGTCTGCTGCCGTTGCTGCTCGCCTCTCCCCGCCACCGCCGTTACATCGTCAACGTGACCGCCGTGGAAGGCAGATTCGCCGTGCGGCGCAAGATGTCCACGCATCCCCACACCAACATGGCGAAGGCCGCACTGAACATGCTCACCCGCACCAGCGGGCCCGAACTCGCCGAGCAGGGCGTCCACATGTGCAGCGTCGACACGGGATGGATCACCGACGAGAATCCCGTGCCGAAGAAGGAACGGATCGCAGCCGAGGGCTTCCGCACACCCCTGGACATCGTCGACGGAGCGGCGCGCGTGTACGACCCCATCGTGCGGGGAGAGGCGGGCGCGCCGGTCTCCGGCGTCTTCCTCAAGGACTACCGGGAAGCGGAGTGGTGATGGAGGAGCCCTACGCGGGTGTACCCGAGGTGCTGCCCCGTTCGGTCGCCGAACTCGGACCGCTCATCGCCTGGTTGCGAGACGGGCGGACGACAAACCGCAGACTCGACTTCGCCGCGGGCACCGCGCTCCCGGACGGGCGCCTCGACCTGTGCAAGCAGGCGCTCGGCCCCGACGGCGCCGCTCTCGTCGCCGAGGCGCTGCGCGAGGGCGGCGCGAGCGGCACCGTTCCCGCGCGGCACCTGCTGCTCGGCACCGACGGGCTCGGCGACGAGGGCGCGGCCACCGTCGCCGACAGGACCGTGGGCTCAGGTGTCGAGACGCTGTACCTGGGGTGCAACGGCATCACCGCGGCCGGCGCCTGCCGGATCGCCGACAGCCTGCGGGCGTCGGAACACGTGGTCAGCGGGGTCTGGCTCAAACGCAATCCGCTGGGCACCGGGGGCGGTCGGGCGGCCGCCGAACTCATCGCCGCGGCCTCGTCGCTGCGCACGCTCGACCTCGTCCAGACAGGGCTCGACCCGGCCGGGCTCACGTTCCTCACGGAGGCGCTGCTCGCCGCGGACACGCGGGGACGCCGCATCGAGCGGCTCTTCGTCGGGGGCAACCCCCTCGGTCAGGCCGGAGCCGTGCCGCTCGCCGCACTGATCGCGTGCGGCGCGGTCGGCGAACTCTATGCGTCCGCGAGCCGGCTGGGCGACGAGGGCGCCCAGCGGCTGGCCGATGCGCTGGGGCGGGCGCCGCGGGGACGACTGGCCCGCCTCTCCGTCGCCAGCAACGGCATCGGTCCGTCGGCCGCTGCCCGTCTGGTCGCCGCAGCGGCCGCCGCCGGCGTCGAACTGCTGGACATGGGGCGAGTTCGGGCCGCGGGCACACTCGGCGCCGAGGACAACCGGATCGACACGGATGCCGCGACGGCCATCGGCGAGAGCCTCGCCGATGGCGAGCACCGGCTGACCCACCTCGTCCTCGCGCACACCGGGATGCGCAGCCGCGAGGCCCACCGCATCCTCGACGCCGCGCCTCGCGCCGTGAGCCACACCCGCTTCGTGCTCGGGAAGGGCATCGCCACCAGCGTGCGCCGCCGCCTCGACGCCTTCAGCGCACACCTGCCCGCGCCCGCCGTCTCCGCCGATGTCGCCGCCGTACGCAGTGTGCACCGCACGGCGCCCCCGGAAGCACCCTGACGATCAGCGCACCCCGGCCGTGAAGATCTCGATCCAGAACCGCTGGTGCTTCTCCGACGCGCCCACCAGATAGGTCGACCGCAGCTTCGGCGGCAGCAGTGCCACCAGCCGGGCCACCACCCTGCGGTGCTTCTTCAGCTGGGACAGCTCGGCGTTGGCGATGATGTGATGCACCACATCACTGTCGTTGCCGCCCTCCCCGGACTGCTCAGCGGCCCGGCGCAGTCGTCCCTCCCACAGCTCGACCCGCTCGGCGAGCTCCCGCAGGCCGGTCACCGGCCGGTTGTCCAGGCGCTCGATCAGGGACGTCAGGGGCACCGGAGCGTACTCGCCGTCCCCCAGATAGACCGTGCCCATCTCCAGCGGCAGACCGCGCTGATGCAGCTTGATCAGCCGCTCGATCGTCCGCTTGGTGATCCAGGCCCGGCCCTCGTCGTCGATGTCGTGCTTCCACCAGTCGAGCACCGTCTCGGCGACCGGCCCATAGGTCGCGATCAGCCACTCGTTGGCCGGGATGTCGTCCGGCTCGACGGTCAGCGATGCCGTGAACCGGGTCGCCTGGGCGATGTTGTTGCGGGAGACGAGCAGCTTGCGGCCCAGGTGGTACGGCGGGTTCTGGACGGCGATCTGTGCCCGCAGCCCTTCGATCCGCCGCCCCGCCAGCGACCACTCCTGGGTGACCTCCATCAGTTTGGCGAACGCCGCTTTGTCCTTGGGCCGGTTGTACTCGTCCCACACGATGGCCTTCGGCTCCGCCCCGGTGAACCCGGCCGCCAGGAGATTGTCCAGAGAGCCGTCGGGCGTCGGGATCGGGGCGCACAGGTCCTCGACATTGGTCACCGGCAGCGAGAAGTACAGCGGTTCGCGCCCGCCGAGCCCTTCCCGTACGGTCTGGCGCACGAGCTCCGTCTTGCCACAGCCCGGCGGACCTTGCAGCAGCACGGTCCAGCGGTTGCGCAGCGCGGCGCGCACCACCTGCCGCACCGGGTCGGGAATCGTCGCCGGGTTGGGTACGCCGAGAGCGGCCGCGATGCGGTCGAGCACCTCCGCGGTCCGGTTCTGCCCCGGTCGGCCGTCACCACGCGGCTCGACGAGGCGCAGCCGCTCGCCGTTGACCAGCGGAAGCCCCCAGCGCAGCGGGAATCCCTCCTGGGCGTTGGCCAGGATGTGGTCGACGGTGCGTGGCGCCAGCAGCTCGCGCAGCGCCGGGCTGAGCGACGCCCACACCGCGAACACCCCGCGCAGGTCCCATGTCCGGTACTTGGCGGCCAGCTTGTACCGCCACGAGGTGTCGTTCGCGGTGATCCGGATGGTGACCATACGGTCCAGGATCGCCAGATCGCTGCGGCGGGCGGCAGTCTCGGCGAGTGATTCGTTGTCGGCGAGGAACACGCCGATACAACCCAGCGCCCGCAGGTCGTACTCGCCGAGCGTCCAGTTGCAGGCGATCTGCATCAGCTGCGACTGGATCGTCTCGCCGGCCTGGAGCGAGTCGTCGATCAGCAGGACGAAGGGCTTGCCCGGCTTGAGCTGGCTCATCACCAGCTGCCGCAGCACCAGTTGACCGCTCTCGGCGTCCCGCACCGGCGCGTTCGCCAGCAGGTCGTCCGGCGTGAGGTTCGCCGCGGGCACGAAGACCAGCTCCGCGTCCGGATACGCCTCCGCCACATGGGAGAAGAACGTCGCCGTCTTGCCGATGCCGTGCTCGCCGAAGACCTGACCGGTCTGCCCCATGTCGATCATCGCGTCGATGAAGGACTCGAGCCGGGACACACCTGTCCAGCCCTCGGGACGCTCGGGGTAGGTGGCATTGCCGCGCCACTGCCGCCGGTGGTCGGTCGCGGTGGTCATCTCGATCCTGTCGTGACGCGATGGCAGGCCATCGGGGGTTGGTGGGCATCGGGCCAGTCGTCCCCGCCCCCGGTGATCAGCCAGATCCACTTGTCGGGTTCCGCCGGCGTGATGTGCGGGGCGTACCCGTCGGTGAGCATCACGATCGCGTCCGGGGTGACGTCGAACAGCCGGCCGTCCACGGCGGTGCGCCCCTCCACGTAGTCCGCGACGGCCTGGAAACTCGTACCGCCGCCGCCGAGCACCCGCTCGCCGGGTGCGAAGGGCATCACCACACCGTCGAACGACAGCCAGTGCGCCTCCACACCGTCGATACCGCCGACCAGTTCGGTCAGCCAGGTGACCACGTGCTGGGGCATCGATCCGGAGGTGTCGTACGCGATGACGAGCACCTTGTCGCGCACCGGACCCCGCCGCGAGAGCATCGGGTCGTGGCCCAGCGCGGCGAGCAGCGCCCCGCGCTTCTTCGGATACACCAGCCGCTCGCCCTCACGCAGCTTGGACGCCATGACGTCCACCAGCCACCGCTGCCACCAGTCGACGCGGCCCGTCCGGGCCGTCCGCCCTCGCAGCGCACCTGCCCCCAGCCGGCCCCACATCCGGGTGATCCGGTCGGACGCACCGTCCGTACGGTCCATCAGGTCACCCAGCTCCTGCTCGGCTCCCGCGTGACCGCGGCGCGCCGCCAGCAGCGCATTGAGCAGGGCCGACGAGCCGACCGCGTCGGTCGTCCGCTGGTCGCCCGGGACCTCGGCGTCCGTCAGACGGATGCACATCGGCTGCGGCACCGGGGGGTTCTTCATCCGCTTCAACTCGCTGTACACGGACATGTCGGTGGCGATGAACGCGGAGTACTCCACGGGGTCGAGGCCGTGGGCCCGCAGGTCCGCCTCGTAGGCCTCGTGGATCTCGCGGGGATCGATGCCGGTCGGCTCGCCGTGCAGCAACGGCAGCGCGTCCCGGCGGAGCCTGACCATCGCCACGTGGTTGATGGAGACCTCGGCCGCGAGCGTGAACACCGGGTCCTCCCGCAGTTCGGGCTCGGCGAAAAGATGCCGGTGGACCAGGTGGCGTGCCTCGTGGAAGAGCACGAACTTCACCCCGTCGAGGCCGAGGTCCACGAAGAACCGCGGGTTGTAGAGCAGCAGGCAGGTACCGTCGCCGCTCGCCACCACGGCCGCCGTGTCCACCGCCGTCGTCGCGATCTGGTGGTGGCACTTGGCATAGAGCCAGGAGGCGACCGCCGACTCGGTCAGCCCGAAGTCCAGCAGCGCGGCCTCCTTGAGCTGCCGTGCCTCCTCGACGGTCCCCGCGTCGGCCGGCTGCCATCGCTCCAGCGCCCGCCGGTCCGCAAGATCGACCACGGGACGCACGTGCCCGTTCCGCTCCCCGTATGCCACGTCCCACACCCCCTCGTACAGGCTCATTGGTACCAGGGGCCACTGACATCGGGCGAAGCGGTTTCCGCAGCGCAGCCGTGCAGGCCGAGCGGGCGGAGGGCTCACGGTGCGGCTGCTTCCCGCGCGGCCTTAGGATCTCCGGCAAGGGCGGGGCCGTAGCGCAGAGGCAGACGCGCCGGTCTCCAGAACCGGAGGACGCTGGTTCAACTCCAGCCGCCCCGCCCCCTTTCCGGTCCCGCGGCCGCGGCCGGACGGCATGCGCCTGCCTAGGCGATGGCGCCCGAGGTCACGATCAGCTCGGGCGCGGTACCGGTGAACGTCGGCAGCAACTGGGCGAGGACCGCCCAGGCTTCGGTGTTCTCGCCCAACGAGCCCTGCACCAGCGGCCGCAGGACCGCCTCGGCCTCCGGCAGCCGGCCCGGGAACGCCCAGCGGCCGGTGTCCAGCACCGACAGCACGTCCTGTGCGGTGCGCCAGTTCTCCGCGTACACCCCCGGGCCCGCCACGATCCCGGCCTGCCGCATCCGGTGGGCGAAGCTCGGATGGTCGCTGAACCGTTCCCGCAGCGCCTTCGGACAGTCGATGCGGGTGGCCAGCGCCCAGCGCGCGAAGCCGGGCAGGGGCTCTTCGAGATCGGCCGCCGCCACCTGGGCCCAGTCGTCCCGGCCGACGGCCGCGGCCGCCCTGCGCCCCTGCCGCATGCGGGTGACCGCCCGCAGTTCACCCACGACACCACGCGGTCCGGTGCCCGGAAGATCCACGGGCTCGGTCTGCTTCCGCAGCCCCGGCGCGAGCGGGAGCGGTCCTCGCGCACCGTCGCCGAACGGTACCCCGCGCAGGATGTCGCGCTGGATCCGGCCGCCCACCCCGTCGACGTGGTAGACGACTTCGTTGATGTCGGGCCGGTCGGCCTGAAGCATCCAGAACAGCACCGACGCCGGTGCTCCCGCCCGCGAGACCTGTCGTGCGGCCTCCCAGACGGAGGGAGGGCCGGCCGGCGGGTCCTCGGTCACGGCCAGCCGCTTTCGCACCCGTCGCGCCAGGTCCGCGTCGGCGAGGGTGAGCAGCAGATGGAGAGCCATGGCGGTCCTGCGGTCACCGTTCATCGCGTCCCCCCGCACGGCCCCCGTCGGCGGCCCCGTTCGTCCCTGTGGCGGCCGATCATGCCAGGTTCCGTATTCGCCGGGGATCGCGGTTCTCCGGAAGGCACAATTCCCGCATGCCGCACACCTCCCGGCGCTCGGCGGATCTCCTCCTGGCCGCGATCGAGCCCCTCCCGTACCCCCTGCGCATGCGCGAACTGTCCCGGCGGACCGGGGAGATGGAGCCCGGGGAACGACGGTCGCTGCTCGCCGAACTCGACGCCCGCGGGCCCTACGAGCGCGGGCTCGCCGTCGTCGTCGCGTCCGTGGGCGGTGAGACCGGGTGGATCGGCGAGCGGCTCGCGGACCCCGACGCCTTCGTCCGCGGCCAGGCGCTGCGGGTCGCCGCGGGACTCGGCGTCCCCGACGAGGCGTTCGCCACCGCGCTGGACGACGCACCGGCCGCGATACGCCGGCAGTTGCTGCGAGCCCTCGTCTCACAGCGCCGCACAGCGCTCGCGGACCGGCTCGTCGACGGCGTACGGGAGACCTGGGGCGACACGGAGGCGGCGCGCCTGCTGCCCGGATGCGGGCCGGACACCGTCGCACGGCTGCTGCCCGCCCTGTTCCACGCCGTCCGCGGCTGGACCTCGCTCGGCCGCCGCCACCCGGGGCCGGTACTCGACGCCGCCGAGCGCGAACTGTCCGCGCTGCCCGAGTCCCTGCGCGAGGACTGGTGGCGGCGGCACGCCCTGGCGGTCGCCGCCACGGTGCACGCCGAACCGCGGAGGGTTCTCGCCCTGTTCGAGAGCATGGGACCCGCAGCCCTGCCGGTGCCGCTGAGCCATCGGCTCGCCGGTCTGGCGAAGGCCGACCCCGCGCGGGTCGTGCGGATGCTGCTCGCTCCCGAGGGCCACGCACTCCGCGGCCGCGTCACCCGGTGCCCGGCCCTGCTGACCTTCCTCGTCCGGCACGCCCCTGAGGACCTGGTGCTCGAGTTGGGCAGGGTCGGCGCCGCACGGCCCGACCAACTCGCGCGACTGATCGCCGCGCATCCGCCGGCCCGGCGCGGCGCGTTCCACGAAGCCGTCGTCAGCGACCGGGGCAGCGACGCGCAGGTGGTGAACGCCGAACTCCTGGACGTCCTGCCCCGCAGCTGTGTGGCCGTCGAGGCCCGCCGGATGGCCGACCGGGCCCGCGAGCGTTCCGCGCCGTGGAGCGAAGTGCTGCTCGCCGAGTCGTATCTGCCCGTGGACGAGGCTCGCGAACGGCTGGTGGCGGCCACCCGCCGCCCCTCCGCGGAGGACCGTGCCGAGGCCTGGCCGCTGCTCGTCCGCAATGCCGCGCGGTCCGGCGACGCCGACGCCGTGACCGCGGTACTGCGCGAGATGGCACGGCTGCGCAACGAACAGGACCCGGTGCGCTCCGCGGCGCTGGACGCCCTCGCCGCCACGCCACCCGCGCTGTTCACCGAGGAGGCGGAGGACCATCTCGACCGGGTCGCCGCCGACGCCGTCGAGGCCCGGGACTCGTCCCCGGCCACCCGTCAGGCGCTCAGCCGCCTCGCGGTCGGGCTGCTGCGCGAGCACGCCGCCACCGGCCGGCGCGGGCTCGTCAACTGGGCGCTGCGTACGGTGGTGCGGATCTCCGGAAGCACCGGCGGTGCCGATCTCGGGCGGCTGGACCGTACGCTGCGCCGCGACCAGGAGCACGACGTCTTCGAGGCGCTGCGCCCGTGGATCGAGGCGGGCGCGGAGAAGGCGGACTTCAGCCTGGCCTTCGCCCTCGCCCGCGCGGTCGGCCGGCGCGCGGCGGACATGCCCGAACTTCAGGAACTCCTGTGGCAGGCCGTGCGGTTCGGCAACAGCTGGGCCGCACGCACAGCGGTCGACCTCTGGCTCGAACCGCTCCGGGACCGCGACCGGCGAGTGGAACTGCTGCTGAGCCACGAGAGATCGGCGGCCGTACTGCCGCCCGTCGTCACCGTACTGACCTCCCGCCGCACCGATCTCCTCGACCGCGTCCTGGAGGACACCCCGCCCTACGGGCGCTTCCTCACCAAGGACAGCCACTGGACCCTGCCCGTCCACCACACCCACCACACCGTCCACCGCTGGACCGCACGCCAACAGCGCGCCGTCGTACGGCAGTTGGCGAACGCCGCGGGCGACACCTCGCTGCCGCTCCACACCCGGGCGGACGCCGTCGAGGCGGTGGCGCGGATCCCGGCCGGAGGCGCGGACATCGCACACCGTTGGACGGACTCCCACGACGTGGTGCTCGCCGAAGCCGCGCTCGCCGCCCTCACCCGGACCGTACGTCCCGCCGACGCGCTGCCCCGACTGCTCTCGTACGCGAACGGCGACCGCGCCCGCGTCGCCGTGTACGCGGTCACCCGGGCGTCCCGGTACGCGCGGCCGTCCGAACTCGGGGCCCTGCTGCGCGGTGTTCTGGAGCCGGGTGCCTCCAAGGTGACCAGCCGTAAAGAAGCGGTGCGGCTCGCCGCCGTCCGCCTTCCGCTGACCGACGCGGCCGGGGTGGTCGCCGACACCTACGGGATGAAGGACCTGCACCGTGATGTCCGCGCCACGTGCGTGGCTTTCGCTCCGGCGCTGCTCGGAGACGAACGCATGTGGCGTCTGCTCACCGACGCGTCCACCGGTGAGCGGGTGCTGCGCGACGGCGTGCTGCGTGTGGTGCCGATGGATCTTCCGGAGCCGTACCGCCCGCGCTTCGCGCGCCTGATACGCGGTGTGTGCGAGATCCGCGACAAGGAACTCGCCGGCGCTGCGTTCGCGGCCCTCGGCCACTGGCTGCCCTGGTCGCCCGAGGCATCCGAGGTCCTGGTGTCCGCGATCACCGATCTGTCCGACCGCCGGTCCTGGTACGCGGCGGCCGACGCGCTCGCCGCCGCTGCCGTCCACGGGCCCGAGGCGGCAGCCGCGGTGGAGCAGGCGCTCACGCGGCTGGCCACCGCCGACGCCCTGGCCGTGGAGAACACCGACGACGCCGGCGCGGAACGGGACTGTCCGGCCCGCCGCCGGGTCGAGCACCTCACGGAGAGGCTGTGCCGCCGGTCGGGCGTACGCCCCCGCGTGCTGCGGCCGGTGCGGACGGCGGCCGCCGAGTTGCTCGCGGGCCACGACACCTTTGTGCCGCAGGCAGCCGCGCTGCTGACGGAGTCCCTCGATCTCGATGCCGATGCGGACGCGCTGCGGGTGTCCGTCGACCGGCTCGTGGCACTGCACGAGGACCGTCCGGCCCTCGCCGTGCGTACCGCCGACGTGCTCGGCCGACGACTCCGCGGCGCGGAGCCGGCCGGCGACACCGCGTCACTGCTCACCGCCGCCCGGCGGCTCGCCGAGGCGGGCGGTCGCACCGAAGGGCTTCTCGCGGTGACGCTCACCGGAGCGGGCGGCGAGCGCACCTCCTGGACCGAGCCGTGGCGGGCGCAACTGCGCAGGCTGCGCCGCCATCCGGTCGCCGATGTGCGGGACGCCGCCCTGGAGTGCGTCACCGCTCACGAATGACGACCGGCCGGGCCGCACACCACAGGATCGTGGGCGCGGCCCGGCCGGGCGGGAGACAGCGGAGTCAGCGCGCGCCGCGCGCCGCCATGCGTGCCTTGCGGGCCGCGAGCTTCTCGTCGAACTTCGACGCCTCGGCGTCCAGCCCGCCCATGTACAGCCCGAGCTCCTCCTGCGCCTTGAGACCCTCCGGGCCCAGCCCGTCGATCTCCAGCACCTTCAGGAAGCGCAGCACCGGCTGCAGCACGTCGTCGTGGTGGATCCGCATGTTGTAGATCTCGCCGATCGCCATCTGCGCGGCGGCACGCTCGAAGCCGGGCATACCGTGACCGGGCATCCGGAAGTCGACGACCACGTCGCGCACGGACTGCATGGTGAGATCCGGGGCGATCTCGAAGGCCGCGCGCAGCAGGTTCCGGTAGAAGACCATGTGCAGGTTCTCGTCGGTCGCGATCCGGGCCAGCATGCGGTCGCAGACGGGGTCGCCCGACTGGTGGCCGGTGTTGCGGTGCGAGACGCGGGTGGCGAGCTCCTGGAAGGCGACGTACGCCACGGAGTGCAGCATGGAGTGCCGGTTGTCGGACTCGAAGCCCTCCGACATGTGGGCCATGCGGAACTGCTCGAGCTTGTCGGGATCGACGGCACGGGAGGTGAGCAGGTAGTCGCGCATCACGATGCCGTGCCGGCCCTCTTCCGCGGTCCAGCGGTGGACCCAGGTGCCCCAGGCTCCGTCGCGGCCGAAGAGGCTGGCGATCTCGTGGTGGTAGCTGGGCAGGTTGTCCTCGGTCAGGAGGTTGACCACAAGAGCCGTTTTCCCTATGTCGGTGACCTTCGACTGGCTCGGCTCCCAGGCCTCGCCGTCCTCGAAGAGACCGGGGAAGTTACGGCCGTCACCGAAGGGGACGTACTCGTGCGGCATCCAGTCCTTGGCAACCTTGAGATGGCGGTTGAGTTCCTGCTCCACCACCTCTTCCAGCGCGTACAGCAGCCGGGCGTCGGTCCACGCGTCCGAGCTGCCGAGTTGGGGAGAGGTGATTGACACGGGTGCTCCAGGGGGGACGGGAGAGTTACTTACGTATTCGTAGGTTACGAAACCGTAGGTTAAGGCGCCGTAAGCCGTCGGGCCAAGCCCGCTCCCGGAATGTCCGGTTACATCGAGTTATGCATGCAGGTCGCGGAGGCGTACCGAGAGGCAGGTCACGCAGCCTTCGAGCTTCTCGAACTCGCTGATGTCGACCGGGACCGGCTCGTAGCCGAGATCCGCGAACAGCTCGGCCGACTTGGGGGCGCTCGCCGCCATCAGCAGCCTCCCGCCGCCGAGCAGCACCACGTGCGCCCCGGACTCCTCCGGCACGGGGAGGTGGCGGGGGAAGACGGACGGGGTCTCCACCAGTGGCGGGTAGCCGATGACCGTGGCGTCGGGCAGGGCCGTCACCGCCGACTTCAGGTGCAGCACCTTGCTGATCGGTACGGCGACGACCCGCGCCCCCAGCGGCTCGAAGACCTGCCGCAGCTGCGCCACCCCGGCGGCGTTCGTCCGGCCGCCGCGGCCGACGTAGATCGTGTCCCCGACCTTGAGCACATCGCCGCCCTCCAGGGTGCCGGGCTCCCACACCCAGTTCACCGAGCAGCCGAGCCGGGCCAGCGACTCCTCGACGGCGGCCGTCTCCGGCCTGCGCGACTCGGCGCCGGGGCGGGCGATCAGGGCGACATTGCGGAAGACGACGACCGTGTCCTCGACGAACACGCCGTCCGGACAGTCGTCGGCGGGCTCGGTCTCGACGGTCTCCCAGCCGTGCTCGCGCAGCGTCTCGGCGTAGGTCTGCCATTGTTCGAGCGCCAGCGCGGCATCGACGGGAGTGCGCTCGATGTGGGTGACCAGCCCCTCCGCGAGACGCGGGCTGGGGCGGCGGATCAGGGCTTTCCTGCTGGGCACGGGCGAATCTCCCGGAGGGCTCGGGGCTGGTGGCGCCCATCATGACCCTTGGTGCGGGGGCCATGGAATCCCTGGTTGCAGGCTTGTGAGCGGTGGGGAGGTGACCGCCGGGCGCCGATGTCGGCCCGGTCGATGCCGTCCCGGCCCTTGTCGGCCCCGTGCAAAAGGAGTTGGGGCCGGACCGGGCCGCGTCCTACGCTTCTCGGCACATGGTGTTCGTAGCTGAGTTCGGTACAGCACCCGGCTGTGGACCGGGAGATCGCGGGTTCGAGTCCCGCCGTACACCCTCATCGGACCCTCGGTGGCTCCTGGAGGCGGTTCCGGCAGCGGCTGTCTCACGTCGTGGGGTCGCGGCCCGGTCTCTGGGGCGCGGTATTTCTCCGAGGGGGCTCTCCGCCCGCTCGAAATGAGCCGGGAGCCACGGGTCGACGCGCTCGCCCAGGCAGGGCGCCGTCGGAAGAGGTGCGCCGCCTGGCCATCGGCGGATCGACTCGTTCTTCCCTGCCTGGGCGAGGGGCCACGGGAACGGCGTGGACGCGCGTCCCCGGGCAAGGCCACCGCTACAGCGGGTTCATGCCCATCTCGTCCGGGCCCTTGCCGCCCGTGCGCTTGCTCTGCTCCGTCAGCCGGTCGGCCTTCTCCATGAGGCGCTTGCGCTCCTCGGGGTCGGTGGCCCTCTCGGCGGCGTCCTTCAGCTCCTGGGCCTTCGCGCGCATCTGCTGGGCAGGGCCGCCGGACTCACTCGCACTCGACATGATCACTCCTGGGACTCGGGGGAGCGGACCACCTCAGCGAAGCAGCAGCCACATCCGATCGCATCCCGAAGCCTCACGCATCGTGACGAGGCCCGCGGTCCCGGGTCCCGACCGTCTAGACCGCCGTCGTGAAGGCAGTGTCCTCCGAGGCGCTGGTGCGGGCCTGCACGATCAGGTCGTCGTTGCCGTTCATTTCGAGCATGCGGCGCACCGCGACGCTCGCGGCGCGGACCGTCATCGGCATCCCCGCGTCCCGCTGCGCTCGCAGGACGGCACTGAGGGCGGCACTGCTCTCCGCCGCGTCCTCGAGGACGACCAGGAGGGACTCCGGCCGGTGCGAGCGGACGAGCGCGCTGATGTCCTGGGCGAGCTGGGCCCGGCGTGCGATGCCGGGGTCCTCGTGCAGCGTGATGACCAGACGGGTACCCGTGACGGTGTGGGACCACATGGAGACCCTCCGATTCGTGCACAGAAGATGTGTGTGCAGGGAATCTGCCCCGTCTTGCATTGCAATATGCCGGACGTCTTCTGCTTGCGTTTCATTCGGCCTAAGGCGGCCTGGCCAACGTTTCCCGGGAACGGAGTCTTCCGCATTCGGGGCTGGGTGCGGGCCTGCTTCGCGGCCCGGCCGGCCGGGGCTGCTTCGGTGGTGACGCCGCGGGTGCCGAGGCGGCCGCCACCGACTCGATGTGGCGCGCGCCGAGGTGCTCGATGGTCTCTGCCCGGCCGATCGAGCAGTCGTTCCAGGTCCGTGCGGCGACCGCGCCGGGCCGACCCGCCCCACGCGTACGCCGCCGACCGCCGGCCAGTGGCCTCAACTCCCCGGCTGTTCGGCCGTCGTCGGTGCGCTGCGGAGTGCGTCGGTGTGGCGCGTGACGCTGTCGACGCGGGCGGCGAGGTCGGGGTGGCCGGTGGTCAGGTGGGTGCGGGTGTCGGTCAGGGGGCCGATGAGGTTGGCGGCGTCATTGTCCGCGAGGGCTTCGCTGAGCCTGGCCAGGGGAGCGCGGGCCCGGGCCGGGAGGTCGGTGAGGGCGGTGATCTGGCCGGCGAGCCGGCGCAGGTCGGCGGCGTTGCCGCGGGCCCAGGCGGTGACGGTGCGGCCGGCGGCGCGGCGGTCGCGGGTGGCCTGCACCCGCTCCTCGCCGGTACTGCCGGGAGCCCCGGGGCGCACGCGCAGGTAGCGGCGTTCGGCGGCCTGGCGGCTGGAGACGCCGAGGGGAGGGGCGAGGTCGGCCCAACTGGCACCGGCAGCGCGGGCGGCTTCGATCAGTCCGGGTTCCCATTCCGCGAGTCGGTCCCTCAGCTCGCGCAGCAGGAGCAGGGTGGCCAGTGCCTGTTCGGGGCCGGCGGCCTGGGCGGCCTCGGGGTGCTGCCCGGCGTGCGGGGAAGCCTGGGCGGTGCGTACCGCCTCGTCGATGGCGCTCAGCGCCGCTGCGGCGGCGGGCAGGGATGTGGGGTCTTTGGCCTGGTCGGCGGTGGTCATGGAGGCCCTTTCCGTGCGTGTCACCCTTCTGACGACATCGTGCTTGTCATCGTTTGGATGACATGTTACAACGGTGTCAGGTGAAGCGCATTGGCAGTTACTGCCTGAACCGACTGGAGGTGTTTCGCGATGTTGATGCGCACCGATCCGTTCCGCGAACTCGACCGGCTCACCCAGCAGCTCCTGGGCACACCCGGCACCTGGTCCCGGCCCTCGACCATGCCGATGGACGCCTATCGCGAGGGCGACGAGTATGTGATCGCCCTCGACCTGCCCGGGGTCGGGAAGGAAGCGATCGACATCGACGTCGAGCGCAACATGCTGACCGTCAGGGCCGAGCGCCGGCCGGTCGTCAAGGCCGACGATGTGCAGATGGAGCTCTCCGAGCGGCCTCTCGGTGTCTTCTCCCGCCAGCTCGTGCTGGCCGACACCCTCGACACCGAGCGCATCACGGCCGACTACGACGCGGGCGTCCTGACCCTGCGGATCCCGATCGCCGAGCGGGCCAAGCCCCGCAAGATCGCCATCGGCGAGGAATCGCCCCGGCAGATCAGCGGCTGAGTCGCCGAACCACCGCACGAGCCGCGGGGGACGGGAACTCGATCTCCCCCTCCCTCCCGTCCGCGCCGTGAGGATCAACCGGCGCGCTGCCGGGGCGCCGGCGCCGCACCGAGCAGGATCGCGGGCGCGGCCGACGGCCACCCCGACCGTGCGTCCCGGCCGTCTCCTCTTCGCGGCCCCCACCCCCCAATCGCACCGTCACTCAGGATCAGAAAGGCAGCATTCCGATGTTCGTCCAGCCTGCACCGGCCTCCGACCCCCTGGGCATGACGTTCGACCAGATGCTGGAAAGGATCCGCTACGCAGGCGCGTACCCGACCCGCGAGCGTGCCGCGGAAGCCGTGCACGCCGTGATGACCGGCCTCGGCCGTCAGCTCTCCGGTGAGGAGCGGGTCGAACTCGCCGCTCGCCTCCCCATCGAGGCCGCGATCACGTTCACCGCCCAGATCCCCGCCGTGGAACCCCTCACCGGCTACGGCTTCGTCAAGGAACTGGCCGCCCGTACGGGCGGGACTGCCGCAACCGCGCGCTGGGACGCCGGCGCCGTTCTCGCCACCGTTGCCGACCTGGCCGGCCCCGACCTTCTCGACCGCATCCTGGCCCGGCTTCAGCCCGGCTTCGCCCTTCTGTTCGGTCGCGCCGAACTCGTCCAGGCCGCTTGACGGTTGTGCCGGCCGGCGCACTGCGAGACCCCGGGACCCGCCGCGGAGTCCCGGGGTCTCGTGTCGGTGTCACTTATGCGCCAATGTCATCGTGCGGACACTCGTCGGCGTGTCCTACTGGACCCCTCGCGCGGTAAATGTGTCTATTGGCGGCGTAGACGAGTCCGATCGCTCAGCGGAGTCTCTTGCCCGGGAACCGGAGCGGGATCGTTTCTGCAGGTCAAGACGTCCCTTTTCGGTGCGCCGGTCCCGGATGTGATTACAACGGGTTCATGAGTGTGCACTAGGGTGGCGGCGCCTTTAACTGTCCAACCGTGTAGACGAGTTGACTGTTAGTCGGCGGCGTACCCGTGCACCCCACCCCCCGGGGTGATCGAGAGGACTCCCATTGTCTGAATCCCCGACGTATGCAGCGCGCCCGGAATCCGGTCGGACGACCGCTGGGGGCTCGGCACGAAACAGGCACGGCAGACGGCCGGCGCAGGAGGAGGCCGCCGATCCTGCCGCGCGCTCGCGGGCGATACGCCTCGCGATCCTTCCTGCGGCGCTCATATCCGTGCTCGCGGCCGCACTGGTCGTCTTCGTTCTTCGCGCACAATCCGGCACGGCCGACGCCGCCACCTGGGGCGTCCTCGTCACCGCCGGCGTTCTCGGCGCCGCCGTCCTGATCGGCGCCGCGCGCGCCGCCTCCGCCGAAGCGCGGCGGACAGCCGAACGCCACGCATCCCTCCGCAACTCCCTCGCCCCGGGCGTCAGCGATCTGCAGAACATGGTGCTCCGGCTGGAACAGGGCGAGTTGGTGGAGCAGCCGCTCTTCTCGCAGCCCGCCCCGCCCGCGAACGACCCCGTCAGCCGCCTCGCCTACGAGCTCACCATCAGCCTGCTCCAGGCCCAGGCGGCCATCGCGCACGCCGCGCAGTTCCCTCAGGCCAGTGCCTCCCCGAATGAGGAGAGCATCGAGGTCTTCGTGAACCTCGCCCGCCGTCTGCAGTCCCTCGTCCACCGCCAGATCAGCATGCTCGACGAGCTGGAGAACGAGGTCGAGGACCCCGAGCTCCTCAAGGGCCTCTTCCAGGTCGACCACCTGGCGACGCGTATCCGCCGTCACGCCGAGAACGTGGCCGTCCTCGGCGGTTCGGTGTCGCGCCGTCAGTGGACCAAGCCGGTGACGATGATGGAGGTGCTGCGGTCCTCCATCGCCGAGGTCGAGCACTACTCCCGCGTCAAACTCGTCCCGCCGCTCGAAGGGACCCTGCGCGGCCACGCGGTCGCCGACGTCATCCACCTGCTGGCCGAACTCGTCGAGAACGCCACCGGGTTCTCCGACCCGAGCACCCAAGTACTCATGCGCGCCCAGCGGGTGACCGCCGGACTCGCCATCGAGGTCGAGGACCGCGGCCTCGGCATGTCCCAGCATGAGCAGGACCGGATCAACTCGCTGCTCGCGCACCCCGACCGCATCGACATCAGCAAGCTGATCGCGGACGGCCGGATCGGCCTCTACGTGGTCTCGGCGCTGGCCCGGCGGCACGGCATCGCCGTCCGGCTCCAGGGCAACATCTACGGCGGCATCCAGGCGATCCTCGTCCTGCCCACCGGTCTCCTCGGCGAGGAGCCGCTGGAGGCGCCTCACCACGCGGCCGCCGCGGCCCCCCGGTCCGTCGCGCCCGCCGCACCCCAGCGGCCCGCCGTGCAGGCCGGACCCGAGGCCCCGTACGTACCACCGCCGCTGGACACGGCTCAGTCGATGACCACGTCACCGTCACAGCCGATGCCGCCGGTGCACCACATGGCCGCACCGGCGCGCCCGCAACAGCAGCAGGCGCCGCAGCATCAGCAGCGCACGCCCCAACCGCAGCAGCACACGCCTCAGCCCCCGCAGCAGTCGTCCCAGCACGCACGTCCCGCCGAGCGGCCCGCACCCCGCGACGCCGGGTCGTACGACACACCGGCCCCGCAGGCCGGGCGCCCGCCGCTGCCGCAGCGCCGGGCCCAGGAGCATCTGGCACCGCAACTCCGGAACGCCCCCACCACGCGCATGAGGGGGGACATGCCGGAGGGGGAGCACGATCCGGGGCTGATGGCTGCCTTCCAGCGGGGAGTCAGCCTCGCCGACGACGTATCCGACGAGACCCGCTGACAGCTCCTGCCAGCCGCACTTCCCGTACTCACCCCCGAGGAGAAAGAACGCCACCATGGTGAGCGACACGCGTACCGGTTCGAACCAGAATCTCGACTGGCTCCTCCAGGGGCTGGTCAAGAGAGTCCCGTACACCCGCAGCGCCCTTCTGCTGTCGTCCGACGGTCTGACCAAGGCCGTCGACGGGCTCGGCACAGACGAAGCCGACCACATGGCCGCGCTGGCGTCCGGCATGTACTCCCTCGCCCGCAGCGCCGGTTCCCGCTTCGCGGGCGGCGCCGACGTACGCCAGGTGGTCGTGGAACTGGACACGGCGCTGCTCTTCGTCTCGGCGGCGGGCTCCGGGGCCTGCCTCGCCGTCCTCGCCGACAGCGAGGCGGACGCGGCCGTACTCGGCTACGAGATGGCCATGCTGGTCAAGAGTGTCCGCCCGTACTTCGCCACGCCTGCCAGAAACCAGACACCCGGCGCGCAGCGCGCTGCGGGGCACTGAGGATGGCGGATGCGCAGGGCGGAGCGTGGCTCGACGACGAGGCCGGACGACTGGTCCGGCCCTACGCCGTCAGCAATGGCCGCACGCGCCCCACAGCGCACTTCGACCTCCTCACCCTCGTGATGGCGACCGGCACCCGTCCGAAGACCTACCTCGGCCCCGACTACGACCAGGTCCTCGCCCTGTGCGGGGGCCGGCCCATCTCGGTGGCCGAGGTGGCGGCGCATCTGCGGCTGCCGGCCGTCATCACCAAAGTCCTGCTGTCCGACCTCGTGACGCACCAGGCGCTCAGCACACGTGCGCCGCGGGCCATCGAGGCGGCCTCCCCTACCGACCGAAACCTCCTGGAGGCGGTGCTGCATGGCCTTCGCAAGCGGCTCTGACGATCCTTTCCCGACTGCACTGAAGATCCTCATCGCCGGAGGATTCGGGGTGGGCAAGACGACCTTCGTCGGAGCGGTCAGTGAGATCGCACCTCTGAGCACCGAGGAGCTGCTGACCCAGGTCAGCGCTCGCACGGACAGCCTGGTGGGCATCGAGGACAAGACCACCACGACGGTGGCGATGGACTTCGGGCGCATCACCCTGAGCGCGGACCACGTCCTGTACCTCTTCGGCACGCCGGGGCAGGAACGGTTCTGGTTCATGTGGGACGAGCTGTCCAACGGAGCGCTGGGCGCGGTCGTGCTCGCCGACACCCGCAGACTCGACCAGTGCTTCTCGGCCGTCGACTTCTTCGAGCAGCGCGGCATCGGTTTCGTCGTGGCCGTCAACCAGTTCGACGGCGCGTACCACTACGAGCCCGCCGAGATCCGCGCCGCGCTCGACCTCAAGCCCGAGGTGCCTGTCGTGATGTGCGACGCCCGCCAGTGCAACTCCAGTACCGAGGTGCTGATCGCACTCGTCGAGCACCTGCTCGCCCCTGCTCCCGGCATGTCGCCCGCGGAGCCCACCCCGCTGCACTGACGCCCGCTCAGCGCTGTCGAATGGAGCCTGCATGTCCGCGCCTGTTCCCTACACGCAATACGACCCGACCGGCCAGATGCTGGTGACTCCCGAGGACCGGGACGCACCGGCCCGTGTGGCCCGGCTGCGTGAACTCGGCATCGGAAGTGCCCCCGTGCCGGAGTTCGACGCGTTCGCCCGCAACCTGGCGCGCACGCTCGAAGCGCCGTACGCCATGGTCAACTTCATCGATGAGAACCGGCAGTACTTCGCCGGGCTCTACACTCCCGCCGACAGCCAGCCGGGCGTGGAGCTGGAGCCCCAACAGGCCTCCACCAGCCGGGTCATGGCCCGCGATCACGGTTGGTGCCCGCACGTCGTCGTACGGCGCAAGGCTCTCGTGCTGGAGGACGTCTGCGACTACCCGCGGTTCGCGGGCAATCCCGTGGTGGACGAGATCGGCATCCGTTCGTACCTGGGCGCGCCGTTGATCGACTGGAACACGGGCATGGCCCTGGGCACGATCTGTGTGATCGACACGGACACCCGGCCCTGGGGACGGCAGGGCCTGGAGACCATCAAGTCGATGGCGCAGCAGATGGTGGAGCGGCTGCACCGAATAGAGGAGCGGGGTCAGGCCTGAGCGCGTCCGGGTGGCCGCAGCTCACGGCACGCGGCCCCCTCGATCCGTGACGGGAGCCTCGGACACGACGCTGTGTCCGTGGCTCTCCGTTCTTTCTCCTGAGGGTGTCTCACACCCCTCTCCCGAGGGTTTCTCGCACCCTGGGTTCTCTCATACGCCGGCCGGCTCCAGCAGGTCCTCTTCCAGGTGGTCCGTCGGCCCGGTCCGCACCAGGTCGGCCAGACGTTCGGACCACTGACCCTTGGCCGTACCGAGCGCGACTTCGCCCAGACGCAGGAGCTGGATGTCGGAGGTACCGGCGGGTGCGTAGATGTGGTGGGCGTCTCGCAGATAGCGCTCCACCGGGCGGTCGGTGAACAGGCCGCTCGCCGCATGGATCTCCATGGCGTCGCCGGCCGAATCGATGGCGGACTCGACATTGAGGTACTTGGCGTTCATCAACTCCGCGTCGCAGGGCTGTCCTTGGTCCATGAGATGAACAGCGTGATAGGCGGCGAGCCGGGCGGTCATCAGCCGGTGCTTCATACGGCCCAGCTTGATCTTGATGTTGTTGAGCTCGCCGAGCGCCACGCCGTACCGCTCGCGTTCGATGCACAGCGCGGTCGTCTCCTCGAGGACGGCCTGGTGGATTCCGAGGGAGACGGCGGTCAGGTTGGGCCGGCCGTAGAGGACGCTGGAGGAGTACGCGACGGCCAGTCCCTGTCCTTCCGTACCGAGCAGGTTCGTGGCCGGAACCCGGCAGTCCTCGAAGACCATTTTTCCGAAACTGAATCCGTGCAGCCCCATGGCGGGCTGTTGTTCGGCGAGCGAGAACCCGGGACGGTCCGCCTCGACGAGAAAGGCCGACAGGCCCTTGGAGCCCTCACCGGTGCGGACGATGACGCCGTGCACATCGCCGACGTGGCTGTTCCCGACGAAGACCTTGTGGCCGTTGAGGATGTAGTCGTCACCGTCGCGTACGGCGGTGCTGGTCATGCCGAGGACATGGCCGCCCGACTCCTCCTCGGTGGTCGCGATCGTGGGCAGGCAGTCGCCGGCCGCGATGCGGGGCAGCCAGGCCGCCTTCTGGACATCGTTGCCATAGTGGATGATCTTGGCCGTACCCAGCTGGGATGCCTGCACCATGGCACCCATCGCCCCGCTGACGCGGGCCAGTTCCTCGATGATGATGGTCTTGGCGAGATGACCGGCTCCCATGCCGCCGTAGGCCCGGTCGATGGTGACCCCGATCCAGCCCTGCCGGGCGATCAGCCGGGACACGTCGTGCGCGACGCCCCGGGAGGCTTCCATCTCGGGTATGCGGGGCCGCACCTCGCGCTCGGCGAACTCACGCACCCGCTGCCGTAGATCCTCGTGCCGTTGCTTGGTGAAGTACCGTTCCACGACCCCTCCTCCGCACTGCCTCCACGTCCGTTCGGATGCGGAGGGACGTCCTTCGGGCAGTGGTTCTCCGCCTCCAGGCAGACCGTCTGTAGGATTGTCGTCTTGTCGATCCATCTCGGCCAAGATCGTCAGCACTCTTTGACTGAAACCCTCCGTCTTGTAAATCGATCGCAACTGTGCGATGAGCGCCACCACTTGGTCGCATCCGGTCACTTGCGAAACACGGGCGCCACGGGCCCTACCACACGCCACTGACAATGCCACAGGGCTGCCCACCAGGAACGCGCCTCCCCGGCGGCCTCACCGCAGCGGCTCCTGCACGAGGTGCGCGGCCGACCGCCGGTGAGCGAGGTTCGCGGCCCTGTCAGCGGAGTTCAGCCAGAATCAGCGGGGCACGGATATACCGGGGCGCCCATGGGCATGCATCGATGATTGACCTGTCCGGCAGCGCACGACTGTCCCTCGCGGTGCTGGGCGGCGGATGGGCTCAGCAGAGGCTCTGGCTGTGGGTTGCCCCTCCCGCCTCTGTCGCGCGGACGTCACAATGACGGACGTGCCCGACAACACGCTCTGGGTTGCTGCGCTGACCGCCGGAACGGCCGTCCTGGCGAGCTGGGTCACCAGCCGCGGAAACGCCAACGCCGCCCGCCTTCAGGCCGAAGCCGCCTCCGAATCACAGCGGACCGCCCGGCAGCGGGAAGCCCGGCGCGAGGCGTACGCGGCGGTCATCGACAAAGCCGTCGCCATCGGCGAGCTGTACTGGAAGATCCCCGAGGCGACGCGCATCACCGAGCCCGAAGCCCGGCGCGCCGAGATCCTGCGCCTGCGCGAACAGATACGGGACGTCTACGCCGCGCTCCTGCGATGCGTCCAAGTCGTCACGCTGGAAGGGCCGGACGACGTGGCGGAGGCAGCCGCTGCCCTCGACGAGGCGACCCCTTCCACCGCCCGCCTCATGCGAGCCATGGCCGACGGTGACCCGGCAGCCGAACGACAGCTCACCGAAGAGACTCGTGCCTACTGGCCTGCACTGACCGAGTTCATCGCGCGGGCGAGCAAGGCCGTCCGCACCATGTGACGCCCCCGCGGCCGTCCGGCGCGCCTACCGGCCGTACAGGAAGAACTTCGCCGGGACGAAGACCTCGTGACCGGTCGGGAAGCGGACGCGTACGCCTGCGGTCGTCCATGTGGTGGATTCGATCCCGTCCGCGCCGAGATCCGTGTCGACGCCCACCCGGTGCCCGTAGGACAGCCCGGGGTCCCGGCCGATGACCAGCCGGTAGGAGTGCCGGCCCGACAGGGTGTGCTCGTGCACCAGGCCCAGGTGGTGCGCCGAGTCGTCCTCGTAGGTCACCGACGAGGGGGCGCTGCTGCGGTACGTGACGTCGGACCGTGGCCACCACAGGACGGTGAGGAACACGGCGGTCAGGGCGATGCCCGCGGCGCCACCGAGCAGCGCGTGTACGGGGATGCCGCACAGGCGTCGTGGCGACGCGGGCCGGCCGGGCGGGGCCGCCGTGTCAGCAGGTGGGCTGGGCACGGCGCGAGGTGAAGTGGGCGTTGGCGGCGGGCAGGTACAGGAGCAGAGCGGTGGCGACGGCCAGGACCTCGTGGGTGCGCTCCGCGGCGAGGGACACGTCGAAGCCGCTCATGGTCAGGTTGTTCACGAGCCACAGGGCGCAGAGAGCGCCGGCGACCGCGAGGACGACGCGGGCCCACGGGCGGCCCGCTCGCATCTTGTACGCGCAGAGCAGCCACACGGCGCTCAGCGCGATCAACACGCCCCCCGAAGCGGCCAGTTGCACGAGGGCCTCGGACGGCCCCCTGTCCGCGCGGAGGTCTTCCCAGCCGGTCGGTGCGATGACGAACGAGCCCAGTACCCACCCGACGAGTTCGACGGCTGTGCCGGCCAACGACAGCGCGTAGGCCAGGCGCACCGGCTTCGGCGCCGCGCCGGCCCGGTCGAGCCCTGTGGTGACCATCCGTACTCCCTGTGCTGCTCGGTCGGCGTCGCTGCCCGAAGTGACGCCTCGTGCCCGGCTAGACCGCGAATCGGGCCGACAGGTTCCATCGTCGAGCGGTTCACCGGTGGACCTGCGGGCGGCGGAACGAGGGCTCCGGGAGGCGGTCGTCGGCCGGGCGGAGGGGCCGTGGGGGAGTCCGGGACCGTCCTTGACCATGACGCGACGGCAGGGTTTCTACTGAAAGCCATGCGGATCGGAGCGATCACCGCAGAGCGGGGCGAACCCCTGGAGAGGACCACGATGGACACCGGTACGGAGAAGAACCTGGCCCTGCTGCGCACGGCCTACACCACGCTGGAGAGCGGAGATCTCGACGCGTGTGTGGAACTGCTGACGGAGAACTTCATCGCCAACCTCCCCGGACTGCCCGACCCCTTGCACGGCCGGGAGATCTGGCGGCTGGGCGCCGAAGCCATGCTGGAGGGATTCCCCGACCTGAAGATCGATGTCCAGGACATGTTCGGCGCGGACGACAAGGTGGCCGTACGGGTCCACTTCCGCGGAACGCACCAGGGTGCCTTCCAAGGGGTCGAGGCCACCGGCCGGCAGGTCAGCTTCCGGAGCGTCGAGATCTACCGCGTCGAGGGCGACAGGATCGCGGAGGAGTGGGTCTCGCCGGACATGATCGGCCTCATGCGGCAGATTGCCCCCGTGCCGGCCGGCCACTGACCCAGGTGCCCACATCCGACCGGGGGGCGTGGGGGGGGGGGGGGGGGGGCGCCGCCGCCGCGGGGGGCGGCCCCCCCCCGCCCCCGCGCCCCCCCGCGCCGCCGGGCGGGGGCGGCCCCGGCCGGGGGGGGA
>NZ_JBHXSL010000003.1:77212-318991 GCF_042714725.1 Streptomyces sp. NPDC058685
CGGCGGCCCGCCCTTTCACCCTCGGCCCCAACCCCCACGGGGGGGGGTGGGGCGACGGCCGGACGGCCGCCGCACGCGGCGGGCGATCACCCGCCGGCCGGCAGCGAAGCCGGTCGGCGAGGCGAGGGCCCTTCACCGTCGGGTGACAGGCGGCTACGTCCAGATGGCGCTGACCCACTCCGGGTGGTCGATGAACGGGTTGCGGTTGCGCTGGATACCGAAGACGGCCTCATTGCGCTTCTGCTCGAACGCGTCCGGCGGGTCCTCGGTGTTCCACTGCTTGAGTACGGACAACCGGCCGATGGCCGGTGCGGAGCCGTTGTTCACCTTGTCGTTCGGCTCCAGGTCCGGGGCGCCGTCCTCGCCGTCGTAACGGACGGCCATGTAGAGGATCATGCGGGCGACATCGCCCTTGACCTGGTCGCGCGGCTCGAACGAGTCGCCGTCGGCGAAGTTCCCGGGCGCCTCGGCGACCTCGTCGCCGCCGTTGTCGAAGTCCAGGTTCCCGCGCGTGCTGTTCACGGACACGTCCGCGGGCCGCAGATGGTGGATGTCGGTGCCCGGACCGGTGGCGGTACCGAAGTCGCCGTGGGACTTCGCCCACACATGCTCGCGGTTCCAGTCGTCGGGCCCGCTCCCGTTGGTGGTCTTGGCCTGGGAGCGGCCGGTGTAGAGGAGGATGACGTTCGCCGAGTTGGCGGGGTCCTCGTCGGTCTTCTTGAGCGCGTCCCACACGTCGTCGTAGGAGAGCTTCGTCTGCTCGCTGATGATCGTGTGCAGAGCCGCTTTCAGCTCCGGACCGCTCTTGCCGAGCGCGCCCTCGTAGTAGGTGTCGTCGAGGGCCCCGACGGTGGTGCGCTTCTCGGGTGCGGTGCCGGGCTGACCGGCGAAGGCGACGGTGGGTACCGCGACGGCCGCTGCCGCCACGGCTATGACGGCGTGGCGCCACGGGCGCCGACGGGACAGTCGATGAGTGGACATGTGTGGGGGGAGTCCTCTCCGGTTCGGGCACCCCGCTCCGCGGGCCAACGCGGCGCGTGCGACGGGGTGATGGGCTGTTTGCCCTCGGAGACTGGCACGGAGTGCCCGCCGGGAAGTGGACGCGATGCGCGTATCTCGTACCGAGACGGTGAACGGCGCGCAGCTCGTGGCGACCGGGCCGGCCCGCTTCCCCGGTGCGGCCGGGAACGATCAACTGTCCTGCGGTGCATGGCAATGACCCACTACCTTGCACCACATGACAAAGGAGCTGCCCGCCGTCGACCAACGGCGCAGCCAGTTGCTGCGGGGCGTGCTCGACCTCTGCCTGCTCGCGAAGATCGCCGAACGGCCGCGATACGGCTATGAGTTCGTGGAGGCCCTGGCCGCCGACGGACTCGAGCTCATCAGCGAAGGCAGCATCTACCCGTTGTTGGCCCGGATGGAGCGGGCGGGGCTCGTCGACACCTTCCGGGCGCCATCGGCCACCGGCGGTGCACCGCGCAAGTACTACCGACTGACCGGCGCCGGAGAGGCGGAACTCGCCGACGGCCGTGCCGCGTGGAAGCACTTCACCGCAGCGGTCGGCCGGACGCTGGACACCGACACCACAGGGGGAACCACCACATGACGACGCGCGAGCAGGTGCTGGCGGTCTGCAAGGCCAACTGGGAGTACCGCGGCCTCGACGAAGGCTCCGTACGGGAGATGCTCGGCGAGCTCGACGACCACCTTCGGGACGCCGCCGCCGACGGGCGTGGCGCGGAGGCGGTGGTCGGCAAGGACATGAGGGCCTTCGCCGCGTCCTGGGCCCGCGCGAGGACGCCGCTGGCCGGTCCGGCTGCTGCGGATGACCGCCATGATCACTTTCGTCACCGGGTGGATGCTCCTCTTCGGGCACCTCGTCCGCTGGACTACGGAACTCCCGGTGTCCACGAGCCGTATCGCCTTCTTCGCGGTCCTCGCGACGGTCACCGTCACCTGGGACATGAGGCGAGGCGGCTCCGCGCTCGGCAGGGGGTGGCTGGTCGCCAATACGGCCGCGGTGGCCGCGGCGATATCGATCGTGTGGTCGGCCGGTGACCGGACTCTCTTCCACCAGCCGCTGTGGTGCTCGCTCCTGCTGCTTGCCCCGGGACTGCCGTACGCCCTGGCCGACGCCCGCGCGAAGCGCAGGGCCGGCAGGACCCGGGACGCAACGGCCCCTGCTGCCAGATGAAGAGGACGACAGTGCGGATGAGCGGGCCACAGCGGCCCCACCCGCAACCGACACCCCCATGGACACGGCGCACACCACATGGAACCCGCATGGCTCATCCCGCTCATCCCGCTGACGATCGGCGCGGCCTTCCTGAGCTTCGGCGTCCATGGACTCCGTCGCGCCCGGGTGCTGCGTAGCGCGGGTGTCACCGTCGAGGGGCGGATCGTCCGTCACGATGTCCGGCGGAACGACGAAGGCGTCACGTTCTACCACCCGGTCGCGGCCTGGACGACCCGGGACGGGCGTACGTGCGAGTACTCGTCCAGGCTCGGACGCGGTTCGGTCCGGCACGGGGACGGCTTCCGCGTGGGAACCCTCGTGTCGGTCCGGTACGACCCGGCGGATCCCCGGCGGTTTGCCATCGAGGGCTGGGACTCCACCCTGGTCGACCTGGTGTTCACCGTCGTGGGGTCGGTTCTCACGGCGGGCACGCTCATCGTGGTGCTCGTCCTCCTGCTCACTCTCTGAGGCCCGGACGATGCCCGGATGCGGATGCGGATGCGGATGCGGATGTGGATGCGGGTGTGTGCGGCGAGACCCGTGGGCCGGACAACGTCAGTCCGGGCCACGGGTCTCGCCGCGACGGCGTCCGGCGCGCGTCAACGCCAGGCGGGCGCGGCCGAGTTCGTCACGCGGCCGGGAACGCTCCCTCCCGTACGTCGTCCGGCCCGATGTCCCGCAGTTCGCCGTCCAGCAGCAGCCAGCGCGTGATGCCGATGGACTCCAGGAACGTCATGTCGTGGCTGGCCACGATCAGTGCTCCCTCGTACGCCTCCAGCGCCGCCGTCAGTTTCCGCACGCTCGCCATGTCCAGATTGTTCGTCGGCTCGTCGAGCATCAGCAGCTGCGGTGCCGGCTCCGCCAGCAGCAGCGCGGCGAGCGCGGCCCGGAACCGTTCACCGCCCGACAGCGTGCCCGCCGGCTGGTCGGCCCGTGCCCCCTTGAACAGGAAGCGCGCCAGCCGTGCCCGGATGCGGTTGTCGGTCGCCTCCGGTGCGAACCGGGCCACGTTCTCCACCACGCTGAGTGCGTCGTCGAGTACGTCGAGCCGCTGCGGCAGGAAGCGCAGCGGTACCGCGGTCACCGCCTCGCCCGCGACCGGCTCCAGTTCACCGGTGATCGTGCGCAGCAGCGTCGTCTTGCCCGCGCCGTTGCGGCCGATCAGGGCGATCCGTTCCGGGCCGCGCACCTCGAACTCTCCCTTCACCTCGGCTCCGTAGCGCAGCCGCAGTTCGCTGAGCCGCAGGACCTCACGGCCCGGGTGGACCTTGGTGGACGGCAGCTCGATACGGATCTCGTCGTCGTCCCGGACAGCGAGCGCCGCCTCGTCGAGCCGTTCCTTCGCCTCGGCGAGCTTCTCGGTGTGCATGATGCGGTGCTTGCCCGCCGAGACCTGGGCCTGACGTTTGCGCGCTCCCATGACGATCTTGGGCTCGCGCTTGTTGTCCCACATCTTCTGGCCGTAGCGCTTGCGGCGGGCCAGTTTGACCTGGGCGTCGGACAGTTCACGCTTCTGGCGCTGCACATCGGCCTCCGCGACGCGCACCATGCGCTCGGCGGCGTCCTGTTCCACGGCGAGCGCCTCCTCGTAGGCCGAGAAGTTGCCTCCGTACCAGACGACCTCCCCGTCGCGCAGGTCGGCGATCTGGTCGACGAGTTCCAGCAGTTCGCGGTCGTGGCTCACCACGACCATCACCCCGGACCACCCGGCGACCGCCTCGTACAGCCGACGGCGCGCGTACAGATCGAGGTTGTTCGTCGGCTCGTCCAGCAGCAGGATGTCGGGCCCCGCCAGCAGCAGCGCGGCGAGCCGCAGCAGCACGGCCTCGCCGCCGGAGACCTCGCCGATCGTGCGGTCGAGCCCCACATGGCCGAGGCCCAGCTGATCGAGGGTCGCGCGCGCACGTTCCTCGACGTCCCAGTCGTCGCCGACCGTCTCGAAGTGGTGCTCACTCGGGTCGCCGGCCTCGATGGCGTGCAGCGCGGCGCGGGTCGCGGCGATGCCGAGCACCTCGTCCACGCGCAGGTTCGTGCCGAGCGCGACGTTCTGCGGCAGATAGCCGACCTCGCCCACGGTGCGGACCGTGCCGTCCGTGGGAGTCAGCTCCCCGGCGATGAGTTTCAGCAGCGTCGACTTCCCCGATCCGTTGACGCCGATGAGACCGGTACGGCCGGGGCCCACGGCGAGCTGGAAGTCGTCGAGGACACCGGTGCCGTCGGGCCAGGCGAAGCCGAGAGCGGTGCAGGTGATGTGGGTGGAAGCGGTAGACATGAGGGCGTCTCCCTGTTGCGTGGAAGGGTTCGGGGCAACGGGTGGGGACACCGAGATGTGGGCGACGGCCGCCGACGGGGCACAAGAGGTGATGGACAAGTCCCGGCCGGGGGAGAGACGGCTCGTATGCCGAGGTCGCACGCACTGCGCACGCCGCACTGACTGCGGCTGTGACGCACGGTGTCTCAGGACCTCAGACGAGCAACGTCCTTCTCCGATCGACGACAACAGAACCGTTGTACACCGTAAGAGCGTGCTCAGGACCTGTCAACGGAATTGCGTGACCAGGGCCTGCCCGCGCGACGCACCAGGAGGCACCAGCCCATGCCCGACGCATCGCTCTCGCTCGCCGCCCGGCTCTGTCTCCTCGCCTGGGACACCGAACGGATGAAGCTCACCGGCGTCTCCCAGCTCGCCCACCTCGTCCGGGCCGGGGCGCTCACGGAGCTCGCCCAGCGGGGCGTGCTCGCCGACGACGGCGGGATCGCCCGGCCCGTCTCCGACGACCGCACCGGCGATCCGGCGCTCGACGACCTCCTGGAACTGATCGAGGAGTCCAGGCCCCGCACGTGGAAGAGCTGGGTGACCAGCCATTCCAAGTACACCCTCGACGCCGTCCAGGCCCAGCTCGCCGGCACCGGTCATCTGCGGAAGGAGCACGGGTGGGGGCTGTTCTCCAGAACGCAGTACCGCCTGGAGCGTCCCGATGTCGTGAAGGTGCTGCGCGCGGAAGCGCGGGACGTCCTGACGGGTCCGGTCCCGGTGGACCAGGTCTCCGACCGGGACGCGGCACTGGTCGCGCTGGCCGCCGCGGCCGAACTGCGGACCCTCGCGACCGGCGGGGAACGCCGGCAGTACAGGGAACGTGTCGAAGCGCTCACCGTGCGCGGCGGCTCGGCAGCGCCCGCCCTGAAGAAGGTGATCGACGAGGTGCGCACCGCAGTCGTCGTGGTCACGGCGACGACGGCGGCCACCGCGGGGAGCGGCTGACACCGGGCACCGGCGACCCCCGCGGGCAGCGGCTGACACCGTGCGGCCGTGCCGGACGTTGATGTCGGAAAGCTGCCAGCCGGACACCGGCTTCCGGTGATTGGCTCCACGCATGACGACCTCGATCGAACGCGCCCGCCGTTTCCGTTCGCTGCACACCGCCGACCGTCCTCTCGTGCTGCCCAACGCCTGGGACACCGCGAGCGCCCGCATCATCGCCCAGGCCGGTGCCGATGCGATCGCCACCACGAGCGCCGGCGTCGCGTGGGCCCTGGGCGCCGCGGACGGCGACCGGCTGGACCGCGCTGCCGCGCTGGAACATCTCGGCCGTGTCGTCGCGGCCGTCGACGTGCCGGTGACGGCCGACATCGAGGGCGGTTACGCGCAGAACGCGGACGGCGTCGCCGAGACCGTCCGCGCGGTGCTCGCCGCGGGCGCCGTCGGCATCAACATCGAGGACGGTCGGCGCCCCGCGGAGGAGCACCTGCGCCGGATCGGGACGGCCCGGGCCACGGCGGACGCGGAAGGCGTCCCGCTGTTCGTCAACGCCCGCACGGACGTGTTCCTGGCGGGCATCGGCCCCGAGGAGGGACGGCTGGAGGAGGCACTGAAGCGGGCCGCCGCCTGTGTCGCCGCCGGCGCGGACGGGATCTTCGTGCCGGGTGTCACCGACGCGGACACCGTGGCGGCCCTGGCGCGGGGGATCGACGCCTCGCTGAACGTGATGACGGGCCCCGGAGCGCCGAGCGCCGCGGAGTTCGCGCGGCTCGGGGTGGCGCGGATCAGCGCGGGCTCCTCGATCGCCCAGGCGGCCCACGCGCTCGTCCGCGACGCCGCCCGTGAACTGCTCACCGAGGGCACGTGCTCGACGGTGGCGAACGGATACGACTACGGCGAGCTCAACGCCCTGCTCGGTGCGCGCGTCAGGCCGTGTCCGTGACAGGGTGCGGGCACTCTCCGGGCCGCTGGACTCAGCTCGCGTCGCGCAGCAGCTCGACCAGATGGTGATCGAGGTCCAGATGGAGGTGCTCGTGCCCGGCGGGCACCAGTGCCTGGACGCGCCCCAGGAACCGGCGCAGCTCGCCGGTACGGATGTGCACCATCGCCACACCCTCGGGGGCGTGGAACTCCACGACCGTGCGGTCGTATCCGTACGGCCGCACCCGGACGTCCCCGAGCCCCGCCGGCGCGTCCACGCCCGCCGCGAGCAGCTCGCGGGAGAACGCCCAGGACACGTCGGTGCCTTCCAGGGTCGCCGTGGCCGGAAAGGCGATCCGTACGGCGAAGGGGTCACGGCGGTCGTAGAGCAGCGTCGCCGGGACGGATTCCATCCGGGGCGCCGAGGCGACCATACGTGCCTGCACGGCGTGTTCGATCACGGTGGACAAGGCCTTCTCCTCGGTGCACGGCTCGCCGGCGTCTGCCTGACACCGGAAGAGACGACAGATCGAGCCATCGCGTGCATCGGAACCATGCGTGACGTGTGTCACCGCCCGCGCGCGGCAGGCGGCACCCTGGACGGGGTGCGGCGGGTGGGCTAGCTTCCAGCGCCATGACGTCCATGGGGAAGACGAGACGAATGATGTCGGTGGGGCTGTGCGCGGCGGCGGTCGCCGCAGCTCTGACGGTCCCGGCACAGGCGGCCCAGCACACCGGCGGCGGGGTGTCGCCGCAGTGGAACCTCAAGCAGACCGGTACGGACGTGCGGTTCCGGGGACTCGCGGCCGTCAGCCGCAACACCGCCTGGGTGGCGGGCTCCAAGGGCACCGTGCTGCGCACCGCGGACGGCGGCCGCAGCTGGCGCGACATCTCGCCCCCGGGAGCGGGTGAGCTGGAATTCCGCGACATCGAGGCGTTCGACAGCCGTCGCGCCGTGGTGCTGGCGATCGGCGAGGGCGAGGCGTCCCGTGTCTTCCGCACCACGGACGGGGGAGCGACCTGGACCGAGTCCTTCCGCAACGCCGATCCGAAGGCCTTCTACGACTGCATCACCTTCTTCGACACCCGGCACGGCCTCGCCATGAGCGACCCGGTGGACGGCAAGTACCGCATCCTGTCGACGGCCGACGGCGGCGCGTCCTGGAAGGTGCTGCCCAGTGCCGGGATGCCGGCCGCGCTGCCCGGCGAAGCGGGCTTCGCCGCGAGCGGCCAGTGCCTCGTCAGCTCGGGTCCCAAGGACGTCTGGCTCGCCACCGGCGGCGGCGCCACCGCCCGTGTGCTGCACTCCTCCGACCGTGGCCTGAACTGGACCGCCGCCGAGTCCACCATTCCGGCCGGCGATCCGGCTCGCGGAGTCTTCGCCCTCGCCTTCAGCGACCGCCGGCACGGCCTGGCGGTCGGCGGCGACTACCGAGCCGACCAGCAGTCGCCCAAGGCGGCGGCGGTCAGCCGGGACGGTGGCCGCAGTTGGCGGCAGCCCACGACACCGCCGCCCGCCTACCGCTCGGGTGTCACCTGGCTGCCGCACAGCAGCCGCGCGGCCCTGGCCGTCGGCCCGACCGGCACCGACCTGACGGTGGACGGGGGCCTCCGCTGGCGCACTGTCGACACCGGCTCGTACGACACCGTGGACTGCACGAAGGACTTCGGCTGCTGGGCCTCGGGGGAGAAGGGCCGCGTCGCACGGCTGGAGGTCAACACGACCGAGGCCGGGTCCGTCATCCGCCAGGGAGTGTTTCAGAAGTAGCGCCGTCCGTCGTGGAGGTCCGGTCCGGTCGTTCGGCGCGAACCCGGCAGGATCCGAACGACCGGCCCTACAACTGCTGGCGGTACGGCGCGAGTCCGGGCGCGGTCTTCGTCGCGATGAACTCGGTGATCCGGTACTCGCACACTCCGCCGACCGTGAAGGGGTCGGCCGCCGCGATCTCCTCGATCCGCGCGCGGTCGTCCCCCACGGCCAGGATCACGCCGCCGTCACGCGGGTTCTTGCGGCCCGAGGCGATGAACACGCCCTCCTCGTAGAGCGCGTCCAGCCAGGCCACGTGCGCATCGAGCAGCGCGTCGACGCGTTCGATCGGAGCGGTGTAGGTCAATTCCAGTACGAACATGATCGACAGGCTAGCCCGTGGTGCGCCGCGCCGTTCCGGGGGCGGTCCCGTCTGTCCGGGACACCTCCGCGCGCCTGACTTCCCCCCGGGCGCGTAGCTGTCGGGGACCTCCGTGAACGCGGTCGCGGACTCCGGACGCTGGTGAGTGCCCAGACCGCCGCCCGGTTCGGAGACCGTGCTCCACCGCCACGTACCCGCGCCAGGAGCTGCTGGTCGACCCGAAGACCCTACCCGGGGGCACGCACCCTGTATGCGGCCGGCGGAGAGCTCGACGGCGAAGTGACCACGAAGGACACGCTGGTGAGGCGCTCGGCTCTGGTGGCGAACACGGTGGTGGACACCCACAGTCTGCGTTCCTGAGCAGGGCATCGCCTGATCCGGCGCGGCGACGGCCCCGCGGGCGGCGCGAACGCCCCGCGGAGCCGGTGCCGTTGGAGCCGGCGCCGTTCACGGGGCGGCCGCCCGGGCCCGCGTCGTAGGGTGGCCGGACCATGAAGATCATCGAGAAGCCTGCCGACTGGCCATCCGACGAGGCGGCGGCCATCGCCGTCCAGGACGAACTGCGGACCCGCGTGGTCCTGGACGAGCCGGGACCGCCGCCTTCGTCCGGGCTGGTGACGGGCGTGGACGTGGCCTACGACGACGAGCGTGACGTCGTCGCGGCGGCGGCCGTCGTGCTGGACGCCGTGACGCTCGACGTCGTGGAGGAGGCCACCGCGGTCGGCCGGGTGGCCTTCCCCTATGTTCCCGGGCTGCTGGCCTTCCGTGAGATCCCCACCGTGATGGCGGCTCTGGCCTCCCTGACGCGTGACCCCGGCCTCGTCGTCTGCGACGGCTACGGCCGGGCGCACCCCCGGCGCTTCGGGCTCGCCGCCCACCTCGGGGTACTGACCGGACTGCCGGTGGTCGGAGTCGCCAAGAACCCCTTCGTCTTCACCCACGCCGAACTCGGGCCCCGCCGGGGCGATGCCGCCGCCCTCCTCGCGGACGACGGGGAGGAGGTGGGCCGTGCGCTGCGCACCCAGGACGGTGTGAAACCGGTCTACGTCTCGGTCGGCCACCGCACCGGTCTCGACAACGCCTGCGCGCACGTCCTCGCCCTGACACCGCGCTACCGGCTCCCGGAGAGCACCCGGCGTGCGGACGGCCTCTGCCGCCGGGCACTCATCGAGGCGACCGCGTAGGACGTATCGGCTCGGGACGGCCCGACGGCCCGGCTCCGGCAGCCGGTCCGCCCCCGCCCTCAGCGTGTGGCCGCCACCCGGAAGCGGATCCCGGCAGCCTGGAGCCGCTTCAGCAGCGCGTCGCCCATCGCGACAGCCGTGGTGACCTGCCCCGAGGTGTCCGGCAGGGTGTCGAAGACCAGGCAGAGCGCCGACTCGGCGAAGATCTTCGCCGTCTCGTCGTATCCCGGATCGCCGCCCGAGACCTCCGTGTAGACGGTGCGTCCGCCGCCCTCGCCGACGAAGCGCACCGAGAACCAGCTCTTCGCCCGGCGCTTCTCGTCGGGCCCCTCGCCCGGCTTGACCCGATCCGACAACCAGCGCCGGGCCGCGGGCAGTTGGGCGAGCCCCACCAGGGCGCCGATGGCCGCGACCCCGCCCGCCGCCATGGGCAGGGTCTTGACCGCCGCGTAGTGCCGGTAGCGGAAGTCCGGCCCGTAGCGGGCCAGCGCCCGCGCCGACCGGGCGATGATCTGGCCGTCGATCACCGGCAGCGGCAGCGCCCAGGCCTGCGTCTCCCGGCTGAACCTCGGCCCGCCGAGCGGGGAGCGTGCCCGGCGTCCCATCAACCGCGGCTCGTGCAGCCGTCGTTCGTGCGCGGCCTTCGCCATCTGCCGACCGCGGCCCATCGCGTTGAGCGCGGACGCGAACGTGCCGCCGGAGAACGCCGCGTTGGAGCGCACGAATCCGTCGACGTTCAGCGGTACGTCCTGAGGCAGTTGCTGGACCGTGTAGTACGCGCCCAGGTCGTGCGGCACGGAGTCGAAGCCGCAGCAGTGCACCAGCCGCGCCCCGGTCTCCCGGGCCCGCGCGTCGTGGCGGATGTACATCTGGTCCACGAACTCGGGCTCGCCCGTCAGGTCGATGTAGTCCGTCCCCGCCTCGGCGCAGGCGGCGACCAGCGGCTCGCCGTACCAGAGGTAGGGCCCGACGGTCGTGGCCACCAGCCGGGCGGACTCGGCGAGTTCGCGCAGCGCCTGCTCGTCGTCGGCCTGCGCCTCGATCAGCGGGAGACCCGCGCAGCGGGGGTGGTTCTCGGCGAGGCGGTCGCGCAGCCGTTCGAGCTTCTGGCGGCTGCGGCCCGCGATCGCCCAGCGGCATCCCTCCGGCGCGTGCGCCGCGAGGTACTGGGCGGTGAGCTCCCCGACGAATCCCGTGGCTCCGAAGAGCACGATGTCGTACGGGCGCTGCTCGCGACCGGTCGCGTCCTGCCTGTTCAATGGCCCCTCCGCCGTTGTCGTCGGTGGCTGAGGCTAGCGTGCGAACGCGCCCGGAAAAAGATGCGTTCCCCATCGGTAACATCCGGCCGCCCCGAGGTCAGGACGCGCAGCGGGCCGAATCTAAGCGCTTGCTCGGCCCAGACCCTTGTATCCGGTGGAACGCGTTCTTACCATCGCTGGTGTTACATCAGTTGTGTCACATCAGAGCAGGGGACTCCATGGCAGTGGCAGGGAACGGCCCGCTCACCGGAGTACGGGTGGTCGAGCTGGCAGGAATCGGCCCCGGCCCGTTCGCTGCGATGCTCCTGGCCGACCTGGGCGCCGATGTCGTACGGGTCGACCGCCCCGGCGGCGCCGGACTCGCGATCGACCCCGCGTACGACCTCACCAATCGCAACAAGCGCTCCGTGCTGATCGACCTCAAGGGCGACGACGGGCCCGAGCAGGTGCTCGCCCTCGTCGAGCGGGCCGACATCCTCATCGAGGGCTACCGTCCGGGCGTCGCCGAGCGCCTCGGAGTCGGGCCGGAGGAATGCCTGGCCCGCAACCCGCGACTCGTCTACGGACGGATGACCGGCTGGGGTCAGGAGGGACCGCTCGCGCAGCGGGCCGGGCACGACATCGCCTACATCGCGATCACCGGCACCCTCGGCATGATCGGCAAACCCGACGAACCGCCCGCCGTCCCCGCCAACCTGGTCGGCGACTACGCGGGCGGCTCCCTCTATCTCGTCGTCGGTGTGCTCGCGGCACTCCAGCACGCGCGCACCGAGGACGGCCGGGGCCAGGTCGTGGACGCGGCCATCGTCGACGGCACCGCCCATCTGGCCACGATGATCCACGGCATGATGGCGGCCGGCGGCTGGCAGGACCGGCGCGGAGCGAATCTGCTCGACGGCGGCTGCCCCTTCTACGGCACCTATGAGACGGCCGACGGCGAGTACATGGCGGTCGGGGCGCTGGAGCAGCAGTTCTACAACGAGTTCATCGAGCTGCTCGGCATCAAGGACGAGGCCCCCGCCCGTAAGGACTTCGACCGCTGGGACGAGCTGCGCGCCGCCGTCGCCGCCCGGTTCACGACCCGTACCCGCGCGGAGTGGACCGCCGTCTTCGAGGGCTCGGACGCCTGTGTGGCGCCGGTGCTCTCGCTGCGGGAAGCCCCCGCACACCCGCATCTCGCCGCCCGCGGCACCTTCGTCGACCACAGCGGGCTGACCCAGCCGGCGCCCGCGCCCCGGTTCTCCGCCACGCCCGGTTCGGTGCGCACCGGGCCCGCCATGCCGGGAGCCGACACGGCTGCCGTGGCCCGTGACTGGGACCTGCCCGGCCTCGTCGAGCCCGCCAAGGAGGGCACCCTGTGAAGCGCCAGATCTTCACCGCGGACCATGAAGCGTTCCGCGAGACCGTCCGCACCTTCCTCGCCAAGGAAGTCCTGCCGCACTACGAGCAGTGGGAGAAGGACGGCATCGTCAGCCGGGAGGCATGGCTCGCCGCGGGGAGGCAGGGGCTGCTCGGCCTCGCCGTTCCCGAGGAGTACGGAGGCGGCGGGAACCCGGACTTCCGCTACAGCGCCGTCCTCGCCGAGGAGTTCACCCGGGCCGGCGCCGCCGGGCTCGCGCTCGGACTGCACAACGACATCATCGGCCCCTATCTCACCGGACTCGCCACCGAGGAGCAGAAGCGGCGCTGGCTGCCCGGCTTCTGCAGCGGCGAGATCATCACCGCCATCGCGATGACCGAACCGGGCGCCGGGTCCGACCTCCAGGGCATCCGCACGACGGCCGAGGACCGCGGCGACCACTGGATACTCAACGGCTCGAAGACCTTCATCTCCAACGGGATCCTCGCCGACCTCGTCGTCGTCGTGGCGAAGACGACGCCCGAGGGCGGTGCCAAGGGTCTGTCGCTGCTGGTCGTCGAGCGTGGTGCGGAGGGCTTCGAGCGCGGCCGCAACCTCGACAAGATCGGACAGAAGTCCCAGGACACGGCCGAGTTGTTCTTCAACGACGTTCGCGTTCCCAAGGAGAACCTCCTCGGTGAACGGGACGGCGCCTTCATCCATCTGATGACCAACCTCGCCCAGGAGCGCATGGGCATCGCGGTCGCCGGGATCGCCGCCGCCGAGTACCTGCTGGAGATCACCACCCAGTACGTCAAGGAGCGGGAAGCCTTCGGACGGCCGCTGTCCCGGCTCCAGCACATCCGCTTCGAGATCGCCGAGATGGCCACCGAGTGCGCCGTCACCCGCGCGTTCCTCGACCGCTGCATCGTCGATCACGCGAACGGCGAGCTCGATGCCGTCCACGCCTCGATGGCCAAGTGGTGGGCCACCGAACTGCAGAAGCGCGTCGCCGACCGCTGTCTGCAACTGCACGGCGGCTACGGCTACATGACCGAGTACCGCGTGGCCAAGGCCTTCACCGACGGCCGTATCCAGACCATCTACGGCGGTACGACCGAGATCATGAAGGAGATCATCGGTCGCTCCCTGCTCGCCTGACCCGACCTTCATCACCCTCGAAAGGCTGCTGTCTTGAGTACCGAAGCGTATGTCTACGACGCGATCCGCACGCCTCGCGGCCGCGGCAAGGCCACCGGCGCCCTGCACGGCACCAAGCCGATCGACCTCGTCGTCGGCCTGATCCACGAAATCCGCGACCGCTTCCCCGGACTCGACCCGGCGGCCGTCGACGACATCGTGCTCGGCGTCGTCGGCCCGGTCGGTGACCAGGGCTCCGACATCGCCCGTATCGCGGCGATCGCGGCGGGGTTGCCCGACACCGTCGCCGGCGTTCAGGAGAACCGCTTCTGCGCCTCGGGCCTCGAAGCCGTCAACATGGCGGCGATGAAGGTCCGTTCGGGCTGGGAGGACCTGGTACTCGCCGGTGGCGTCGAGTCCATGTCGCGCGTGCCCATGGCCTCGGACGGTGGCGCCTGGTTCGCCGACCCGATGACCAACTTCTCGGTCGACTTCGTGCCGCAGGGCATCGGCGCCGACCTGATCGCCACCATCGAGGGCTTCTCCCGCCGCGACGTCGACGAGTACGCCGCGCTCTCCCAGGAGCGGGCAGCGGCGGCCTGGAAGGACGGCCGCTTCGAGCGGTCCGTCGTGCCCGTCCGCGACCGCAACGGTCTGCTCGTCCTGGACCACGACGAGCACATGCGCCCCGGCACCACCGCGGACTCCCTCGCCTCCCTCAAGCCGTCCTTCGCCGGGATCGGCGACCTGGGCGGCTTCGACGCGGTGGCGCTCCAGAAGTACCACTGGGTCGAGAAGATCGACCACGTCCACCACGCGGGCAACTCCTCCGGCATCGTCGACGGCGCCGCCCTGGTCGCGGTCGGCAACAAGGAGGTCGGCGAGCGCTACGGGCTCACCCCGCGCGCCCGCATCGTCGCGGCCGCGGTCTCCGGCTCGGAGCCGACCATCATGCTCACCGGGCCCGCCCCCGCGACCCGCAAGGCGCTCACCAGGGCCGGGCTGACGATCGACGACATCGACCTCGTGGAGATCAACGAGGCGTTCGCCGGCGTCGTCCTGCGCTTCGCCCGCGACATGGACCTCTCCCTGGACAAGATCAACGTCAACGGCGGCGCCATCGCCATGGGCCACCCGCTCGGCGCCACGGGCGCCATGATCCTCGGCACGCTCGTGGACGAACTGGAGCGCCAGGACAAGCGGTACGGGCTCGCCACCCTCTGCGTGGGCGGCGGCATGGGTATCGCCACCGTCGTCGAGCGTCTCTGACCGTCCTGTCCCTCACGGCCCCACAACGGAGCAGTCACACCATGAGCGAGACCACCACTTCCTCGACCATCCGCTGGGAACAGGACGACACCGGCATCGTCACCCTGGTCCTCGACGACCCCAACCAGTCCGCGAACACCATGAACCAGGCGTTCAGGGACTCCATCGCGGCCGTCGCGCAGCGCGCGGAGGCCGAGCAGGACTCCATCCGCGGCATCGTGTTCACCTCGGCGAAGAAGACCTTCTTCGCCGGCGGCGACCTCAAGGACATGATCAGGATCGGTCCGGAGAACGCCCAGCAGGCGTTCGACGAGGGCATGTCCATCAAGCACGCACTGCGCCGGATCGAGACCCTCGGCAAGCCGGTCGTCGCCGCCATCAACGGCGCGGCCCTCGGCGGCGGTTACGAGATCGCCCTCGCCTGCCACCACCGCATCGCCCTCGACGCGCCCGGTTCGAAGATCGGTCTGCCCGAGGTCACCCTCGGGCTGCTGCCCGCGGGCGGCGGCGTCACCCGGACCGTACGCCTGCTCGGCATCGCGGACGCGCTGCTCAAGGTGCTCCTCCAGGGCACCCAGTACTCCCCGCAGCGGGCCCTGGAGAACGGCCTGGTCCACGAAGTGGCCGCCACCCAGGACGAGATGCTGGCCAAGGCGCGCGCCTTCATCGACGCCAACCCCGAGTCCCAGCAGCCCTGGGACGTCAAGGGCTACAAGATCCCCGGCGGCACGCCGTCGAACCCGCGGTTCGCCGCCAACCTCCCCGCCTTCCCCGCGAACCTCAAGAAGCAGACCGCGGGCGCCCCCTACCCGGCACCCCGCAACATCCTCGCGGCGGCCGTGGAAGGCTCCCAGGTCGACTTCGAGACCGCGCAGACCATCGAGGCGCGCTACTTCACCGAGCTGGTCACCGGCCGGATCGCCAAGAACATGATCCAGGCGTTCTTCTTCGACCTCCAGGCCGTGAACTCCGGCGCCAACCGCCCCCAGGGCATCGAGCCGCGCCCCGTGCGCAGGGTGGCGGTGCTCGGCGCCGGGATGATGGGCGCCGGCATCGCCTACTCCTGCGCCAGGGCCGGTATCGACGTCGTGCTCAAGGACGTCACCGCCGAGGCGGCGCAGAAAGGCAAGGAGTACAGCGAGAAGCTGCTCGCGAAGGCTCTGTCCCGCGGCCGTACGACGGAGGCCAAGCGGGACGCGCTGCTCGCCCGCATCACGCCGACCGCGGACCCCGCCGACCTCGCGGGCTGCGACGCCGTGATCGAGGCGGTCTTCGAGGACACCGCGCTCAAGCACAAGGTGTTCCAGGAGATCCAGGACATCGTCGAACCGGACGCGCTGCTGTGCTCCAACACCTCGACGCTGCCCATCACCGCGCTCGCCGAGGGTGTGACGCGGCCCGTCGACTTCATCGGGCTGCACTTCTTCTCGCCCGTCGACAAGATGCCGCTCGTCGAGATCATCAAGGGCGAGCGCACCGGCGACGAGGCACTGGCGCGCGCCTTCGATCTGGTCCGGCAGATCAACAAGACGCCCATCGTCGTCAACGACTCGCGCGGCTTCTTCACCTCGCGCGTGATCGGCCAGTTCATCAACGAGGGCGTGGCGATGATCGGCGAGGGCGCCGACCCCGTCTCGGTCGAGCAGGCCGCCGCCCAGGCCGGCTACCCGGCCAAGGTCCTCTCGCTGATGGACGAGTTGACGCTCACCCTGCCGCGCAAGATCCGCAACGAGACCCGGCGCGCGGTCGAGGAGGCCGGCGGCACCTGGGCGGGCCACCCGGCGGACGCGGTCATCGACCGGATGGTCGACGAGTTCGGCCGCCCGGGCCGCAGCGGCGGGGCGGGCTTCTACGACTACGACGGGGAGGGCAAGCGTGCCGGGCTCTGGCCCGGGCTGCGCGAGCACTTCGCCAAGCCGGACGTCGAGATCCCCTTCGAGGACATGAAGGAGCGGATGCTCTTCTCGGAGGCGCTCGACACGGTGCGCTGCCTGGAGGAGAACGTCCTGACGTCCGTCGCGGACGCCAACATCGGCTCGATCATGGGCATCGGCTTCCCGGCGTGGACGGGCGGCGTGCTCCAGTACATCAACGGGTACGAGGGCGGGTTGCCCGGCTTCGTGGCGCGCGCACGCGAGCTGGCCGCTGCCTACGGCGAGCGGTTCGAGCCGCCGGCGCTGCTGGTGCGGAAGGCGGAGCGGGGCGAGCGGTTCAGCGACGAGGAGCAGGGCCGCTAGTGCCTCGACCGGCACCTTGGTCTGTCGGGCGGATCAGTCCGGCAAGATCCGTACGACAGGCTGCCCCGGGTCCGAACCGGGGCCGCCCGTACGGTTTTTGAGCCTCGTGCGTCATCCGCGGGTGAGCGTGCCGCCTTCGTCGGCTGCGTGCTCACCCCGGCCGGCCGCCCTGCGGGAATCGGCGCCGGTGTCCTTTGACACCGGCGCCGACGCGCGTACGGGCACGGCCGCCGCGGTCCCCAGCTGTGCGTCCAGGGCCGCGAGGAGCCAGTCGTGCGCGGACCCCGGTGTCGGCTCGGGACGCCCGCCCGACGGGCTGATCAGCTCGGCCGTCAGCTCCCAGTACCGGTCGATCCGCGGGTCGGCCGCGAGCTGCCCGGACAGCAGACGGCGGAAGCCCGGGGTGTCCCGGGTCCCGAACGCGCTCGCGTACGCGTCCACGAAGCCGTCCAGCGCCTCGCCCGGGTACGGCCCCCGGTCGCGACGCATCTGAACGCCGGCCAGCTCGTACGCCTCGGCCAGGCCCGCGTACAGCACCGCCGCCCCACGGGATCCCGCGACCTGGTGCGCGTGGGGACGGCACGGCTTCGACCCGCCGCACGGGCCGGTCGTCATCGCGGACAGCCGGGCGAACGCGAGCACCTGCGCCGGGTCCGGGTCGTCGGGCGGCTGGGGGACCGCCACCTCCAGGAACGCGGACGTCGCCCGGGCAGGCATACGAGGCGGCAGCCAGGCACGCCAGAACCGGGCCAGCGGGGCCGTGCTCGGCGGCGCGGTCACCGCCCCGACCAGGCGCAGCCGGTCCGCCCGTTCGCCGGTCGGGCTCTCCTGCACCAGCCGCAGCGCCGCCTCCCGCCAGCGCAGGGCCGCGAGCTGGGAGCCGATCGCGCGCAACTGCCCGGCGACGGCGTCCTCCAGAGCGCCGCCCGCCGCGGCGGCGGGGTCCTCGCCGTCCTGCTCGTCGAGGATGCGGCGCACCTCGGCAACCGGCAGATCGAGGGTGCGCAGCGAGCGGATCAGCCGCAGCCGCTCCAGTGCGCCGGGGCCGTACCGGCGATGCCCGCCGGCGCTGCGGGAGGACTCCGGCAGCAGCCCGCTGTCCGAGTAGAAACGGACGGTCTTGACGCTGACACCCGCGCGTTCGGCGAGCTCGCCGATGCCGCACAGGCCGTCGGGCGAGGAGAACACTTGAACCTCCCTCAGGGGGAGTTCCTACGGTACCGGCGAGCGCGGCCGGTCGATCGGACCGGTCCGCGGAGGGCGACGGATCGAGGAGAGGTTCATGACCGTATTCATCCTGGTGCCGGGCATGTTCACCGGCGCACAGGTGTGGGAGGAGACGGCCGCACGACTGGCGAAGGCGGGTGACGAGGTGCACACGGTGGACCTCACGGGGCTCGGCGCGGCACGCGTCGCCGAGCCCACCGATGTCGACGCACCCGTCGACCTGGAGACCCACATCGCCGATGTGCTCTCAGTGATCGACGCTCTGGCCCCGGCGCCGGGCCGGGAGATCGTGCTCGTCGGCCACGACTACGGCGTCCATCCGGTGATGGGCGCCGCCGACCGGCGGGCGGAGCGCGTCGCCCGGATCGTCTGCGTGGACTCCGCACTGCCGCGGGACGGTGTTCCGGCCCTGGCCGCGGTGCCCGACCAGCGCCTGCGCGAGCAGATGGCCGAGCGGGGATCGGCGGAGCGGGGAGAGCTGCCGCCCCCGGTACGCGACGAGTGGCAGCGCTGGGGCAGCACGGCGGGCGTCCCCGCAGCGGCGCTCGACCGGCTCACCGACCTCGCCGCACCACAGCCGCTGGGCACGTTGCTCCAGCCGCTGCGGCTCACCGGCGCCGTGGCCGTACCCACCACCGGTGTGCTGTGCACCGGCAACGGCACGAGCATCGAGCTGGTCCGGATGCTGGTGGGCATGGGCGATCCCGCCCTCCAGGTCCTGACCGCCCCCGGGGTGACCTTCTTCGAACTGCCCACCGGTCACTGGCCCATGCTGTCCTGCCCCGCCGAGCTGGCCGACGTCCTGCGGAAGGCCGCCGCCGGTGAGGGGAACCGGCTGGAGCCGGCCGACGCCACGCAGCCGCCCGCCCATCTGCGGCCCTTCCTGCTGGATGTGCCCGACCTTCCCCGCGAGCGGATCGGCAACGTGGACCTGTATCTGCCGGCCCACGCCGAGGGGCCGCGCCCGGCGGTCGTCTTCGTGCACGGCGGCCCGGTCCCCGCCGACGCCCGGCCCACCCCGCGGGACTGGCCGACGCTGACGGGGTACGCCCGGTACGCGGCCGGCGAGGGCGTGGTGGGCGTGACGCTCGACCATCGTCTGCACGACATCGCCGACTATGAGCGCGCCGCCGGCGACGTGGCCGCCGCGGTGGAGAGGGTCCGGGCCGATCCGCGGGTGGACGCGGACCGGATCGCCCTCTGGTTCTTCTCGGGCGGCGGCCCGATCGCCGCGGACTGGCTGGCGGCGCCGCCGACCTGGCTGCGCTGCCTGGCGGCCACGTACCCGGTCCTGGCGCCGCTGCCGAACTGGGGCCTCCCGGGCGGCCGCTTCCGGCCCGCGGAGGCGCTGGCGCACGCGGGTGCGCTGCCGATCGTGCTCACCCGGGTGGGTCTGGAGAGTCCCGAGATCGCGGCCACCGTCGAGGAGTTCCTGGCCGCGGCCACCGGCTGTCGGGCACAGGTGGAGGTGGTCGACGTGCCGAACGGGCACCACGGCTTCGAGACGCGTGACCCGACGGACGAGTCGCGCGAGGCCGTGCACCGGGCGATGGGCAGGGTGCTGGGCCGTCTGCGGCCCTAGGGCGCGGACCTGGGGTCCGGGCCGTGTTCGGTGTCCGGCTCCGTCCCGAACGCGGCCCGCAGTTCCTCCTTGAGCGACCGCTGGAAAGCGGTGACCAGAGCCTGCACCACCAGCGGCTGCATGTGGACCGACAGGGACTTCATCGCCGCCACGTGCTCGGGGTCGGCCTCCCGGCGGCGGTACGGGTTCCAGACCTCGTCACGGAACAGCCGGGTGAGCTCCTGGGCGGCCGAGCGGGTGTGCTCGACCAGAACCGTACGGGCGGCGAGGATCGTCTCGTGGGCGATGGGCACGTCCAGCAACTGCACGCCCAGCCGGAACAGCCCGCGGTCCAGGCGGAAGACGCCCGGCTCCGGCGCCCGTTGCAGGACGTCCATCGCCACCAGCCGGCCGATGTCCTCTTCGCTCAGCGGGCGGCCGGCGCGCCGTTCCAGCTCGGCGGCGGTCGCCTCCTCCGCGGAGTCCGGCGCCCAGGACGCCACCATCGCGCGGTGGATCGCGAGGTCGTGGGCGCTGAGGTCGTCCGGCAGCTGTTCGAGATAGCGTTCGATGGCGGACAGTGTCATGCCCTGGTGCTGGAGCTCCTCGATGAGGGCCAGCCGGGACAGATGGGCGGGGCCGTAGTGGCCCACGCGGCGGGGTCCGATCGTCGGCGGAGGCAGCAGCCCGCGGGTGCTGTAGAAGCGCACGGTGCGCACGGTCACCCCGGCACGGGCGGCCAGTTCGTCGACGGTGAGGTTCGGCTCGTCGGTCTCGGTCGCCACGCTCGTGCCTCGCTCTCCACCGCTCGTCGTCGATCTCCCTGCGGTGCAACAGTATTGCTGTCTCACCATTGTTGTGAAAGCGGTGGGAGCGGGCGGAAAGATTCTCGGTGACCATTGTCAGTGGTGATCCGTACGGTGGACGCATGCCGGGGATCACGTACGTACGGGGGGACGCCACCGCGCCGCAGGGCAAGGGGGTGAAGCTGATCGCGCACGTCTGCAACGACCTGGGCGGCTGGGGGAAGGGCTTCGTGCTGGCGTTGTCCCGCCGCTGGCCGGAGCCCGAGCAGGCCTACCGCCGCTGGCACCGGGAGCGTGCTTCGAACGATTTCGGCCTCGGCGCCGTGCAGTTCGTCCGCGTCGGCCCGTATCTGTGGGTCGCCAACATGGTGGGGCAGCGGGGGACGAGGGCCCGGAGCAAGGGGGTTCCCGTGCGGTACGAGGCGATCGACACCGCCCTCGGCGCCGTCGCGGAGAAGGCGGCGGAGCTGTCGGCGTCGGTGCACATGCCCCGGATCGGCTGCGGGCTCGCGGGCGGCAGATGGCCACGGGTCGAGCCGCTGATAACCGACCGGCTGACGTCGCGGGGGACAGCGGTGACGGTGTACGACCACGACTGAGGGGGCCGCGGGAGGGGCATGCACGGCCCCGGGAGGCCGGGCGTACGCGCCGTGCGCACGCGGCTTCAGGGGACGAGGACGTGCGCTCGGGACGGCCGAGGGTGCGCGCTCGGGGTGAGCGACCCTCGGCCGTCCGCGCGATGACGTCAGTAGACGGTCACGCCGTACGCCGCCAGTGCTTCGGTCACCGGCTGGTGGATCGCCGAGCCGTTCGTCCCCGTGCAGCCGGCGCTGCCCGAGTGGATGCCCAGCGCGACGGAACCGGCGAAGTGGGCACCGCCGCTGTCGCCGCCCGCCGAGCAGGCGGTGGTGCGGACCATGCCGTAGACCGGTCCGTCGCCGTAGTTCACCGTGACGTTCACGGCGGTGACGGTGCCGGCGGTCACCTGCGTCGTGGAGCCGCTCTTGTGGACGGCCTGGCCGACGATGGCGTCGGCGGCGGAGGCGATGTCCTGGTAGCTGCCGTTGTAGAGGTTGACGTTCCCGGCGGGCTGGTCGGTGCCGGTGTAGCGCACGATGCCGTAGTCGTTCGTCGGGAAGCTGGTGCCCTCGCGGGTCCCGATCGCGGCGCCGCCGGACGTGGCCGACCACGTGTCGCCGAGATTGGTGCAGTGCCCCGCGGTCACGAAGTAGCGGACCGTACCCTTCGCGGCGTTGAAGGCGGCGGAGCAGCGGACGCCCCCGCCGTAGATGGCGTCACCGCCGGCGATCTCCTTGGTGAACACCCCCGGCACACGCGCGATGCGGACGGCGTCGCCGAGGGTGGCGGCGACCCGCGTCAGACGCGCCATGGAGAGCGTGGAGACGGACCGGTCGGCCTCGATCGCGACCTGGTTGGTCGAGGGGTCGATGCCCCACGACGTGCCGGTGATCTTCGCCTTGGTCTCGAGGACGTTCATGGCGGCTTCGAGCTGGGCGGTGCTGCGCTCGACGAGTTCGGCCCGGGCGCCCGAGGCGCGTACCTCTTCGGCGGCGGACTGGTCGGTCACGGTGATGACGAGGTCGCCGGTCTGGGAGTCCAGGTACGAGCCGGCCGAGCGGTCGCCGAGGGTCCGTTCGAGCGTGGAGTCGAGTGCGTACTGGCCGGGGGAGGCCGTGACACCCGGGGCGGGGCTCGGCACCGGGTCGGGTGCGGCGTGGCCGGTCCCGGTTCCGAGACCGACGGCGGGCAGGGTGAGCAGTACCGAAAGGCAGATGCGCGCGCGGAGCGTGCGTCTCATGGGGGGCCTCTCCTTCGCAGGTGTCCGCTGTGGGGGGGATTTACCGAGAAGCAGTGTGGACTGGACCAGTCCGGAGTGCGGTCTCAATGTGGCATGGCCCTGTCACGTCGACAAGGGTGTGGAAGGCCCCCGGAAGAGCGGTTCTTCACGGGTGGTCAGATCGCTCGCCGACTGGGCTGCGGCAGGCGGGGACCTCCCGTCTCGCACTGGCATCGCGGCCGCCCGGCGCACCGGTTTCGCGGACATCTGCCCGGTGCCGCCCGCCGCCACGCGGCCGGCCACACCGGTCCGCCTCCGGTGCCTGTGTCCCGGAGGAGACGCCGCCCCCTCTCGATGACCCGCGGACGTACCGCGTCCCCCCGGCCTGGTCCGGGACGGGCGGCTGCGCGCTGATCGGCGCTGTCGTGCCGCTGCCGGGCCCTCGCCGCGTCCCGTCACGACGCACGTCGTGGCACCGGCCGTTCGTGCCCGTGACCGTGAGGCCGGTCAGCGGATCGGCCCGCTGCCATCCGGGTGCCGCACCGCCCGCGTACGGCAGTTCGGCCAGAGAGGTGAAACGTCACGCCTGCCCTGCGGCCGGTCGGCGGCCGAGGGCCCGGACCGGCCCCGCCGTCACCGTCACGACCCGTGTCGTCCACGTGCCGCCGACGAAACCCATGAGGCCCGCCACGTTCCCTGCCGCCGGATGGCTGACCCGTCGAAGGCGGGCCGACCGTTCGGCGCGGTACACGGCAGTGGTGGCCCGTGACATGCCCGAGAGCTGTCACAGGGCCACCACGTCCGAACGCCCGCACCCTCGCGGCCGCCGTCGCGGTCCCCAGGCGGCCCGACCGGCCGCCAAGGGCTTGCGCCTACTGACCCGACGCGGTCACCGGGTAGTGGTCGGAGAGGTTCGTGTAGGTGTAGTCCGTGCCCCAGCTGGAGACCGTCCAGGGCGCGCTCTGCTCCTTGATCACGTCATTGGTCCAGCCGGCCTGCCGCACATGCCCGGCACGGTGCAGGACGTAGTCGAGGTCCTCGCGGGCGTCGTCCGGGTAGCGATCCGCGGCGATCGAGTTCTGCTCGGTGTCGAAGGAGTACGGGTGGCCCTGGCGGGTGTCCGCCCCGACCAGTCCGGCGTCGGCGAGCATCGTCGCGTATTCCGGGGTGCGGGAGTCGACGTTGAAGTCACCCGCCACGAGGACCTGTTCGGACGCCGGGATCTTCTTGGCGTCGAGGAACGCGTCGATCGCCCGGAACTGGCGGCTGCGCATCCCGGCCGCCTCACCCGCGCCGCAGCCGGAGTCGGTGGACTGCGCGTGCGTGCCCACGACGTGCACCTTCGTGCCGTTCACATTCAGCACCGCGTACACGAAACCCTTGTTGGACCACCAGTCCGAGCCACACGCGTCCTTGTAGACCCACTGCTCCTTGCGGACGATCGGCCACTTGCTGAGGACGGCGACACCGCCGTCCTCGGGGGTGGCGGCCGAGTAGGAACCGCCGGTGGCGTCCCAGCCGCTCTTGCTCCGCCCCATCACCGGCGTCTGGTAGGGGTACTGCGCGGCCGCGTTCTGCTTCATCGCGTCGGAGGACGAGTTGTCGAACGCTTCCTGGATGACGACGACGTCGTTGCCCTGGAAGAACGAGGTCGCGGGGATCGCCGCGGCCCGGTGGTCCTGGCCCCAGTTGGGGTAGAGCGTCTTGCTGAAGAGGAAGGTGTTGTACGTCAGCACCTTCAGGCGCGGCGTCGCGTCCGCAGCGGCGGACGCCGTCGGGGCCGTGCCGGTGAGGACGGCGGCGGCGAGCGCGGTCGACAGGGCCGCGACGGGCAGGCGGCGGAGTGAGGACGGCGGCACAGGGCCTCCCGGGTGAGGTGGGGGGTACGAGCGGCGAGGCACATCAAAGCAGCCGCGGTTACTCCTTGGTAATGGCTCGGGGCCTTCTTTCTTGCCGCCACGGAACGATCTCGACAACTCCCGGGCCGGGCGTGTGTGCGAAGGGGGTACCCCTCCGGGTGGGCTTGTCGGGCCCGGGTGTGTGCGTCGCCCGTCCCACGGACATGTGTGCGCAAGTCTGGAGAGTTCACAGCCGAAGACACCTCAGGTGGGGAACGAATGAGCCTGCGCACCGACATGGCGAACGACCGAAGGCGACAACTGGCGTACCGCGCCCGCCTGCTGACCGAGGAGGACTGGTTCTCCACCGTCGCCGTCTGCGCCATCGCGGTCAACGCGATCCTGCTGGGAGTGGAGACCTACGCGGGCTTCGCCGACCGGTGGGAGTTCCAGCTGAAACTCCTCGAACACCTGCTTCTGGGGGTGTTCACCCTGGAGATCCTGATGCGCGCCGCCGCTCACGCCGACCGCCCCGCGGACTTCTTCCGCAACCCCTGGAACATTTTCGACATGGTGGTCGTCCTCAGCGCGTTCCTGCCGTTCCTCAGCGAGAACACCACTGTGTTGCGGCTGCTGCGCCTGGCCAGGGTCATCCGCACCGCCCGCTTCCTGCCACAGCTGCGGATCATCGTCACCGCCATCGGCAAGAGCATCCCGGGAGCCGTGAGCTTCCTCCTGGTCGGCACGCTGCTGCTGTATCTGTACGCGATGCTCGGCTGGGCGTCCTTCGCCACGGCCGACCCGGAGCACTACGGGTCGCTCGGCAGGGCGGCGCTCACCCTCTTCGTACTGATGACGCTCGACGGACTGGGCGACGCCGTCAACGCTGGGCTCCGGATCTCGCCCTGGTCCGTTCTCTACTACGCCTCGTATGTGCTGCTCAGCTCGTTCCTCCTGGTCAATCTGCTGATCGGGGTGGTCATCAACTCGCTCGAACAGGCCCGGGTGCTCGACGAGGAGCGCAAGGCGCCCGCCGCACCCGCCCCCGACGACGACGCCGCCCAGGAACTCCGCGACCGGATCGCCGCCGCACGGGCCTGTCTGGAGGATCTCGAAGGGCTCCTCGTCCAGGTCCCGGCCCAGCCGGAGAAGGCCGGCACCACACCCTGACGCACGAGGCCGGCGAGGGCTTCGGCCCGCAGACCTACGAAGCCGAGCAGGCAGCCATGAGAGCAGGGAGCGGGCCGTAAAATGGCGATATGTCCAAGGTTGTGGACCCGTCGCCGCCACCGCCCGGCGGCGTGCTCTGGTCCGTCGTCGGCGACGTCCGCGAGCTGCTCATGCTGCCCGCCGCGCTCGCCCTCCAGGTCGCCCACCCCGCCGTCGCCGCCGGCGTCGACGAGCACTCCGTCTTCCGCACCGACCCCTGGGGACGCGGTGAGCGCTCACTGCACTCGCTCCAGCTGTGGGTGTACGGCGGGGAGGAGGCCGCCCGCGAAGGGCAGCGGGTGCGCCGGCTCCACCGGTCCGTGCAGGGCACCGACCCCCACGGCCGCGTCTACCACGCTCTGAGCCCCGACTACTACGCCTGGGTGCACGCCACGGGCTTCCCCGTGTTCCAGCACGCGCTGCGCTATCTCGCGCGTCCCCTCACCGAGGCGCAGGAGCGGCGGCTGTACGCGGAGTGGCTCCAGGTCGGCCGGGTCCTCGGCATCCGCGACAGGGACATGCCCCCGACGATCGAGGACTTCTGGCCCTACTTCCGCAGGATGCTCGCCGACGAGGTGGAGGAGACCGCCGTCCTGAGCGAACTCATCGCCCTGGACGCGCCGGTGCCACCGCCCGGCCTCGGCCCGCTGCCCGTCAGAGCGCTCCTCGGGACCCTCTGGCCCGCGCTCCTGCCGTCCTTCGTCCGCATCCGCCGCTTCCTCACCATCGGGCTCATGCCACCCGACGCACGCGCGGCGATCGGCCTCGACTGGACCGACCGCCAGGAGCGGGCGCTGATCCGCTTCGGCCGGGTCGTACGGGCAGTGGTCCCCGTACTCCCCGACCGGCTGCGCTATCTGCCGCTCGCGCGCGAGGCCCGGCGGGCCGCCGGCCTCAGTGGGCCAGCCCGCCGCGCGCGACGACGTCGCCGTACCAGCGGGCGCTGTCCTTGAAGGTCCGCCGCTGGGTCGCGAAGTCGACATGGACGATGCCGAACCGCTTGCTGTACCCGTACGCCCACTCGAAGTTGTCCAGCAGCGACCACAGGAAGTACCCGCGTACGTCCACCCCGGACTCGATCGCCCGGTGCACGGCCGTCAGATGGGACGCGAGGTAGGCGACCCGCTCGGGGTCGTGGACCTCGCCCGAGGGGTCGGCGTAGTCGTCGTACGCCGCTCCGTTCTCCGTGATGACCAGCGGAACGCCCGGCAGGTCCTCGTTCAGCCGGGTCAGCAGGTCGTACAGCCCCTCCGCGTCGACCGGCCAGTCCATCGCGGTGCGCGGGCCCGGCGCGGGGACGAACCGTACGTGCTCCTCGGCTCCCGCCCACGGCGACGGCGACTCGGACGACCCGGCGGCGACGACCGTGGGGGAGTAGTAGTTGATGCCCAGCCAGTCGATCGGCGTGGAGATCGCCTCCAGATCCCCCTCCCTGACGAAGGACCAGTCGGTCACCGTCGCGGTGTCGCGGACCAGGTCATCCGGGAGCCGGCCGTGGAAGACCGGTTCGAGGAAGACGCGGTTGCCGACGGCGTCGATGCGCCGCACCGCGTCCAGGTCGGCCGCGGAGTCCGTCAGCGGACGGACCGCGTGCAGATTGAGCGTCAGCGCGATCTCGGACGTCGCCGGAAGGGCGGAGTGCAGCGCCTGCGCCGCCCAGCCGTGCGCCAGATTGAAGTGGTGCGCGGCGCGCAGGGAGGCGTGCGCACTGGTGCGGCCGGGCGCGTGGACGCCGTTGCCGTATCCCAGGAAGGCCGCGCACCACGGCTCGTTGAGGGTGATCCAGGCCGCCACACGGTCGCCGAGCGCGTCCGCCATGATGCCCGCGTACTCGCCGAAACGCTGTGCCGTCTCACGCTGCGGCCAGCCGCCGGCGTCCTCCAGCTCCTGCGGCAGGTCCCAGTGGTAGAGCGTGGCCACCGGACGGATGCCGGCGGCCAGCAGCTCGTCGGTGAGCCGGCGGTAGAAGTCCAGGCCCTTCTGCACGGCCGGGCCCCGGCCGGTCGGCTGCACCCGGGGCCAGGAGACCGAGAAGCGGTAGTCCGTGATGCCGAGCTGCTTCATCAGCGCGACGTCCTCGCGCATCCGGTGGTAGTGGTCGGCGGCGATGTCGCCGGTGTCGCCGTTGCGGACCTTGCCGGGGGTGCGGCTGAAGGTGTCCCAGATGGACGGCGTACGGCCGTCCTCCGCGGCTGCGCCTTCGATCTGGTACGCGGCGGTCGCGGTGCCCCAGCGGAATGCGGCGGGGAACCGGAGCTCCGTCGTCGTATCGGGGCGGGCGTCGACAGCGGTCATGAGGAGGAACTCCCAGGAGGTGTGGTGGAGCGGTGGGGGGTGGCAATGCGATCGGCTGCCGGGGCTCAGCCCTTCACGGCGCCCTGCATGATGCCTCCCACGATCTGCCTGCCGAGCAGGCCGAAGACGAGCAGCACGGGAAGGGTGCCGAGCAGCGTGCCGGCCATGATCACGGACTGGTCGTGGACGTAGCCGCCGCCGAGCTGGCGCAGGGCGACCTGCACGGTCGGTTCCTGCGAGGACAGGGCGACGATCGGCCAGAAGAAGTCGTTCCACGCGGCCATGAAGGTGAGCATGCCGAGGACGGCCATGCCCGGACGGGCGATGGGCACCACGACGGACCAGAAGATCCGGGCGCTGGACGCGCCGTCCACCCGTGCCGCCTCGATCAGTTCGTCCGGCAGCGACTGCACCAGGTACTGCCGCATGAAGAACACGCCGAAGGCGGAGACCAGTCCGGGCAGGATGACGGCCTGGAGCTGGTTCACCCACTGCAGTTCGGCGATCAGCATGAACAGCGGGATCACCCCGAGCTGCGGCGGGATCATCATGGTGCCCACCGTGATCGCCAGCAGCGCGCCGCGGCCGCGGAAGCGCAGCTTGGCGAAGGCGAAACCGGCGAGTGTGCAGCACAGCACGGTGCCGACGGTGATCGAGCCCGAGACGATGAGGGAGTTCAGCAGCGCCTTGCCGATGTCCGCCTCCTCCATCACCGCCTCGAAGTTGCGCATCAGGTTGGGCCCGGGCAGCAGCGACGGCGGGACCTTCGCCAGATCGGCGTTGGACCGGCTGGCCGCGACGATCGTCCAGTAGAACGGGAACGCCGAGATCAACAGGGCGACGATCAGGATCGCGTAGGTGAGCTTGCCGCCGTGCATGGTGCGTCCGGCGCGGGTCCTGCGCCGGCGCGGGGTACCGGGGCGCCGGTCCGTGGCGGGCGGCTCGGTCGGCGGAGCGGCGAGCGCGGTCATCGGCCGGCCTCCTTGCGGTAACGGCGGCGCGCGATCAGGGCGTTGACCCCGACGAGCACCAGGATCAGCAGGAACATCACCCAGGCGATGGCCGCGGCCCGGCCCAGGTGGAAGAAGCCCCAGCCCTGTTCGTACATGTAGAGACCGAGCGTCTGGTACTGGTGCGAGATGCCGCCGGAGATCGAGCCCTCGAACAGGAGCGGTTCTCCGAAGAGCTGTGTCGCGCCGATCGTCGACACGACGACGGTGAAGACGATCGTGGGCCGCAGCCCGGGCAGCGTCACATGGAAGAACTGCCGCCAGCGGGAGGCTCCGTCCATCTCCGCGGCCTCGTACAGCTCGCTCGGGATGGACTGCATGCCCGCCAGATAGATCAGTGCGTTGTAGCCGGTCCACCGCCAGATCACGATCGTGGAGACGGCGATCTGCGAACTGACGGTGCCGGTCTGCCAGTCGACCGGGTCGATGCCGACCAGACCGATGGCGTAGTTGATCAGTCCGAAGTCGCGGCCGAAGAGCTGGGCGAAGACCAGCGTCGCCGCCGCGACCGAGGTGGCGTACGGCAGCAGCATCGCCGTGCGCAGGAAAGTGCGGCCGCGCAGACGGTAGTTGAGCAGATGGGCCAGGCCCAGTGCCATCACCAGCTGCGGGACCGTGGAGAGCACCCCGATGGTGAAGGTGTTGCGCAGCGCGGTCCAGAAGATCTCGTCGCCGAAGAGCGCGGTGTAGTTGTCCAGGCCACGCCACTGCATGTCGCCGGGCGTCTGCAGTTCCACCCGGTACAGCGACACGAACGCCGTGTAGATCAGCGGGAAGAGGCCGAAGGCGGCGAACAGCGTGAAGAACGGTGCCACATAGGCGTACGGGGTCAGCTTCCGCCAGGTCCGGTGCGCGGCCGACGGCTGCGGGGGCGCCGGTGGCCGGGGCGCGTCCGGCTTCGCGGTGGCGGTGAGGGTCACGAGCGGCCCTTCGGGAGGAGGTACGGGGTACGGGCGTGCGGGAGAGGCGTGGAGTCCGGAGGCCGGTCCGGCCGGGTGTCGAGGACCGGCCTCCGGGGCGTGGTGGCCGGGATCAGGACCGGCCTCCGAAGCGGGCGTCGGGGGTCCGGGACCCGGCCTCCGGATCGTGGTGTCCGGGATCAGCCGGTGGCGTTCTCCACGTTCTTCTTCGCGGTCGACCAGGCCTTGTCGGGCGAGGTGCCCTTGCGCTCCACCTCGCTCAGCGCGTTGGTGATCTGGTCGGCCACGTTCTTGTCGTGGACCCCGAGCACCTGCACCGGGGCGGCCTTGGCGGCGTCACCGAAGATCTGGCCGATCGGCGCGTCCGAGAAGTACGGGTCCTTGGCGGCGGCGACCTGCGCGATGGCTCCCGTGGAGGACGGGAAGTTGCCCTGCTTGGTGAAGAGCTTGGCCTGCTGCGCGGGGGCGGTAAGCCACTGGATCAGGTCGTACGCCTCCTTCTTGTGCTTGGCAGCCCGGGGGATGGAGAGGTACGAGCCGCCCCAGTTGCCCGCGCCGCCGGGCAGCTTGGCGATGTCCCACTTGCCCTTGCCGGCGTCACCGGCCTGGCCCTTGATGTAGCCGAGCATCCAGGCGGGGCAGGGCATCGTGGCGAACGAGCCGGCGGAGAACGCCTGGTTCCACTGCGGCGACCACTGGTCGAGCTTGGCGCTCAGGCCCGCCTTCGCGGCATCGGTGGACGCCTTCCAGGCCGCCTTGATCGGCGGGTTGTTCTCGTAGATCAGCTTGCCGGAGGCGTCGTAGTACCGCTCCTCCTCCTGGCCGACCATGATCGTGTAGAGGCTGCCGACGCTGTCCATCCAGGCGCTCTTGGCCGGGGCCTTCTTCTTGTACTCCTTGCCCAGGGCGAGGTAGCCGTCCCAGGTGGACCACTTGGCCGCCAGCTCGGTCCGGTCGGTGGGCAGTCCGGCCTTCTCGAAGAGGTCGGTGCGGTAGCACATGGCCTCCGGGCCGACGTCGGTGCCGAGGCCGAGGACCTGACCGTCCTTGCCGGTGGCGGCGGACCACTTGGCATCGGCGAACTGGCTCTTGAGCTTGTCGGCGCCGTACTTCTTCAGGTCCTCGAACTTGTCGGCCTGCTGCTGGGTGACGGCGGCGATCCGGCCCACCTCGATGCCCTGCACGTCGGCGAGGCCGCCGCCGCCCGCGAGCCGGGTCTGCAGCGACTTCCAGTAGTCCTGCTCGTCCTCGGTGTCGCTCTGCTTGATCGTGACGTTCGGGTGGAGCTTCTCGTACTCCGCGTACAGCCCGGCCTCCTTGTATCCGAAGGAACCGAAGAGGTCGACCGTGATCGTGACCTTGCCGTTCGCGCTGTCCGACGCGCCGTCCGATGAACCGGATCCACATGCGGCCAGAAGTGCTCCGGTGAGTGCGACCGCACCCACGCGGACGACGGCCCTCTTGGCGGCTCGGGCGATGGGCATGGGAAGCCTCCCTTGGCTTCGGTGGAGCGAGACCGCATTGAGAGCGCTCTCAAAGATGCGACTGGAGCGTGCCCCGGAGGTGCTCGCCCCGTCAAGACTCGAAGGCATAACGGCTTGGACTCAGCCCCAACTGGGGCCTGTGTCCCATCTATTGACACGTCTGTTTCAGGAGTTTTACGTTGCAGGACATCTGAGAGCGCTCTCGGACGCCCTTTCCCTCATGACTCGAGGTGCCGTCCATGCCAGCCCACCGCACCAGACCAGCTGCCGCGCTGTTCCTGGTCACAGCCCTGGCCGCCGTCGGCCTGGGCCCGGCCGCCACTCCGGCGGCGGCCGCAACCATCCCCGTAGGCTCTGGCAGCTACTCCGACAGCCGCCCCGCCGGCACGTCGGGCCCGACCACCAACACCGGCGCGCCGGTCACTCCCAAGACCACCGCCGCCGCCAAGGACAAGCCGGTCCCGACCAACGACTGGTGGTCCTCCCTGGCCTTCCAGCGGTACGGCGACAACCCGTACTCCACCCCCATGTACGGCCACCCGCTGACCTATCAGGCCACCGCCGGCGGGCTCGACATCGGCTACCCGACGACGGCCGCCATCGTCGGCGACGGCCGCCAGTACGAGTACGCGCACAAGCGGGACCTCACCCTCGGCCTGAGCGGGCTCAATTCGCCCGACACCAAGGCCGACGCGTGGTCCGACTGGACCGTGACCCCCTACTGGTCGGACGGCACGCGCACCCTGCGCACCACCATCGGCCACGGCATGCCGTTCGTATACGCCAAGGGCTCCGGAGCCGCCGCCCAGATCACCACCGCGGCGGCGCCCACGGTCTTCGCCGACCAGGGCAACGTCCTCGGCATCACGGTCGCGGGCCACCACTACGCGCTGTTCGCCCCCACGGGCAGCGACTGGACGGTCTCCGGCTCGACCATCACCGCGGGCCTCGGCGCCAAGGACTACTTCTCCCTCGCCGTCCTGCCCTCCACCGACGCGCTGGCCACCTACCGGAAGTACGCCTTCAGCTTCGTCACCGGCTCCCAGGCGAGCTGGAGCTACACCGGCGGCAGCTCCCGGGCCACGTACACCCTGACCACCGAAGCCAAGGAGGGCACCGAGCGCGGGACGCTCCAGGCGCTCTACCGCCACCAGTGGATGAACAGCACCGACCCGCTGACCTCGTACACCTACGTCTCACCCCGCGGGACGATGAAGGTCCGCGAGTCCGCGTCCTTCACCACCAGCCAGAAGGCGTCCGCCGTACTGCCCGGGCTGCCGAAGACCAACGCCGTCGACACCGCACGGCTGCGCGGCTATCTCAACGAGGTGGCGAACGCGGTCGACCCCTTCTCCGGCTACACCGACACCTACTGGACGGGCAAGGCGCTCGGCCGCCTCGCTCAACTGGTCCCCGTCGCCGACCAGATCGGCGAGACCGCCACCCGCGACAAGCTCATCGGGCTGCTCAAGGGCCGGCTTCAGGACTGGTTCACCGCGGGTGGCGTCAGCGAGTTCAGCTACGACAAGGCGTGGAAGACGCTCACCGGTTACCCCGCCTCGTACGGCAGCGACACCGAACTCAACGACCACCACTTCCACTACAGCTACTACATCTACGCGGCCGCGATCGTCGCCCAGTACGACCAGGCCTGGGCCGCCGACTCCGCCTGGGGCGGCATGGTGAAGACCCTGGTGCGGGACGCGGCCAACCCCAGCCGCAGCGACTCCGCCTTCCCCTTCCTGCGCGGCTTCGACGTGTACGCCGGGCACAGCTGGGCCTCCGGGCACCAGGGCTTCGCCGCCGGCAACAACCAGGAGTCGTCGTCGGAGTCCATCAACCTCAGCGCGGGCCTCGTGCTGTGGGGCTCGGCCACCGGCGACACCGCTCTGCGCGACCTCGGCACCTATCTGCTCACTACCGAGTCCGAGGCGATCGGCCAGTACTGGTTCGACGCCGACCAGCAGGTCTTCCCGTCCTCCTTCGGCCATGACACGGTCGGCATGGTGTGGGGCAGCGGCGGGGCGTACGCGACCTGGTGGACCGCCAACCCGGAGGAGATCCACGGCATCAACGTCCTGCCCGTGACCGGTGGTTCGCTCCACCTGGGTGGCGAGAAGGCCGCGATCCGGCGCAACATCGCCGAGATGGAGCGCGAGAACGGCGGCCCTGCCGTCGAATGGCGCGACATCCTCTGGGAGTTCCAGTCGTTCGCCGATCCCGCGGCGGCGAAGGCCAAGTGGGACGCGGGCCATGCCGGATACACGCCCGAACAGGGCGAGTCCAAGGCGCACACCTACCACTGGCTGACCACCCTCGACGCGCTCGGGGCGCCCGACGCCACGGTCACCGGGGACATTCCGACGTCCGCCGTGTTCACCAAGGGGACGACCAGGACCTACGCCGCGCACAACCACGGTTCCACGGCCCGCACGGTGACGTTCTCCGACGGCAAGACGCTCTCCGTACCGGCGCGTTCGACGGCGACCGGCACGGGAACGGGCACTGGCGACCCGGACCCCGACCCGGATCCCGATCCGCCGACCGGGAACACCTTCCAGCTCCGTACGGGAGGAACGCTGACCACCGCGACCGGTGGCACGGCCGGCAGTGACACGATCGCCTCCGCCGGCGGCGGCAATCACGACGGCACCCCGAACCAGCCGCTCGTCTACCAGGCCAAGCAGGTCAACGGCACGGTCACACCCGGCGCAGCCACTGCCTTCCGCCTCCAGCTCGACGCGGGCACGGCGGTGGGCCTCGGCCAGCAGGCCCGGATCAGCTATGACTTCACGGGCGACGGCACCTTCGACCGCACCGAGACCTACCAGTACTTCGCCACCGACCCGGTGGCGGGCTGGGAGGAGTACGCCCAGTCGCGCGGACTGCGCTCGGCGACCGGGAGTCTCGGTGACCTGAAGAACGGAACCGTACGGCTGGAGGTGTGGCACGCCATCGGCAACGGCACCGCGAAGCTCCAGACCGGCACGGACAGGTCGGTGCTGGTGATTCCGTACGGCTGACCGGCGGGTTCGGCGCGTCGTGCCGCCCTGTGTGCACCGGGCCACCGGCGCGCACAGGGCCACACCGAGCGATGTGCACCAGCACCGTGTGCGGCGGGCACCCGGCCTCTCAGGCCGAGGCCCGCCGCACCAGCGTGGTCGGGGTGATCACCGAGGCGGGAGCTCCGGTGTGCTCCTCGCCCTCGTTGAGGACGCGCATCAGCAGTCGCACCATGAGCCGGCCCATGCCCTCGATGTCCTGGCGGACCGTCGTCAGCGGAGGGTCGGTCGACTCGACGACCGAGGCCATGTCGTCGAACCCCACCACCGCCACGTCCTGCGGCACCCGAAGTCCTCGCTCCCGCAGGGTCCGTAGCGCACCGGAGGCCATCAGGTCGTTGGAGGCGAACACGGCGTCGAGGCCGGGGCGCCGGTCGAGCAGTTCCGCCATCGCACGGGCACCGCTCTCCACGGTGAAGTCGCCCTGGCTGACGAGGTCGGGGTCGGCGTCGAGCAGCACGTCCCGGTAGCCGTCGATCCGGTCGAGCGCGGAGGTCTGGTCGCGCGGGCCCGCGATGTGCGCGATGTGCTCGCGGCCGAGCGAGACCAGATGCCGCACGGCCTCGCGGGCGCCGCCGCGGTTGTCGCAGTCGACGTAGGGGAGGGCGAGACCGGAGGAGGCGCCGGGCCAGCCCGGACGGCCGCCGAAGACGGTCGGGACCTTGACCCGGCTGATGATGGAGGGCAGTTCGTCGTCGTTGTGCAGCGAGAAGGCCAGCGCACCGTCCACATGGCCGCCGCCGAGATAGCGGGCGATCCGGTCGTGGTCGCCGGGACCCTCGACCCACAGCAGCACCAACTGGGAGTCGTGCGCGGTGAGCTCCCGGCTGATGCCGCGCACCTGCTGCTCGAAGAAGGGGTCCGAGAAGATCCTGAACTCGGGCTCGGCGATGATCACGGCGACCGCGCCGTTGCGCCGGGTCACCAGGGTGCGCGCCGCATGGTTCGGTACATAGCCGAGTTCCTCGACCGCCTGGCGCACCTTGTCCACCAGCGGCCGGCGCACCCCCGCACCGCCGTTGACGACCCGGGAGGCCGTGGCCCGGGAGACACCGGCACGCGCGGCGACGGCTTCCAGCGTGGGACGGGACCCAGTGGTCTGCTCGGGCAAGGCGGATGCTCCTCGGCTGGGTCGGTCGGCTGCGTCGGGCGGCAGCGGGAAAGCGCTGCCGGTATCAGGATATCCGTGCCCGGGCACGCTGCTGAGAGCGCTCCCACCAGGCCGGACCGGGCATGGATGCGCGAGGCGGGCAGCGGGAGCGCCGGGGACGCGCTTCCGCCCTCCCGCGGGCCATCGATCCCATCTGTCCCCTCCGGCGCACGGATGCCCTGATTGCCCGCTGATTGCCCTCTGTCGCAGGGAAGTTGACGGGAGTAGCTTCCCGCCCATGCCGATACGCGCGGGGGGCACCCGCTTGACGTGCAGATCGCTGGTGGTGGCGGCCTCGGCCGCCCTGATGGCCATGACGCTCACGCCCGCCGGCGCCCAGAGCGCCCCGCTGCGGGAGAGTAAGCCCGTCCACTCCTACGAGAACGCGATCCGTGAATCCGTCTGGGTGGACACCCGGCTCGACGGTGACGGCGACGGGAGGAGCGACCGGGTCGCCGTGGACATCGTCCGGCCCCGGGAGCCCGCACAGCAGGGCCGGAAGATCCCGGTGATCATGGACGCCAGTCCGTACTACTCCTGCTGCGGCCGCGGCAACGAGAGCCAGCTCAAGACATACGACGCGGCCGGCAACCCGGTCCAGTTCCCGCTCTACTACGACAACTACTTCGTCCCGCGCGGCTACGCCTTCGTCGCCGTCGACCTCGCCGGCACCAACCGCTCCGACGGCTGCGTCGACGTCGGAGGCCCCTCCGACGTCCAGTCCGCCAAGGCCGTCGTCGACTGGCTGAACGGCCGCGCCCGCGGCTACACCACCAGGACCGGGGCGGAGCGCGCGGGCGCCGGCTGGAGCAACGGCCGGACCGGCATGATCGGCAAGAGCTACGACGGCACCATCGCCAACGGCGTCGCCGCCACCGGAGTCGAGGGCCTGGAGACGATCGTCCCGATCGCCGCCATCTCCTCCTGGTACGACTACTACTTCGCCAAGGGCGCACCCCTCTACGACTCGGGACCCGAGTGGCTGTCCGACTACGTCGAGAGCCCCGACGCCCGCTCGCGCTGCCAGGCCGTCCAGCAGCGCCTGGTGGACGAGGCCCCGCGCACCGGAGACCTCACCCGTCTGTGGAGCGAGCGCGACTACGTCCGCGACGCCGACAAGGTGCGCGCCAGCGTCTTCGCCGTGCACGGCATGCAGGACCTCAACGTCCGCTCCAAGCACTTCGGCCAGTGGTGGGACGCGCTCGCCGACGAGGGTGTCGAGCGCAAGGTGTGGCTGTCGCAGACAGGGCACGTCGACCCGTTCGACTTCCGGCGCGGCGAGTGGGTGAAGACGCTGCACCGCTGGTTCGACCACTACCTGCTCGGTTACGACAACGGCATCGAACGCGAACCCATGGCCGACGTCGAACGCGCCCCCGACCAGTGGTCCACCGACCGTGTCTGGCCGCCGCGCGCCACGGACGCCACCACACTGCGCCCCGGCAACGGCGCCGCACCGGGCGTCGGCACGCTCGGCCTGAGGCCCGCCCGCCCCGGCGCGAGCGAGACCTTCACCGACGACCGAACGAAGGACGAGACCGACTGGGCCGCCCGGATCGACCTCTCGACTCCCGACAAGGCCGGGTTCATCAGCCGGCCGCTCGGACGCGATCTGCGGCTCTCGGGGTCCTCGACGGTGAAGGTGACCGTCACCCCGAACACCAGCAGCGCGCATCTGTCCGCGGTGCTCGTCGACCTCGGCCCGGACACCATCCGCGACTACGCGGCGGCCGGCGAAGGCATCACCACCCTTCCCGAGCGCACCTGCTGGGGTGCGACCGCTCCCGGCGACAGCCCCTGCTTCAAGGAGACCCGGGCGCGCACGGCCGCCGTGGACCACACCGTCTTCAGCCGGGGCTGGGCCGACCTCGGCAACCACGCGTCCGCCGCCAAGGGCCGACCGCTGACACCCGGCAGGGCGTACACCATCACGCTCGATCTGCACGCCAGTGATCATGTCGTCCCGGCCGGCCACCGGCTGGCACTCATCGTCGCCGGCACGGACCGGGACCTCATCGACCCGCCCGCGAGCACCCCGACGCTGCGCGTCGACCTGGCGCGCACCTCGGCCTCGCTGCCGATCGTCGGCGGCGCCCCGGCCTTCGTACGGGCCACGGCCCCCTCGGCCGTTCCGCCGGCACCCCGTGACTCCCGGCCCGGCGGAGTCGCCGAACCGCGTCCGTTCCGTCCGATTCCCTCAGGGGGCAGCCGATGAGAGCACCGCTGCGCACATTCGCCCTGGCCGTGACGGCGGCAGCCGTGGCCGTACCGCTGATCACCGCGCCCGCCGAGGCGGCCCACCGGCCGCCGCGTACGGGCTTCGAGATCAGCAACGGCGCGCGCTGGACCGGCCAGCCGGAGGAGCAGACGTTCCTGCGCGCCGTCGACCGCGGCAGCGACCGGGTCTCGGTCGCCCGCATCGGGACGACCAAGGAGGGCCGGCCGCTCCAGCTGGTCCGGATCGGCGCCCGGCACGCGGCGAACACGGTCCTGCTGATCTGCTCCCAGCACGGGGACGAACCCTCCGGCCGGGACGCCTGCCTCACCACGATCCGCGACCTCGCCTACGCCGGCGACGGAAAGACCCGCGGGCTGCTCTCCCGGACCCGCATCCTCGTCGTCCCGACGGCCAACCCGGACGGCCGGGCCGCCGACACCCGCGGCAACTCCGACGGCATCGACATCAACCGCGACCACATCGCGCTGAAGACCGCCGAGGGGCGGGCCATGGCCGCCGTCCTGCGCGACGAGCGGCCCGACATCGTCTACGACCTGCACGAGTACGGCGCGACACCGCCGTACTACGACAAGGACCTGTTCGACCTCTGGCCGCGCAACCTCAACACCCACGCCCGCGTCCACGACGAGTCGCGGACGCTCTCCGAGCGCTATGTGCGCCCCGCCGCCCACGACGAGGGCCACACCACGGGCACGTACGGCATCTGGACCGACCCCGTCACCGGCGATCCGATCAAGCAGACCGCGGGCGACGGCCAGGAGCGCATCCTGCGCAACGCCTCGGGAGTCAAGAACGCCCTGGGTCTGCTCATCGAGAGCCGTGTCGACCCCATGACCGAGGAGGAGAAGGCGGACGCGGCCCTCAACAGCCGCCGCCGCGTCGGCAGCCAGCTGGCCGCCCTCGGCGGTCTCTTCTCCTTCGCCGACGAACGGCGTGGCCGCGTCGAGGCGGCGACCACCGCGGCCGCCCTCGCCGGATTCAGGGACCGGGGTCCGGTCTATCTCGGCGGCGCCGACAACGACCCGGCGACTCCGGAGGAGACGCTCGCCGACCCACCCTGCGGTTACCGCCTGGACGCCGCGCAGTTTGCGGATGTGAGGGACGAACTCGCACTGCACGGTGTCGTCTCGCGACCGGACGGTCACGGTGCGTTCGTGCCGCTGCGGCAGTCCCGGCGGCAGTTGGTGCCCCTGCTGCTGGATTCCCGGGCGACTTACCACCTCACATCGGGAGAACCAACGCCCGCCTGTTGACGTGGGTGGCGTGGATCACATGTGGTACGGGGTAGCGGAAGCGAAAGCAGGTTTGTTCCGAGCAATCCGTGAAAGGTGCCGCTTGTGTCGCACGAACCAGAACCGGAGGGCCGGGAGGAGAAGCTGGTGCCAGCTGATCTTCCCGGTTCTCCCCACGAGACCGGGCGCCCTACGACGGACCGGGTGGTCTTCGGAGTCACTGCCGTACTCACCCTTGCCTTCGTGGTGTGGGGCGCCGTAGCCACCGACGCGCTCGAGAGCGTGTCCAGCAAGATGCTGAGCGGACTGATCCACAACGGCGGCTGGGCCTTCGTCCTGGCCGCCTCCGGATTCGTCGTCTTCGCCCTCTGGCTGGCCATCAGCCGGTACGGCAAGATCCCGCTCGGCCAGGAGGGCGAGGGCCCGGAGTTCAAGACGGTCTCCTGGGTCGCCATGATGTTCAGCGCCGGTATGGGCATCGGCCTGATGTTCTACGGAGTGAGCGAACCGCTCGCCCACTTCACCTCGCCCCCGCCGGGCACCGCCCCCGCCGACTCTGCGGCCGCGATGCAGACGGCGATGGCCACCACGCTCTTCCACTGGACCCTGCACCCCTGGGCGATCTACGCGGTCGTCGGACTCGCGATCGCCTACAGCACCTTCCGCCGGCGCCGTCGTCAGACGATCAGCGCGGTCTTCGTGCCGCTCATCGGCGAGAAGCAGGCGCACGGCCCCACCGGCCGGGTCATCGACATCCTGGCGATCTTCGCCACGCTGTTCGGCTCGGCGGCATCCCTCGGCCTCGGTGCTCTGCAGATCGGCAGCGGCTTCACCGAGCTGGGCTGGATGAACAAGGTCGGCACCGGACTGCTCGTCGGCATCATCGCGGTGCTGACACTGGCGTTCGTCCTGTCCGCCATCTCCGGTGTGGAGAAGGGCATCCAGTGGCTGTCCAACACCAACATGGTGCTGGCGCTGCTGCTCGTGCTGTTCGTCTTCATCGCGGGTCCGACGATCATCATCCTCGACCTGGTGCCCTCGTCCATCGCCGCCTACTTCGGGGATCTGCCGGAGCTGGCCGGACGTACCGAGGCGTCCAGCGGTAAGGGCGTCGCGGAGTGGCTGGGCAGCTGGACGGTCTTCTACTGGGCCTGGTGGATCTCGTGGACGCCCTTCGTCGGCATGTTCATCGCACGCATCAGCCGCGGCCGGACGATCCGTCAGTTCGTCGGCGGCGTCATCCTGGTCCCGAGCACCGTCAGCCTGATCTGGTTCGCGGTCTTCGGCGGCACGGCGATGAAGCTCCAGGAGAACAAGCAGCTCGGCGACGAGACCACGCCCGAGGGCCAGCTCTTCGCGGTGCTCCAGCAGTATCCGATCGCCACCGTCATGAGCCTGCTCGTGATGATCCTCGTCGGCATCTTCTTCGTGTCCGGCGCGGACGCCGCGTCGATCGTGATGGGCACGCTGTCCCAGAAGGGCTCCTTCGAGCCGACCAAACTGGTCGTCGTCTTCTGGGGTGTGGTGACCGGTGCCGTCGCGGCGATCATGCTGCTCATCGGCAACGGCAAGGGCGACGCGCTCGCCGGTCTGCAGAATCTGACCATCCTGGTGGCCGCGCCCTTTGTGCTCGTGATGATCGGCATGTGCGTGGCGCTCATGCGCGACCTGCGCCACGACCCGCTGATCGTGCGCGGCGAGATGGGCGCGGAGGTCGTGGAGTCCGCGGTCATCGCGGGACACCACAAGTACGACGGCGACTTCGAGATCCGTATCGGCCCCGGAGTCGGTCCCGATGACGACCGGAGCCCCGTGGAGCCCTGACGGCCACGGTGTGCATCGCACGACCGGACGCCGTCCGGAGCCGCAGCCCGGCTCCGGACGGCGTCCGGTTTCGTGTCGGAGGGTGGAGCGGGTTGCTCGGCGGTTCAGCTCTTCTCGACGAGGGCCGCCGCCGGTGCGGCGGTTCAGCTCTCCTGCACGAGGGCTGCCGCCGCCTCGGCACACCCCCACGCGACCGTCACCCCGGCCCCGCCGTGCCCGTAGTTGTGCACCACCGCACCGCCCCCCGGCAGTCGCTCGGCCTCGATGCGTACGCCCGCGGCTCTCGCCGGACGCAGTCCCACCCGGTGTCCCAGAATCCGGGCCTTCGCGATCTCGGGGCGGAACCGGGCACAACGCGCCACGATCGCCTCCGCCGTCGCAGGATCGGGCTCCGTGCGCCAGTCCCCGTCCTCGGCCGTGCCGCCGAGAACGAGCCGCCCCGGCTGCGGGAAGTAGTACGTGCTCTCGGCGGACCCGCCCTCGGCCAGGACGAACCACTCGTCGATGCCCGGGTTCTCCACCAGCACCAACTGCCCGCGCACAGGCTCGATCCCGGCGTCGGGCACCAGTTCACGAGCGCCGAGCCCCGTGCAGTTCACCACCAGCCGCCCTACGGCTGCCGCCTCCGCGAGAGAACGGACGTCCCTGACCTCGACCGCGCCGCCCGCGCTCTCGAAGCGCCGCCGCAGCCAGTTCAGATGGGCGGGCATGTCGATCAGCGGGAGCCGCGCCCGCACTCCCTCCCGGTGGCCGGGAGGCAACTCGTCCGGCTTCGCGGCCCGTAGCTCGTCCACCTCGGCCGACCAGGACCCGAGACGCGCAACCGCCTGGTCGGCGAGGACCCCCGCGACCAGACGCACGCCGGTCTCCTCGGGCCGCCCGGCCAGCTCCCGGTACACCCGCAGCGTCGCCGTCGCCCACCCGCCGACCCGTTCCGCCGGTTCGATCCGGTACGGCCACCACAGCGCACCCGCCACGGCGGACGTGGTCACCTCCGCCGCGTCCCGTGTCCACAGGCGCACCCTCCGGCCGCTCTCCGCCAGCACCACGGCGGTCGTCAACCCGATGACGCCGCTCCCGACCACCACCACGTCGCCGCTCATGCAGGGACCGTAGCGAAGCGCGCGGCGCGCACGCGAGGTACGCCGACGATCTCGACGCCGGCCGTTCCACCAGCGGCGGCCCGGCATGAGGAGTACGACCCGGCTCCGACCGGCCGGGCGGTTCACCGGAGCCCGGCCCCGTTAGGATCGCGGTCTGATGACTGCCACTCTCGTCGCCAAGGATCTCGCCGCCGGACACGGCGACCGTACGCTCTTCGCCGAACTGGACCTGGTCGTCGCACCCGGCGACGTGATCGGCCTGGTGGGCGCCAACGGAGCCGGAAAGTCGACCCTGCTGCGGATGCTCGCCGGTCTCGACCGGCCCGAGGAGGGCGAGCTGAGGCTCTCGCCGCCCTCCGCCACGGTCGGGCACCTCCCGCAGGAGCCGGAGCGCCGCCCCGGCGAGACCGTGCGGCAGTTCCTGGCCCGCCGCACCGGCGTCGCCGCCGCGCAGGAGGCCATGGACGAGGCGACCCAGGCGCTGGTCGACGGCGCACCCGGCGCCGACGACGCGTACGCCACGAGTCTGGAGCGCTGGCTCGGGCTCGGCGGGGCCGACCTCGACGAGCGCGCCGAGGAGGTCGCCGGCACCCTCGGGCTGACCGTGGGACTCGACCTCCCGATGACCGCGCTCTCCGGCGGCCAGGCGGCCCGTGCCGGACTGGCGTCCCTGCTGCTCTCGCGCTACGACGTCTTCCTGCTCGACGAGCCGACCAACGACCTCGACCTGGACGGCCTGGAGCGGCTGGAGGCGTTCGTCCGCGGACTGCGGGCCGGCACCGTCGTCGTCAGCCACGACCGCGAGTTCCTCACCCGCACGGTCACCAAGGTCCTCGAACTCGACCTCGCCCAGCAGCAGATCACCCTGTACGGCGGCGGCTACGCGGCCTATCTGGAGGAACGGGAGACGGCCCGCCGCCACGCCCGAGAGGGCTACGAGGAGTACGCCGACAAGAAGGCGGCCCTCGAAGGCCGCGCCCAGATGCAGCGGTCGTGGATGGACAAGGGCGTGAAGAACGCCCGCCGCAAGGCGAGCGACAACGACAAACTCGGCCGCAAGTTCCGCAGTGAGGCGAGCGAGAAGCAGGCGGCCAAGGCCCGCCAGACGCAGCGGATGATCGAGCGGCTCGATGTCGTCGAGGAGCCGCGCAAGGAGTGGGAACTGCGGATGGAGATCGCGTCCGCCCCGCGCTCCGGATCGGTCGTGGCCACCCTGCGTGAGGCGGAGGTGCGCCGCGGCGACTTCCGTTTCGGGCCGGCGTCGCTCCAGATCGACTGGGCGGACCGGGTCGCCATCACCGGCGCCAACGGCTCCGGCAAGTCCACCCTCCTCGCCGCCCTGCTCGGGCGCCTGCCCCTCGACTCGGGCCAGGCCTCACTCGGCTCGGGCGTCGTCGTCGGCGAGGTCGACCAGGCCCGTGGGCTGTTCTACGGCACCGAGAAGCTGCTCGACGCCTTCTGCGCGGCAGTGCCGGACACCGAACCGGCGGAGGTACGCACCCTGCTGGCCAAGTTCGGACTCAAGGCCGCGCATGTGCTGCGCCCGGCGACGACGCTCTCGCCGGGGGAGCGCACCCGCGCCGCCCTGGCGCTGCTCCAGGGACGCGGCGTCAATCTCCTCGTGCTGGACGAGCCGACGAACCACCTGGACCTGCCGGCGATCGAGCAGCTGGAGACGGCCCTCGACTCGTACCAGGGCACTCTGCTGCTGGTCACGCACGACCGCCGGATGCTCGACGCGGTGCACACCACGCGCCGTGTCGAAGTGGCCGACGGCAAGGTCACCGAGCTCTCCTGACGGCCGGTCCCGGGGGAGCCGGGGCCGAGGGGCCGGGCCCCACCGGTGTCACGCACGCGTCCGGGAAGCGTCCCGGGACGGCAACAGCGAGGCTGTCCACGACAACCTTCGGTACCCGCTGCGGATCTACTCCCATGACCAGCCCGGAGAATGGGCACAAATCATGAAACGGGGTACTCAGAATGTTCCGCACTCCCAGTCGTTCCGGACGTCGCGTCGCGGCCGCGGCCGCCGTCCTCGGTCTCGGCCTTTCGCTCGCCGCCGTCTCCCCGGCCTCCGCGGCACCCACCGTGGACGTCAACGGCCGGTACACGGCGAAGGAGATCCACACCTTCCTCGACCGGTTCTACGGCGAGCACGGACCCTCCGCGGCGGACCGCAGGAACCGCGTGTCCGGCCTGCTCAAGGAGAAGGCAGCCGCCAACCCCGGCTTCGACGTGCTGCTCTGCGCACAGAACACACCGCGGTCGATCGACATCGGCAAGGTGACCACCGCGCAGTCCGCGCGGATCGGCTGGGCCACGGTGACGACCCACTGGGGCGACCACGGCGAGGTCACCGCGGAGCTGCGTGCGCTGGTGGACCTGGACGCCTCGAAGCCGTTGAAGCTTCTCGACGTGGAGTGCTCGCCGGAGGGCTGACCCTCCGGACAGCCGGCCGCACCGAAGCCTGCCCGAAGGAAGGCCGGCCGGGTCCGGAGAACGGCCCGACGGACCGCTGAACGAGGTCCGGAGGCCGGCGCGACGGAGGCCGAAGACCCGGACAGGGCCACGCCGTCCGCACACGCGAAGGGACCCCGCAGTCACCCTCCTGCGGGGCCCCTTCGGCGTACCCGTGAGCGTCAGCGCCCCCGGCCCGGGTCCGTGAGACCCGCACGCCGCAGGGCGTCCGCCATCGCGCTGTTCGCCGGGGGAGGGGCCTGCCGGTCCCCGCCACGGCCGCCGCCCTGCTGACGGCGCTGCTGGGGCGCACGCCCGCCACGCTCACCGCGTTGCTGCCGCGGTTCGCCGGCCGGCGCCTTCGGAGCCGCCTCGTCCTCCAGCCGCAGGGTCAGCGAGATCCGCTTGCGCGGGATGTCGACGTCGAGGACCTTCACCTTCACCACGTCGCCGGGCTTGACCACGTCCCGCGGGTCCTTGACGAAGGTCTTCGACATGGCGGAGACATGGACGAGACCGTCCTGGTGGACACCGATGTCGACGAACGCGCCGAACGCGGCCACATTGGTCACCACACCCTCGAGGATCATCCCCGACGTCAGGTCGCCGATCTTCTCGACACCGTCCTTGAAGGTGGCCGTCTTGAAGGCGGGCCGCGGGTCGCGCCCCGGCTTCTCCAGCTCCCGCAGGATGTCCGTGACGGTCGGCAGTCCGAACGTGTCGTCGACGAAGTCCGCCGGCTTCAGCGAGCGCAGCACCGGCGCGTTGCCGACCAGCGAGGCGACCTGCTCGCCCGCCGTCTTCACCATCCGGCGCACCACCGGATACGCCTCCGGGTGCACGCTGGAGGCGTCGAGCGGGTCGTCGCCGTCGCGGATCCGCAGGAAGCCCGCGCACTGCTCGTACGCCTTGGGGCCGAGCCGTGCCACGTCCTTGAGCGCCTTGCGGGAGCGGAAGGGGCCGTTGGCGTCACGGTGGGCGACGATGTTCTCCGCGAGGCCCGCGCCGATGCCCGACACGCGGGAGAGCAGCGGTGTGGAAGCGGTGTTGACGTCGACGCCGACGCCGTTCACACAGTCCTCGACGACCGCGTCCAGCGAGCGTGAGAGCTTCACCTCGGACAGGTCGTGCTGGTACTGGCCGACGCCGATCGACTTGGGGTCGATCTTCACGAGCTCGGCCAGCGGGTCCTGGAGCCGGCGCGCGATCGACACCGCGCCGCGCAGCGACACGTCCAGGCCCGGCAGCTCCTGCGAGGCGAACGCGGATGCCGAGTACACGGAGGCGCCCGCCTCCGAGACCATCACCTTGGTGAGGTTCAGCTCCGGGTGCCTGGTGATCAGTTCACCGGCGAGCTTGTCGGTCTCGCGGGAGGCCGTGCCGTTGCCGATGGCGACCAGGTCGACCGCGTGCTCCTTGGCGAGCCGTGCCAGCTTCGCCAAGGACTCGTCCCACTTGTTCGCGGGGACGTGCGGATAGATCGTGTCGGTGGCGACGACCTTGCCGGTCGCGTCGACCACGGCCACCTTCACACCCGTACGGAATCCCGGGTCCAGGCCCAGCGTCGCGCGGGTACCGGCGGGGGCGGCCAGCAGGAGATCGCGAAGATTCGCGGCGAAGACCCGTACCGCCTCGTCCTCGGCGGCCGTGCGCAGCCGCAGCCGCAGATCGATCCCGAGGTGCACCAGGATCCGCGTCCGCCAGGCCCAGCGCACGGTGTCCGCCAGCCACTTGTCGCCCGGCCGGCCGCGGTCGGCCACCCCGAAACGCCGGGCGACCATGTTCTCGTACGCGGACGGGCCGGGCTGCTCGGACGGGTCCTCCGGCTCCAGCGACAGGTCGAGAACGTCCTCCTTCTCGCCTCGGAACATCGCCAGCACCCGGTGCGAGGGCAGCTCCGTGAAGCCCTCCGCGAAGTCGAAGTAGTCGGCGAACTTCGCGCCCGGACCCTCTTTGGCGTCGCCTTTGCCGTCCCGCACCTTCGCCGTCAGCCGGCCGCGCGTCCACATCCGTTCGCGCAGCTCACCGATCAGATCGGCGTCCTCGGAGAACCGCTCGGTGAGGATCGACCGCGCACCCTCCAGCGCCGCGGCGGCGTCCGCCACGCCCTTGTCGGCGTCGACGAACGCGGCGGCGGCCGACAGCGGATCCACCGACGGGTCGCCCAGCAGCCCTTCGGCCAGCGGCTCCAGACCGGCCTCGCGGGCGATCTGCGCCTTGGTGCGCCGCTTGGGCTTGAACGGCAGGTAGATGTCCTCCAGACGCGCCTTGGTGTCGGCGGCCCGGATCTGCGCCTCCAGCGCCTCGTCCAGCTTGCCCTGCTCCCGGACGGACTCCAGGACCGCGGTCCGGCGCTCCTCCAGCTCCCGCAGATAGCGCAGCCGCTCCTCGAGCGTGCGCAGCTGCGCGTCGTCGAGCAGCTCGGTCGCTTCCTTGCGGTAGCGCGCGATGAACGGCACGGTCGAGCCGCCGTCGAGCAACTCCACGGCCGCCCTGACCTGCCGCTCCCGTACGCCGAGTTCCTCGGCGATCCTGCCTTCGATGGACGTCGTCACGGTTTCCCGACTCGCCTTCTCGTGCTGGCAATGCTTGAGAGTGCATTGTGCCGGGTGGCCGGGTGCCGTGTCGCGCGCCGCCTCACGCGCGGCGGGTGCGCCGTCCGCCGCCGGACGCACCGCCGAACAGCTTGGCGAGCAGGCGGAAGGGCAGCGTGACCACCGTGGCGATGGCGGAGCCGACCGTACGAAGTGCGTCTGCGATGGCGCGCACGAGAACCTCCAGTGTCGATGACCTTGCACCGGTCGGGTTGCCGTGAAGATCCTCGGCAAACGTCGCCCGGAAAGGGCGGACGCGCAGCCGGGGACGCGAGCGCCGGTCGTCAGCCGACGGCGTCCGACGGGAAGGCGCCCGCCGACAGCGCCTGCGTCAGGAACCCGCGGGCGAGGTCGGTGAGCCGCTCGACGCCTTCGGCGCCCAGGTGTTCGTACGGGGCGCGGTCGATGCGGTCCGTGAGGTCCTCCAGCTCCTCCCTCAGCGCGGTGCCGGCCTCGGTCAGTTCACCCTCCGGGGAGAGCAGTCCGCGCTCCCGCAGGCGGCTCTCGGCGGCCTCCCAGTCCGTGCGCCGCCAGCCGCGCGTCGCGAGGATCCAGCGCGGTGCCATGCCGCGGCCCGTGGCGGTGTGGCTGACCAGCGCCTCCAGCGGGTCCAGGTCCGTGGCCAGCAGAGCCGCGAGATGGCCGTCGCCGCGGTGCTCGCGCAGCAGGGTCGCGGCGTGCCAGTACGCGAGATGCGGTTCGTCGGGGACGGGCAGATCGGCGTGCGCGGCGTACAGCGGGCGGGCGTGACGCGTGCACGCCTCGGCGGCGCGCAGGGCCAGCTCGGCGGCCTCGGCCAGTTCCTCGGAGGCGATCGCCTCGGCGCCCAGGAGCCGCCGCAGCGTGGTGTCCACAGCGCGCAGCCGCGCCTGGAGCACTTGCTCGGGCGACGCCGTCTCCCACACCGCCGGCAGGTGCCGCGCGATCAGCTCGTGGTTGAAGTTGTAGAAGGTCGCCGTCACGGCGCCGGGACCGACGGCTCCCATCGCGGCGGCACGGGCGGCGAAGTACGCGGCGCTGGAGTCCTCGATGCCGATCCCGGCCATCTCCGACGCCAGGTCGGGCGAGAAGTACACCGTCGAGTGCATCGGATTGAGGGCGTGGTGGCAGCGGCGGCCCGCGCGCGGCAAAGAGGTCATGGGCTGCACGTTACCGACTGGTCGGTACGGCAGGGAAGGCGGGTGCCCGGGCCCTCGCCCGGCCGCCGTTCCGCACCGCCGTCATGGCAGCAAAGGTGGGTTGTTCGTCATTGCGGACACCGAGCGATCGGCGAAGGATCGAGGGCATGACCGACCGATCCGTGCTCGTCGTCCTCTTCGAGGGCGTGCAGAGTCTCGATGTGACGGGCCCTGTCGAGGTGTTCACCGGCGCCGGCAAGGTGACCGGCGCCCGCGGTGGCTACCCGCTGCGGACGGCCGCGCTCGGCACCGCGCCCGTACGGACGACCAGCGGGCTGACCCTGGTCCCGGACACCACGCTGGTCGAGGCGCCGACGCCGCACACCCTGCTCGTCCCCGGCGGACAGGGCACCCGCCGCCCCGACCCCGCCCTGATCGCATGGCTCCGGGAGAACGGCCCCCGGGCCGAGCGCCTCGTCTCCGTCTGCACCGGAGCGCTGCTGCTCGCCGAGGCCGGCCTGCTCGACGGCCGCCGGGCCACCACCCACTGGGCCGTCTGCGACCACTTCGCCCGCACCTATCCGAACATTCAGGTCGACCCGGACCCGGTCTACGTACGCGACGGACATATCGCGACCTCCGCCGGCGTCACGGCGGGCATCGACCTCGCCCTCGCGCTCGTCGAGGAGGACCACGGCCGTGACGTCGCGCTGACGGTCGCCCGTCACCTGGTCGTGTTCCTCCGACGACCGGGCAACCAGGCGCAGTTCAGCACGCAGCTCGCCGCCCAGACCGCGCACCGCGAGCCCCTGCGTGAGGTCCAGCGATGGGTCACCGAGCATCCCGCCGGCGATCTGTCCGTCGAGGCGCTGGCCGGCCGGGCCCGGCTGTCGCCGCGTCACTTCGCCCGGGCGTTCCGGGCAGAGACCGGGACGACGCCCGGGCGGTACGTCGACGGCGTACGGCTCGAACACGCCAGACGGCTGCTGGAGGACACCGCCGACGGGGTCGAGGAGGTCTCGCGCGCGTCCGGCTACGGCACACCCGAGGCGATGCGCCGGGCATTCCTGAAGGCCCTCGGCGCCGGGCCCGCGGAGTACCGCCGCCGCTTCCGCACCACGGCGCCGCACGCGCGGCAGCCCGCCGCCGGCCCCGGACCCGCCGCCACACCCTGACCTGCCACCACTTTGAAAGGAACCCGATGCAGATCGCCGTTCTGCTCTTCGACCGCTTCACCTCGCTGGACGCCGTCGGCCCGTACGAGCTCCTCGCCCGCGTCCCGGCTGCGGAGACGGTCTTCGTCGCCCGGCAGGCCGGTCCGGTACGCAACGACCAGGGCTCGCTCTCCCTGGTCGCCGACCGGACGCTGACGGAGGTGACGGCCCCCGACATCGTGCTGGTGCCCGGTGGCCCCGGCGCCCGCGAGGCGATGCGGGACGAGGCGGTCCTCGCGTGGCTGCGCGCGGTGGACGCCACCAGCACCTGGACCACGTCCGTGTGCACCGGCTCCCTCGTGTTGGCCGGCGCCGGGCTCCTGCGGGGCCGCCGGGCCACCTCGCACTGGCTGGCGCTGGAGGAACTCGTGCCGCTGGGAGCCGAACCGACCGGTGAGCGCGTGGTGTTCGACGGGAAGTACGTCACCGCCGCGGGCGTCTCGTCCGGCATCGACATGGCGCTGCATCTGCTGGGCCGGATCGGGGGCGACGAGCTGGCCCAGACGGTGCAGCTGCTGACCGAATACGATCCGCAGCCACCGTACGACGCCGGATCACCCGACAAGGCGCCGGCCCGGATCGTCGCCCGGTGGAGGCGCGGGGCCGAGGGGGTCCTGAGCGGGCAGAGCTGACGCGGACGGCCTCACACGATCCGGCCTCACACGGTCCGGCCTCACACGGTCCGGCCTCAGACGGTCCAGGTGAAGCGCGGCGCGCGCCGCTCCAGGAAGGCGGCGATGCCCTCGGCGGTGTCGCCGCCGCCGTGCGCCTGTGCCTGCCAGTACGCGTCCCGGTCGGTGCGGCCCGCCGCGAACTCCTTCGCGGCGGCCTGCGTGAGCTGTGAGCGCGTCGCGACGACCCGGGTGAACTCCGCCACCCGCTTGCCCAGTTCCGCCGGCGGCAGCACCTCGTCCACCAGCCCGGTGCGCAGCGCCCGTTCCGTGTCGATCAACTCACCGGAGAACAGAAGGTACTTGGCCGCGGAGGGTCCCACCAGGGACGCCAGCCGGCGGGTGGAGGAGGACGGGTACACGATGCCGAGCTTCGCCGGGGTCACCCCGAACAGGGCGTCCGTCTCGGCGAACCGCAGATCGCAGGCGGCCGCCAGCTGGCAGCCCCCACCCACGCAGTAGCCGCGGACGGCCGCGAGGGTCGGCTTGGCGAAGGCGGCGAGCGCCTCCTCGGCCCGCACGGCGAGGTCCTGCGGGCTCTCACCTGGCTCCCGCAACGACGAGATGTCGGCGCCCGCGCAGAAGGTCGGGCCCTCGCCGGTCAGCACGAGAGCGCGGACGGACGCGTCCGCCTCCAGTCGGCCGAGCAGCTCGGGCAGCGCACGCCACATCGCGGCGGTCATGGCGTTGCGCTTGGCGGGATTGCTGATGACGACGGTGGCGACGCCGTCCGCGACGGTGTGCACCAGCCGCGGACCCTGTTCCGGCTGCTCCATGCGCGGGATGCTATCCGCCGCGCCCGCCGGGTGATCGCTCAGGTGCGCCGGCGCCCCCGCCCGGATCCGACCGACCGTGATCAGAAGGAGATGTCCGATTCCGCCGGAGAAGTGACCAGAACAAGATCAGGAACAGTCGCGCGCTTGACCCTGTCATACGCACCCGGTCAAAAGGCGTCGATAGGTGCTGACTTCTGTTCAGCCTCTCGGTCCGGACCAATTCACTGCCAACACTGATTACTCGATGGTCAGGAGCAGTCGAGTCAAGGGTGGTGCCGGACTATGGAGAGCCGCGGGAGCGTCCCGGCCCGGCCACTGTCGTACGAGGGTGTCTGGCGCTTCACCGCACCCGCGGTCGACGTGTCGGTCCCCCAAGCGCGACATGCCGTGCGGGACCTGCTCAACCGTCAGGGCGTACCGGTCCAGGACGACCTCGTCCAGGGCCTGTTGCTGATCGTCTCCGAGCTGGTGACCAATGCCGTACGGCACGCGGCCCTGCTCTCGCCCGAGATCGCGGTCGAGGTCGCCATCGGCACCGAGTGGATCCGGGTCTCCGTGGAGGACAACCACCCCTACCGCCCCAAGGCGCTGGTGACCGACTGGGGGCAGACCGGCGGCCGTGGGCTGCTGCTCGTCCGGGAGATCACGCTGGAGGCCGGCGGCTCCTGCGACGTCGAGCACACCGCCGGCGGCGGAAAGATCATCTGGGCGGCCCTGCCCCTGCGGCCGGACGCACACCCGGCGCCGGTGCAACAGGACGCCGGCACCGCACCGCTCTGAGCTCCGGCACCGCGCCGCCGGCACTGCTCCAAGCGCCCGCACCGGCACCGCGCCGTTCCAAGCTCCGGCGTCGCCCGGCGCGAAGCCGCCCCGGGGTGGTTCACCAGCCGCTGGACGGACCCGTCAGTTCCTTGATCGCCGGACGCGCCGCGTCGAGCACCGTCATGAACCACGCCGAGAAGGGCCCCTCGGCATGCCGCTCCGCCAGCTCCTCCGGCGTCACGAAGGCCGTCTCGCCGACCTCTTCCGGGTTCGGCCGCAGCGGAGCCTGCACCAGACCGACGAAGAGATGGTTGTACTCCTGCTCCACCAGGCCCGAATCCGGGTCCGGGTGGTTGTAACGGACCGTGCCCGCCTCGGCGAGGAGCGAGGGCGAGATGCCGAGCTCCTCGTGCGTCCGCCGGGCGGCGGCGGCGAAGGGGGCCTCGCCCGGGTAGGGGTGTCCGCAGCAGGTGTTCGACCAGACACCGGGGGAGTGGTACTTCCCCGCCGCGCGCTGCTGGAGCAGCAGCCGGCCGTGCTCGTCGAAGAGGAACACGGAGAACGCCCGGTGCAGCCGGCCGGGAGCCTGGTGGGCCGAGAGCTTCTCAGCGGTGCCGACGGTATTGCCGTCCTCGTCGACCAGTTCGAGCAGGATCGCTGGTGAGACGCCGTTCGACGTGCTGTTCGTGGCGGTGGCGGGTGAGGTCGGCATAACCATCCTTCGCGTCGGTCCTCGGCCCTCGGGGGCCTGCCCAGTCTGCCGTACAAAAGCGGCTTGTCCGCACTTCGGCAGTCCGGGCATGTCCGTCCCCGCCGCGCCGGCGTGCGGCGGGGACGGTTTCGTGCATCAGACGCCGAAAGCCTCCGGGTAGCGGATCGTGCCCCGCGGCACACCGGAGGAACCGTCGAGCGCAAGGGCCATCATGGCCTCATCCGGTACCTCGAAAGATGGCCGGATTCCGTACTGCGAAGCGGGTTCGAAACCGAACCGCGGATAGTAGTCCGGATGGCCGAGGACCAGCACGAGCGGTTCCCCCCGCATCCGGGCCACATCGAGTACTGCCCGCACGACGGCCTGGCCCGCTCCGCCGCGCTGGTGCTCCGGCGACACGGCGACCGGCGCCAGGGCCAGTGCCGGGGCGTCGTCGACATGACAGCGGGTGAGCAGCGCGTACGCGGCGACCGAGCCGTCCGCCGCCTCGGCGACGTACGACATGCCCGGCACCCACGCCCCGGCGTCCCGCCGCAGGGCGTCGACGAGCCCCGCCTCCTCCGCGGTGGGGAAGGCGGACGCGTTGACCGCACGGACCGCAGGCACGTCGTCCGGCGTCTCCGGCCTGGTGCGCCACCGTGGATCGGCGGCCCGCAGCGCGTAGCCGGTGTAGCCGTACTCCGTGCCCAGGTCGCGGCGTACGGCGATCTCCTCCCGGGTGGCGGCGAGTGCCTCCGTCATGCCGGGAGCGGAGGGGTCGGCCGCGTCGGCGCGGGCGCCGAGCGGCCCGTAGTACTCCTCCCAGTCGCTCTCGGGCTGCCGGTGCACCCCGAGAACGTGGTAGCCCGCCGCCACGGCCGCGGCGATGTTCTCGCCGCCCGTGCGCAGCGGATAGTGCTGGTCCCAGAAGGCGCGGGCGGCGGCCGACGGGGTGCCGGTCGTCCACTCGCACTCGGTGACCACGAGCGCGCCTCCCGGAGCGAGCAGCCGTCGCCACCGCCGCAGGGCGGTGTCGAAGCCGATGCTGTAGGCGGAACTCTCGGCCCAGACGAGATCGAAGGAGCCGTCGGGGTAGGGGAGATCGGCCATGTCGGCCGCGACGGTGCTGATCGCGTCGCCGAGCCCGCGGGCTTCGGCGCTCTGCCGCAGCTCGTCGAGGAACGGCTGATGCAGATCGACCGCCGTCACCCGGGCGCCGGCCTCGGCGGCCAGCAGCAGGGCGGCACGGCCGGGACCGCAGCCGAGATCGAGTACCCGCGGAGCGGCGGGCAGCGGGCCGGCGAGCGACGCGAGGGCGAGCAGCCGGCGAGTGGTGTCGTCAGAGCCTGGACCCTGCCGCGGAAGACCGTGGTGCAGGGCGAAGAAGGCGTCGTGCATGGCGTTGTCGGACAACGTGGAAACCCTTGAGTGTGTGAGGGTTCCGGCCGACGTACGAGATACGGGTCAGCCGGTAACCCGGAAGCCGAGGACGGACCGGGGGCTGCACGGGGCAGCCGTCGCTGCGACGGTCATCAACTCAGCTCCTCTCAAGCGTGGACGCCAGCGTAACAGCCGGGTGCACGGCCCTCAGTGGCAGAGCCGGGCCTCGTGCTCGGCATGGCCGACCGGCTCCAGCTGGAAGGTGCAGTGCTCCACGTCGAAGTGGCCGCCGACGCACCCCTGGAGATCGTGCAGCAGCTTCTCGTGGCCCACGGCGTCCAGCACGTCCGGGTCCACCACCACATGCGCGGAGAGCACCGGCATCCCGGAGGTGATCGTCCAGGCGTGCAGGTCGTGCACGTCCTCCACGCCCTGAAGGCCCAGGAGGTGGGTGCGCACCTCCGCCATGTCGACGCCCTTGGGCGCCGCCTCCAGCAGGACGTTCAGCGTCTCGCGAAGCAGTTTCAGGGTGCGCGGCACGATCATGAGGCCGATCACCAGCGAGGCGATCGGGTCGGCGGCCTGCCAGCCGGTGAAGAGGATGATCGTCGCCGCCACCAGCACGGTGAGCGATCCGAGCGTGTCCGCCAGCACCTCCAGATAGGCGCCGCGGACGTTGAGGCTCTCCTTCTGTCCGCGCATCAGCAGCGAGAGGGAGACGGCGTTGGCGACCAGACCGACGAGGGCGAACGCGATGGCGAGACCCCCCTTGGTCTCGGCCGGGGTGATGAACCGCTCCACCGCTTCATAGAGCAGGAAGCCTCCGACGCCGAGGAGCAGTACGCAGTTGGCGAGGGCCGCGAGTATCTCGGCCCTCGCGAAACCGAAGGTGCGGTTGCCGCCGGCCGGCCGGTTGGCGAAGTGGATCGCCAGCAGTGCCATCGCGAGACCGACCGCGTCCGTCGCCATGTGGGCCGCGTCGGCGATCAGGGCGAGCGAGTCGGCCAGCACACCGCCGACGATCTCCAGCACCATCACACCGAGCGTGATCGACAGCGCGATGCGCAGCCGTCCCTTGTAGGCGGAGGCCGCGGTGCCGGTCGGCGGCGGGCCGCCGTGCGCATGCCCGTGGTCGTGCCCAGCCCCCATGAGAACGCCTCCGGTCGTCGGAAATCGTGCTGCCGAGACCTCAGTGAACTACGCCCGCGGGGTACCGGGCAACACGGCACTGAACACCGTTGTCATATCGCCTGACCTGCGGAAACGAGCCGCAGGTCAGACGCATGGAAGATCACTTCGAGCGGGCTTCCGGGTGCCGCAGGCACCAGCCATCCCAGGCCGACTCCACCATCTCGCGCACCCCGCGCGAGGCGCTCCAGCCGAGCTCCTCGGTGATCAGGTCGACGGAGGCGACCGCCTTCGCGGCATCACCCGCGCGCCGAGGCTCGATGACCGGCCGGGCGTCGTACCCGGTGATCTCGCCCACCAGATCCGCGAGCTCGCGCACCGAGACCCCGACCCCGCGACCGATGTTGACCGTGAGATCACCGGCGCTCTGCTGCTCGGCCAGCCGGCGGGCCACGGTGAGATGGGCGTCGGCGAGGTCCGCGACATGGATGTAGTCACGGACGCAGGTGCCGTCCGGCGTCGGATAGTCGTCGCCGAAAATGCGAGGTGCCTCACCGCGCGTGATCCGGTCGAAGAACATCGGAATGATGTTGAACACCCCGGTGTCGGCGAGCTCGGGGCGGGCCGCGCCGGCCACGTTGAAGTACCGCAGACAGGCCGTGGAGATCGAGTGCGCCCGGCCCGTGGCCCGTACCAGCCACTCACCGGCCAGCTTCGTCTCGCCGTACGGGTTGATGGGTACGCAGGGCGCCGACTCCGGGATCAGGTCCAGCTCGGGCACCCCGTACACGGCGGCCGACGACGAGAACAGGAACTGCCGCACACCTGCCTCGACGACCGCCTCCAGCAGCACGGTGAGCCCGTGCACGTTCTCCCGGTAGTAGTGCAGCGGCTGCTCGACGGACTGTCCGACCTGCTTCTTCGCCGCGAGGTGGACGACACCGGTGACATCGTGATCGGCGAAGGTACGGTCCAGCAGCTCACGGTCCAGGACCGCCCCCCGCACGAGTTCGATCCCCTCGGGCAGCCGCTCGGTGACCCCCGACGAGACGTCGTCGAGCACGACGACCTTCTCGCCCGCCGCCGTCATGGCCAGCGCCACATGCGCGCCGATGTATCCCGCTCCACCTGTGATCAGCCAAGTCATGGCCGCCAGCTTAGGGTCTGCGGTCGCGATCGGGCCGGGCGGTTCCCGGGGCCGGGGCCCGCGGTTTGTGGGGCGAGGCGGTGATCGACAATGATGAGGCCGCGGACCCTCCCGGGGGTTCCGCCGTGTCGAGCGGGGCGTAAACGGCCAGTGAACTCCGGCCTCAGCGCATCCGATAGCCTCTGCCGACGAGCCGCCGCCCGTACACCGGGCCGAGCCGCCGCGCATCCGCACCCTCGGTTCCAAGGAGTGAGTCCGTCTGTCGACCGCCATCCTCACCGGTCCGCCCGTACCCGGATCGTCGCTCGAGGGCGATCTGCGGTCACTGGGTTTCGACGTACGCGTCGCTCCGGGTGCCGCCGAGAGCGAGGCGCTCCTCGCCGCCGTCCCGGCCGCGGAGCGCGTCGCGGTGGTGGACGCGCGCTTCGTCGGCCACGTCCACTCCCTGCGGCTGGCCCTGACGGACCCCCGCTTCCCGGCGTCCGCGGTCCCCGGCGCGCTCACTGCGCAGCCCGAGGCCCGTGCGGCCCTGGCGACGGCCTTCGCGGCCACCACGGCACCCGCCCCCGCGGCGGAGACGGCCGCCGGGGCCTCGGACCTGCCCGGCGACGCCGACGCCTCCGGCGCGGCACCGCGGACGTCCGCGGCGACCCCGGACGCGGAGGCGAGCGCTGCCGGCCTCGGAACGGCCCTGCAGGCGCCCGACCTGCCCGGCCTGCTCGCCGACACCCTCGACTCCGCCGGCACCCCCGTCCACCGGCCCGAGCTCGGCTCGCTCGTCGCGACCGTGCCGGCGGATCCGCAGGCCCGCAACGAAGCCCGTCAGGCCGTCGCGGCCGTCGACGACGAAGAGGTGCGGCTCCGGTCGGCCGTGAAGGCCCGGGACGGCTTCTTCACCACCTTCTGCATCAGCCCGTACTCGCGCTACATCGCCCGCTGGTGCGCGCGCCGTGGGCTGACCCCCAACCAGGTCACCACCGCGTCACTGATCACCGCCCTGATCGCGGCCGGGGCCGCGGCCACCGGCACCCGCGGCGGGTACATCGCGGCCGGCCTGCTGCTGCTCTTCTCCTTCGTCCTGGACTGCACGGACGGGCAGCTCGCCCGGTACTCGCTCCAGTACTCGACGATGGGTGCCTGGCTCGACGCCACCTTCGACCGCGCCAAGGAGTACGCCTACTACGCGGGCCTGGCGCTGGGCGCGGCCCGCGGCGGTGACGACGTATGGGCACTGGCCCTGGGCGCGATGGTGCTGCAGACGTGCCGCCATGTCGTGGACTTCTCCTTCAACGAGGCGAACCACGACGCCGAGTCCAACACCAGCCCGACCGCCGCCCTCTCCGACAAGCTCGACAGCGTCGGCTGGACGGTGTGGGTACGCCGCATGATCGTGCTGCCGATCGGTGAGCGATGGGCCATGATCGCGGTTCTGACCGCGGTGACCACGCCCCGGATCGTCTTCTACGCCCTCCTCGTCGGCTGCGCCTTCGCGGCCTGCTACACCACGGCGGGCCGGCTGCTGCGCTCCCTGACCCGCAAGGCGCGCAGGACCGACCGTGCCGCGCAGGCCCTGGCGGACCTCGCCGACACGGGACCGCTCGCGGAGGCGGTCGCGCGCGCGGGCCGCCGGTTCGTCGCCGGGCTCCCCGCGATGGCACCCCCTGCCATCGCGCTCGTGGGTGGCGCCGGCCTGGTGGCCGCCGCCGTGTTCAGCGACTACGGATCGCTCTGGCCGGTCATCGCGGCCGTGACGTATGTCATCACCTCCGGCCTCGCCGTCGCCCGCCCCCTCAAGGGCGCGCTCGACTGGCTCGTCCCGCCCGTGTTCAGGGCCGCCGAATACGGAGCGATCCTGGCGCTCGCGGTGGCCGCGGACGTGAACGGAGCACTGCCCGCGGCCTACGGCCTGGTGGCCGCGGTCGCCTACCATCACTACGACACGGTGTACCGCATCCGCGGTGGCACGGGCGCGCCGCCGCACTGGCTGGTACGGGCGACCGGAGGACACGAGGGGCGGATCCTGCTCGTCGTGCTGCTGGCCGCCCTGGTCACCGACACCGACTTCACCATCGCGCTGGCGGCGCTCGCTGTCGCCGTCGCACTCGTGGTGCTCGTGGAGAGCATCCGCTTCTGGGTGTCCTCCGCAGCACCCGCAGTTCATGACGAAGGAGAACCCGCATGATCGGCCTTGTTCTTGCAGCCGGTGCCGGACGGCGTCTGCGTCCCTACACCGACACGCTTCCCAAGGCCCTCGTGCCCGTCGGCCCGGAACAGGACGGCGAGGCCACGACCGTCCTCGACATCGCCCTGAAGAACTTCGCGGAGATCGGGCTCACCGAGGTCGCCGTCGTCGTCGGCTACCGCAAGGAGGCCGTGTACGAGCGCCAGGCGGCCCTGGAGGCGAAGTACGGCCTGAAGCTCACCCTCGTCGACAACGACAAGGCCGAGGAGTGGAACAACGCCTACTCCCTGTGGTGCGCCCGTGACGTGCTGAAGAAGGGCGTCATCCTCGCCAACGGCGACACCGTCCACCCGGTCTCGGTCGAGCACTCCCTGCTCGCCGCCCGCGGCGACGGCCGGAAGATCATCCTCGCCCTCGACACGGTGAAGCAGCTCGCCGACGAGGAGATGAAGGTCATCACGGACGGCGACCAGGGCGTGCGGCGCATCACCAAGCTGATGGACCCGGCCACCGCCACCGGCGAGTACATCGGTGTCACCCTCATCGAGCCCGAGGCGGCCGAGGAGCTGGCCGACGCCCTGAAGACCACGTTCGAGCGCGACCCCGACCTCTACTACGAGGACGGCTACCAGGAGCTCGTCAACCGCGGCTTCCGGATCGACGTGGCTCCCATCGGCGACGTCCCGTGGGTCGAGATCGACAACCACGACGACCTCGCGAAGGGCCGTGAGATCGCGTGCCTGTACTGACCCGGCTCATCCCGTCGCCGGTCGTCGTCGACATCCGCGCGGGAGCCCTGGACGACCTGGCGGGCCTCCTGGCCGACCAGCGGATCTCCGGATCCGGCAAACTGGCGATCGCGATCAGCGGCGGCTCCGGCCAGGCCCTGCGCGAGCGGCTGGCATCGGTGCTGCCCGACGCCGACTGGTACGAGGTCTGCGACGGCACGATCGACTCGGCCGTGCAGCTCGCCGACGACATCAAGGGCAAGCGGCGCTACGACGCCGTGGTGGGCCTCGGCGGCGGCAAGATCATCGACGTGGCCAAGTACGCCGCCGCTCGCGTCGGTCTGCCGATGGTCGCCGTGGCGACGAACCTCGCGCACGACGGACTGTGTTCGCCCGTCTCGACGCTCGACAACGACAACGGACGCGGCTCGTACGGCGTCCCCACCCCGATCGCGGTGGTCATCGACCTCGATGTGGTCCGCGGTGCCCCGGTCCGCTACATCCGGTCCGGCATCGGCGACGCCATCTCGAACATCTCCTGCGTCGCCGACTGGGAGCTGTCCCACAAGGTGACCGGCGAGGCCATCGACGGACTGGCGGCCGCCATGGCGCGGCAGGCCGGTGAAGCGGTCCTGCGGCATCCCGGCGGCATCGGCGACGACGCGTTCCTCACGGTCCTCGCCGAAGGCCTCGTACTGACCGGCATCTCCATGTCGGTCGCCGGCGACAGCCGCCCCGCGTCGGGCGCCTGCCACGAGATCAACCACGCCTTCGATCTGCTCTACCCGCGCCGCTCCGCTCCGCACGGCGAGCAGGTCGGACTGGGCGCCGCCTTCGCCATGCACCTCCGCGGCGCCCACGACGAGGCCGGACTCTTCGCGACGGTGCTGCGCAGACACGGGCTGCCCGTCCTCCCGGAGGACCTCGGCTTCACCGCCGACGAGTTCGTCCGAGCCGTGGAGTACGCGCCGCAGACCCGTCCGGGCCGTTTCACCATCCTCGAGCACCTTGACCTCACCACCGATCAGATCAGGGACGCGTACGCCGACTATGCCAAGACCATCCGTAGCTGAACTCCGCCCGGTCGTTCACCCGGCGGGAGTGAAGGACCGGCGCAGCGGAGAGCACTGGGGCGGACGCCTGTACATGCGCGAGATCTCGCTGCGCATCACCCGCCTCCTGGTCACCACGAAGGTCACGCCGAACCAGCTGACGTACGTGATGACCATATGCGGCGTGCTCGCCGCCCCGGCCCTGCTGGTGCCGGGCATCTGGGGCGCCGTCCTCGGCGTCGTCGCGGTCCAGCTGTATCTGCTGCTGGACTGTGTCGACGGTGAGGTCGCCCGCTGGAAGAAGCAGTTCTCGCTCTCCGGGGTCTACCTGGACCGTGTCGGCGCCTATCTGTGCGACGCGGCGGTCCTCGTCGGTCTCGGCCTGCGCGCCGCCGACCTGTGGGGCCCGGGGCGTATCGACTGGCTCTGGGCGTTCCTCGGCACCCTCGCCGCACTCGGCGCGATCCTGATCAAGGCCGAGACCGACCTGGTCGGGGTAGCGCGCCACCAGGGCGGACTGCCTCCGGTCAAGGACGCCGCCGCGGAGCCGCGCTCCTCCGGTATGGCGCTCGCCCGCCGGGCCGCCGGGGCGCTCAAGTTCCACCGGCTGATCCTCGGCATCGAGGCGTCGCTGCTCATCCTGGCGCTCGCCGTGGTGGACCAGATCCGCGGCGACCTGTTCTTCACCCGCCTCGGAGTCGCCGTCCTCGCCGGTATCGCGCTGCTCCAGACGCTGCTGCACCTGGTGTCCGTCCTCGTCTCCAGCAGGCTGAGGTGAGTGCCGTGAAGCCGCTGAAGGTCGGCGCCGTCATCATCACCATGGGCAACCGCCCGGACGACCTGCGCGCGCTCCTCGACTCGGTCGCCAAGCAGGACGGCGACCCGATCGAGACCGTGGTCGTCGGCAACGGCGCCCCGGTGACGGGCGTCGAGGACTTCCCGTTCGTCCGGACCGTGGATCTGCCCGAGAACCTGGGCATCCCCGGCGGCCGCAACGTCGGCATCGAGGCGTTCGGGCCGTCCGGCTCCGGCGTCGACGCGCTGCTCTTCCTCGACGACGACGGTCTGCTGCCCGGCACCGACACCGCGGAGCTGGTGCGACAGGCCTTCGCCGACGATCCGAAGCTGGGCATCGTCAGCTTCCGCATCGCCGACCCGGAGACCGGCCTCACCCAGCGCCGCCACGTCCCCCGGCTGCGCGCCTCGGACCCGATGCGCTCCTCGCGGGTGACGACCTTCCTCGGCGGCGCCAACGCCGTGCGCACGCAGGTCCTCGCCGAGGTCGGCGGCCTGCCCGACGAGTTCTTCTACGCCCACGAGGAGACGGATCTGGCCTGGCGTGCCCTCGACGCCGGCTGGGCCATCGACTACCGCGCGGACATGGTGCTGTTCCACCCGACCATGCCCCCGTCGCGGCACGCGGTCTATCACCGGATGGTGGCCCGCAACCGGGTCTGGCTCGCCCGCCGGAATCTGCCGGCCCCGCTGGTGCCGCTCTATCTCGGAGTCTGGGTGCTGCTCACCCTCGTCCGGCGCCCGTCGGTGCCCGCCCTCAAGGCATGGATGGGCGGCTTCAAGGAGGGCTGGCGGACCCCCTGCGGTCCCCGCCGCCCCATGAAGTGGCGTACGGTATGGCGGCTCACCCGACTGGGCCGACCTCCTGTCATCTGACAAGCTCGGTCCTGAGAGCATCGGGCGTGTCCGGGTACCCGGCGCGTCCGACGCCGCGCCCCCATCTGCCGCGCATCGTGAAGACGAAAGTTTCAACTTGTGAGTGACACAACCCATGACGGAGCGATCACCATGACCGCCCCGCCATCCGTCGACCAGGGCCTGTCCCCGGCGGAGCTCGCTGCCAAGTACGGCCTGTCGGTCAGCGGTGCCCGGCCAGGGCTCGCCGAGTACATCCGGCAGCTGTGGGGCCGACGGCACTTCATCCTGGCCTTCTCGCAGGCCAAGCTGACGGCCCAGTACAGCCAGGCGAAGCTCGGCCAGCTGTGGCAGGTCGTGACGCCGCTGCTCAACGCGCTCGTCTACTACCTGATCTTCGGGATCATCCTGGGCACCAGGGAGGGGATCTCCAACGAGGTCTTCATCCCGTTCCTGGTCACGGGCGTTTTCGTCTTCACCTTCACCCAGAGCTCGGTCATGGCGGGCGTCAGGGCGATCTCGGGAAACCTCGGACTGGTGCGTGCGCTGCACTTCCCGCGGGCATCCCTGCCGGTCTCCTTCGCGCTCCAGCAGCTCCAGCAGCTGCTGTTCTCGATGATCGTGCTCTTCATCATCGCCATCGGGTTCGGCAGCTACCCGAGCCTGTCCTGGCTGCTGATCGTCCCGGCGCTGGCCCTGCAGTTCCTCTTCAACACGGGCCTCGCGCTGATCATGGCCAGGCTGGGCAGCAAGACGCCCGACCTGGCCCAGCTGATGCCCTTCATCATGCGGACCTGGATGTACGCCTCCGGCGTCATGTACTCGATCCCGGTCATCATGAAGGGCAAGCCGGAATGGATCGTCCACACGCTGCAGCTGAACCCGGCCGCGGTCTACATGGACATCATCCGCTTCGCCCTGATCGACGGATACGGCTCCGAGAACCTGCCTCCGCACGTCTGGGCATGGGCGGTCGCCTGGGCGGCCCTCTTCGGCGTCTGCGGATTCCTGTACTTCTGGAAGGCTGAAGAACGGTACGGCCGTGGCTGACAAGAACCTGGGGCGCGTCCCCACAGTGATCGCCGACGACGTGCACATCGTGTACCGCGTGCACGGCAGTTCGGGCGGCAAGGGCAGCGCCACCGCAGCCCTGAACAGGATCATCAAGCGCGACAAGGGCGAGTCCCGGGGTGTGCGCAAGGTGCACGCCGTGCGGGGCGTCTCCTTCACCGCGTACCGCGGCGAGGCGATCGGCCTCATCGGCACCAACGGTTCCGGCAAGTCCACCCTGCTGCGGGCCATAGCCGGACTGCTTCCCACCGAGCACGGCAAGGTCTACACCGACGGCCAGCCCTCACTGCTCGGTGTGAACGCCGCGCTGATGGGCGACCTGACCGGTGAGCGCAATGTCATCCTCGGCGGCCTGGCCATGGGCATGTCGCGCGAGGAGGTCCGCGAGCGCTACCAGGACATCGTCGACTTCTCCGGGATCAACGAGAAGGGCGACTTCATCACCCTGCCGATGCGCACCTACTCCTCGGGCATGGGGGCACGGCTCCGGTTCGCCATCGCGGCGGCCAAGGACCACGACGTCCTGATGATCGACGAGGCGCTGGCCACGGGTGACCGCAAGTTCCAGATCCGCTCCGAGCAGCGCATCCGGGAGCTCCGGGAGCACGCGGGCACGGTGTTCCTGGTCAGCCACAGCCTCGGCTCCATCAGGGACACCTGTGACCGGGTCCTGTGGCTGGAAAAGGGCGAGCTGCTGATGGACGGTCCCACCGCCGAGGTCCTCAAGGCGTACGAGAAGGAGACCGGCCGCTAGGCCGCCTTCCGGACCGGTCCGCGAAAAGGCCCCCGCCCTGGCATCCGGGCGGGGGCCTTTCTGCGTCCTGTCGGTCGAGGGGTCACCTGACGCGCCCGGGGGCGGGGCGGGCCTCGCGGCCGGGCCCCGACAGTCGTCGCCCGAACGTCAAGGGCGGGTCAATTCCTGTCCGGGCAGGGATGGTTGACCACGATTGGAGTGTTCTTGTAATGCGCGCAACACCCCGGCGTATCACTGGGCGTTGTACAACGTAAGCTGTACCGGTGCTGAATCACGGCAAGTGGGGCGATACGCCCTCGGTATCGCCCCCGCCGGGCGGGACCCCCGCAGACGGCGCGACGGGCGGCGTGTCCGAAATAGGATGGATTGGATCGGCAGTGTAGAACGGGAGATGTGACGGCAATGATCGAAAATCTCCAGCTCCTCGAGGCTTTCGCCGTCCCCTCGCCGGGCAGCCACGTATGACCGGCACCCGGCAGACACGCATGGCGACCTCGGCTGATTCCGCACGTGCCACCCTCGACAAGGCCGCGGACGAGAACTTTCCCGTGGCCCCCTTCTTCCTGCCGCGCGCCTGGCGCGACGATCTGATGGCCGTGTACGGCTTCGCCCGTCTGGTCGACGACATCGGCGACGGCGACCTCGCCCCGGGCGGCGCGGACGCCCGCCACCTGGGCGTGGCCCCGGCCGACGCCGACGACCGCCTCGTGATGCTGGACGCCTTCGAGACCGATCTGCGGCGCGTCTTCAGCCCTGACGACGGCACGCCGCACCACCCGCTGCTGCGGGGGCTGCTCCCCACCGTGCGCCGCTGTTCGCTCGACCCCGAGCCCTTTGCCGGACTGATCGCCGCGAACCGTCAGGACCAGCTGGTCCGGCGGTACAAGACGTACGACGAACTCCTCGCCTACTGCGAGCTGTCCGCCAACCCCGTCGGCCGGCTCGTGCTCGGGATCACCGGTACCGCCGGTCCCGAGCGTGTGCGCCGTTCCGACGCCGTGTGCACCGCGCTCCAGATCGTCGAGCACCTTCAGGACGTGACCGAGGACCTCGCACGCGACCGGATCTATCTGCCCGCCGACGACATGCAGCGGTTCGGGGTGACGGAGGCCGACCTGGCCGCGCCGGCCGGGAGCGCGGCGGTCCGCGCCCTGATCGCCTACGAGAGCGAACGCGCCGGCCTGCTGCTCGACGAGGGCATCCCGCTGGTGGGCAGCGTCCACGGCCGGCTGCGGCTGCTGCTCGCCGGCTTCGTGGGCGGCGGGCGTGCCGCCCTCGCCGCGATCGCGGCCGCCGGTCACGACGTCCTGCCGGGGCCGCCCAGACCTGCCAGGACAAGGCTGCTGCGCGAAGTCGGAGCAGTCCTGCGAAGAGCGCGTAGAGAGGGGTGAGCGGGACGATGGAGGGACCGACCGACGTGTCGCCACCGGTGCAGGCCGCGTACAGCTACTGCGAGGCCGTCACCGGACAGCAGGCGCGTAACTTCGCCTACGGGATCAGGCTGCTGCCGACCGACAAGCGGCAGGCCATGTCCGCGCTGTACGCGTTCTCCCGGCGTGTCGACGACATCGGCGACGGCACGCTGGCGCCCGAGGCCAAGCGCGACCGCCTCGAAGTGACGCGGGCCCTGCTGGACCGCGTCCGGCAGGGTGCGATCGCCGAGGACGACACCGATCCGGTCGCCGTCGCCCTCGCGGACGCGGCACAGCGCTTCCCGATCCCGCTCGACGGGCTCGACGAGCTCATCGACGGTGTCCAGATGGACGTCCGCGGCGAGGCCTACGAGACCTGGGACGACCTCAAGGTCTACTGCCGTTGCGTGGCGGGCGCGATCGGACGGCTCTCCCTCGGCGTGTTCGGCACACAGGCCGGCGCACGCGGGGCCGAACGCGCTCCCGAGTACGCCGACACGCTGGGTCTCGCCCTCCAACTCACCAATATCCTGAGGGATGTTCGTGAGGACGCGGCCAACGGACGCACCTACCTGCCCTCCGACGACCTGGCCAAGTTCGGCTGCTCCGCCGGGTTCCACTCGGCGACCCCGCCGGCCGGTTCCGACTTCGCGGGCCTCGTCCACTTCGAAGTACGGCGTGCCCGCGCCCTCTTCGCCGAGGGCTACCGGCTGCTGCCCATGCTCGACCGGCGCAGCGGAGCCTGTGTCGCCGCCATGGCCGGCATCTACCGCCGGCTGCTCGACCGCATCGAACGCGACCCCGAGGCAGTGCTCCGCGGCCGTGTCTCGCTGCCCGGCCGCGAAAAGGCGTTCGTGGCGGTGCGCGGTCTGTCGGGGCTCGACGCCCGGCACATCACCCGTCAGAGAGGGCGCGCCTGATGCCACGGCCCGACACGCACAACCGGCGGGCAACCGTCCGGACCGGTCCGGCGTCCCTGACGGCAACGGCCCGAGGGGAGGTCGCATGACGGACGAGGACATGCGTTCCCAGCACGCGGTGGTGATCGGCGGAGGACTGGCCGGAATCACCGCGGCGCTTCAGCTCGCCGACGCGGGCGTAGGCGTCACTCTCGTCGAAGGCCGCCCACGACTGGGCGGCCTCGCCTTCTCCTTCCAGCGGGGCGCCCTGACCGTCGACAACGGCCAGCACGTCTATCTGCGCTGCTGCACCGCCTACCGCTGGTTCCTCGACCGGATCGACGGCGCCGCGCTGGCCCCGCTCCAGGACCGGCTGGACGTCCCCGTCCTCGACGTGGCCCGCGCCGGCGGCCCCCGGCTCGGCCGGCTGCGCCGCACGTCGCTGCCCGTGCCGCTGCACCTCGCCGCCGGCCTCGCCACGTACCCGCATCTCTCGCTCGCCGAGCGGGCGAGTGTGGGACGTGCCGCGCTCGCGCTCCGCCGGCTCGATCCGGCCGATCCCGCACTCGACGGCATCGACTTCGCGACCTGGCTCGGGCGGCACGGCCAGTCGCGGCGCACCATCGAGGCGCTCTGGGACCTGGTGGGAGTCGCGACACTGAACGCCACCGCGCCGAACGCCTCCATGGCGCTCGCCGCGATGGTCTTCAAGACCGGACTGCTCTCCGAGCCGGGCGCCGCGGACATCGGCTGGGCCCGGGTGCCGCTCGGCGACCTGCACGACACCCTCGCCCGCAAGGCCCTCGACTCCGCCGGTGTGCGCACCGAGCTGTCGACCCGGGTGCGTGCCGTCTCCCGCGCGGAGCACGGCCGGTGGCACGTGGACATCGCCGGCGAGCGGCTGGAGGCCGACACCGTCGTCCTCGCCGTCGCGCAGCGCGAGGCCCACGACCTGCTGCCCGAGGGCGCTGTCGAGGACCCCGACCGGCTGCTCGACATCGGCACCGCGCCGATCCTCAACATCCACGTCGTGTACGACCGCAAGGTGCTGCGCCGGCCGTTCTTCTCCGCGCTGGGCACCCCGGTCCAATGGGTGTTCGACCGTACGGAGGCGTCGGGACTGACGGAGGGTCAGTACCTGGCACTGTCCCAGTCGGCCGCCCAGGACGAGATCGACACGCCGGTCGCCGAGCTGCGCGCACGCTATCTGCCCGAGCTGGAGCGGCTGTTGCCCGCCGCCCGCGGTGCGCAGGTGCGCGACTTCTTCGTCACCCGTGAGCGCACGGCGACCTTCGCACCGTCACCGGGCGTCGGCAGGCTGCGCCCCGGGGCCCGAACCCGTGCGCCGGGGCTGTACCTTGCGGGCGCGTGGACCGCCACCGGCTGGCCCGCGACCATGGAGGGTGCCGTGCGCAGCGGCTTCAGCGCCGCCGGCGCCGCGCTCTCCGCTCTCGGCCGCTCCCATGAACATCCGCTCAAGGAGGCGGCGTGAGCATCAGTACTGGAACAAGAGGAGAGACCGTGCCGACAGTGCCTTCGGCGAACCCGGCTGACGACACCGCAGCGGACGTGGACATCGTCGCGCTGCTGGAGCGCGGGCGGACCATGTCGACGCCGGTGCTGCGTGCGGCCGTGGACCGGCTCGCACCGCCCATGGACACCGTCGCCGCGTACCACTTCGGCTGGATCGACGCCGAGGGCCGGCCTTCGGACGGTGACGGCGGCAAGGCCGTACGCCCCGCGCTCGCCCTGCTGTCCGCCGAGGCTGCCGGAGCCTCGCCCGAGACCGGCATCCCCGGCGCGGTCGCGGTCGAGCTGGTGCACAACTTCTCGCTGCTGCACGACGACCTGATGGACGGCGACGAGCAGCGCCGTCACCGCGACACCGTGTGGAAGGTGCACGGCCCGGCCCAGGCGATCCTCGTCGGGGACGCGCTGTTCGCCCTGGCCAACGAGGTCCTGCTGGAGCTCGGCACGGTCGACGCCGGGCGCGCGACCCGGCGGCTGACCACCGCGACCCGCAAGCTGATCGACGGACAGGCCCAGGACATCTCCTACGAGCACCGCGAGCGGGTCACCGTCGAGGAGTGCCTGGAGATGGAGGGCAACAAGACGGGCGCGCTGCTCGCCTGCGCCGTCTCCATCGGCGCCGTGCTCGGCGGGGCGGACGACCGCACCGCCGACACCCTGGAGGCGTACGGCTACCACCTCGGTCTCGCCTTCCAGGCCGTGGACGACCTGCTGGGCATCTGGGGCGACCCGGTCGCCACCGGCAAGCAGACCTGGAGCGATCTGCGGCAGCGCAAGAAGTCCCTGCCGGTCGTCGCCGCGCTCGCCGCCGGCGGGCCGGCCTCGCAGCACCTCGGGGAGCTGCTCGCGGCCGACGCCAAGAGCAACGAATTCGACAGCTTCTCCGAGGAGGAGTTCGCCACCCGGGCAGCCCTCATCGAGGAGGCCGGCGGCCGTGAGTGGACCTCCCAGGAGGCCCGCAGGCAGCACGCGATCGCCGTCGACGCCCTGAACGGTGTCGAGATGCCCCCGCACGTCCGGGCGCAGCTCGTCGCGCTCGCCGACTTCGTCGTCGTCAGGAAGAGATGATCGCTATCGCCCGCACCATATGAATCGCAGTCGCCGGCCGGCGACCGGGCAACCGGTTGCCGGCCGACGGAGACCCCAGCACAGCAGATCAGCACTGCAACGAAGGGGAAGCCATGACAGCGACGACCGACGGAAGCGGCGGGCCGCTCAAGGCCCGCGCAGCCGCGGCCAGTTCAACCACCGACACACCGTTCGTCAGGATCGCGAGTCCGGCCACGAGCGATCCGCCCGAGGCCGCACGGCATGCCGCGGAACGCTCCGTCGATTACCTGCTGAGCATCCAGGACGCCGAGGGCTGGTGGAAGGGCGACCTCGAGACCAATGTGACGATGGACGCCGAGGATCTGCTGCTCCGTCAGTTCCTCGGTATCCAGGACGCACGCACCACCGAAGCGGCCGGCCGCTTCATCCGCGGTGAGCAGCGCGAGGACGGCACCTGGGCGACGTTCTACGGCGGTCCCGCGGAGCTCTCCACCACCATCGAGGCCTATGTCGCGCTCCGGCTGGCGGGCGACCTGCCGGACGATCCGCACATGGCGCGCGCCTCCGCCTGGATCAGGGAACGCGGCGGTATCGCGGAGAGCCGGGTCTTCACCCGCATCTGGCTCGCGCTGTTCGGCTGGTGGAAGTGGGACGACCTCCCGGAACTGCCGCCCGAGCTGATCTTCCTGCCCTCCTGGTTCCCCCTGAACATCTACGACTTCGGCTGCTGGGCCCGGCAGACCATCGTGCCGCTCACGGTGGTCTCGGCGAAGCGGCCGGTGCGGCCGGCGCCGTTCGCGCTCGACGAGCTGCACACCGATCCCGCACGGCCGAACCCGGGCAAGCCGCTTGCCCCGGCTGCCAGTTGGGACGGCTTCTTCCAGCGCACCGACAAGGCGCTGCATCTGTACCGCAAGGTCGCCCCGCGCAAGCTGCGCCGGGCCGCGATGAACGCCGCCGCGCGGTGGATCATCGAACGCCAGGAGAACGACGGCTGCTGGGGAGGCATCCAGCCGCCCGCCGTGTACTCGATCATCGCCCTGCATCTGCTGGGATACGACCTCCGGCATCCGGTGATGCGGGCAGGGCTGGAGTCCCTGGACCGCTTCACCGTGTGGCGCGAGGACGGGGCCCGCATGATCGAAGCCTGTCAGTCGCCGGTCTGGGACACCTGCCTCGCCACCATCGCCCTCGCCGACGCGGGACTGCCCGCCGACCACCCCGCCCTGGTGAAGGCGGCCGACTGGATGCTCGGCGAGGAGATCGTGCGGCCCGGTGACTGGGCGGTGCGCAGGCCGCAACTCGCCCCGGGAGGCTGGGCGTTCGAGTTCCACAACGACAACTACCCGGACATCGACGACACCGCCGAGGTCATCCTCGCGCTGCGCAGGGTCAAACACCCCGACCCCACCCAGGTCGAGGGCGCCATTGCCCGGGCCGGCCGCTGGACGCTGGGCATGCAGTCGAAGAACGGCGCCTGGGGCGCGTTCGACGCCGACAACACCAGCGCCTTCCCGAACCGGCTGCCGTTCTGCGACTTCGGTGAGGTGATCGACCCGCCGTCGGCGGACGTCACCGCCCATGTCGTCGAGATGCTCGCGCACGAGGGCAAGGCGCATCACCCGCGCACCCGGCGCGGCATCGACTGGCTCCTCGCCGAACAGGAGCCGAACGGCGCCTGGTTCGGCCGCTGGGGAGTCAACTACGTCTACGGCACCGGCTCGGTGGTTCCCGCACTCGCCGCCGCCGGGGTGCCCGCATCGCATCCCGCGATCCGCCGTGCGGTCCGCTGGCTCGAGTCCGTCCAGAACGACGACGGCGGCTGGGGCGAGGACCTGCGCTCCTACCGGGAGGAGGAGTGGGTCGGCCACGGCGCCTCCACGGCCTCCCAGACCGCGTGGGCGCTGCTCGCGCTGCTGGCCGCGGGGGAGCGGGGGAGCAAGGCGGTCGAGCGGGGCGTCACCTGGCTGGCCGCGACCCAGCGGTCCGACGGGTCCTGGGACGAGCCCCACTTCACCGGGACCGGCTTCCCCTGGGACTTCTCGATCAACTACCACCTCTACCGACAGGTCTTTCCGCTGACCGCGCTCGGCCGGTACGTGCACGGCGAACCGTTCGCCGCTCGCGCGCCCGGCCACAAGGGGGGCTGATGGCAGCTTCCCCGGGGCCCTCCGGCTCCGCCTCGCCGCTGCTGATCGCCTGTGCGCTCGGCATCGAGAAGGCCGCCCTGCGCAGCGGCGACCGCAGCGGCGCACGGGGGCCGGTGACCGTGCTGCGTACGGGCATGGGGCCGCAGAACGCGGAACGTGCCGTACGCGCCGCTCTGAGTGCCGAGGCGCTGGGCGGCGTGCCGGTCATCGCGTCCGGATTCTGTGCGGGACTCGCTCCGGGGATGCATCCCGGGGACCTGATCGTCGCCGACGAGACCCGCCACCCCACCGGCACCAGCCGCTGCACGGACACGGAACTGCTGGTCAAGGCCGTGGCCCGGGCCGTACCCGGGCGCGCGGTGCACCGTGGTCCGCTGATCGGCTCCGATCATGTCGTACGCGGTCCCGAGCGGGCCGCCCTGTGTGCCACCGGCGCGATCGCGGTGGACATGGAGTCCGCCGTCACGCTCCGCAGCGCGCTGAGCGCCGGACCCCGTCCGGTTGCGGCCGTCCGGGTGGTCGTGGACGCTCCAGAGCATGAGCTCGTCCGTATTGGCACGGTCCGCGGTGGAATATCAGCCTTCCGTGTTCTTCGTGCCGTGCTTCCTGCTTTCTTTGAATGGCACCGTTCTTTGCTGCTCCCCAGGAGGTGAGCTAGATGGCCATGCCGCTTCGTCAGACCATCAGGGTCGGGACGTACCTCTTCGAACAGAAACTCCGCAAGCGGGAGAAGTTTCCGCTCATCGTCGAGCTGGAACCGCTCTTCGCCTGCAATCTGGCGTGTGAGGGGTGCGGGAAGATCCAGCATCCGGCCGGTGTCCTCAAGCAGCGCATGCCCGTGGCGCAGGCGGTGGGTGCGGTGCTCGAATCGGGCGCGCCCATGGTCTCCATCGCGGGCGGTGAGCCGCTGATGCACCCTCAGATCGACGAGATCGTGCGCCAGTTGGTCGCGAAGAAGAAGTACGTCTTCCTCTGCACCAACGCGATGCTGCTGCGCAAGAAGATCGAGAAGTTCACCCCCTCCCCGTACTTCGCCTTCGCCGTGCACATCGACGGGCTGCGCGAGCGGCACGACGAGTCGGTGGCCAAGGAAGGCGTCTTCGACGAGGCGGTGGAGGCGATCAAGGAGGCCAAGCGCCGCGGCTTCCGGGTCACGACGAACTCGACCTTCTTCAACACCGACACCCCGCAGACCGTCATCGAGGTGCTCAACTACCTCAACGACGACCTGAAGGTGGACGAGATGATGATCTCGCCCGCGTACGCCTACGAGAAGGCACCCGACCAGGAGCACTTCCTGGGTGTCGAGCAGACCCGCGAGCTGTTCAAGAAGTCCTTCGCGGGCGGCAACCGGCGGCGCTGGCGGCTCAACCACTCGCCGCTGTTCCTCGACTTCCTCGAGGGCAAGGCGGACTTCCCGTGCACGGCGTGGGCGATCCCCAACTACTCGCTCTTCGGCTGGCAGCGGCCCTGCTACCTGATGAGCGACGGATACGTCCCCACGTACCGGGAGCTCATCGAGGAGACGGACTGGAGCAAGTACGGCCGAGGCAAGGACCCGCGCTGCGCCAACTGCATGGCGCACTGCGGCTACGAACCCACCGCCGTCCTCGCCACCATGGGCTCCCTCAAGGAGTCCATCAGGGCGGCTCGGGAGACCGTCTCGGGAAACCACGGGTGACGTGATGTCCTCAGAGCCTGTCGCCCTGGGGCTCCCGCCGCTGCCGGCCAGGCCGATCGCGATGCGCCGCCCCTCGCGGCGCATCCAGGTCGGGTCGGTGGCCGTGGGGGGCGATGCCCCGGTGTCGGTGCAGTCGATGACGACGACCAGGACGTCGGACATCGGTGCCACGCTGCAGCAGATCGCTGAACTGACCGCGTCCGGTTGCCAGATCGTGCGGGTGGCGTGTCCGACGCAGGATGATGCGGACGCGTTGTCGACGATCGCCCGGAAGTCGCAGATCCCGGTGATCGCGGATATTCATTTTCAGCCGAAGTATGTGTTCGCGGCGATCGACGCGGGTTGTGCGGCGGTGCGGGTGAACCCGGGGAACATCAAGCAGTTCGACGACAAGGTGAAGGAGATCGCGCGGGCGGCGGGTGATGCGGGGACCCCGATCCGGATCGGGGTGAACGCGGGTTCGCTGGATGCGCGGCTGCTGGCGAAGTACGGGAAGGCGACGCCGGAGGCGCTGGTGGAGTCGGCGCTGTGGGAGGCGTCGCTGTTCGAGGAGCACGGTTTCCGGGACATCAAGATCTCGGTGAAGCACAACGATCCGGTGGTGATGGTCAACGCCTACCGGCAGCTGGCGGCGCAGTCGGACTATCCGCTGCATCTGGGTGTGACGGAGGCGGGTCCGGCGTTCCAGGGCACGATCAAGTCGGCGGTGGCGTTCGGTGCGCTGCTGAGTGAGGGGATCGGGGACACGATCCGGGTTTCTCTGTCGGCGCCGCCGGCGGAGGAGGTCAAGGTCGGTATCCAGATTCTGGAGGCGCTCAATCTGCGTCAGCGCCGGTTGGAGATCGTGTCGTGTCCGTCGTGCGGTCGGGCGCAGGTGGATGTGTACAAGCTGGCGGATGAGGTGACGGCGGGTCTGGAGGGCATGGAGGTGCCTCTGCGGGTCGCGGTCATGGGCTGTGTGGTGAATGGCCCGGGTGAGGCCCGTGAGGCCGATCTGGGTGTGGCGTCCGGCAATGGCAAGGGTCAGATCTTCGTCAAGGGCGAGGTCATCAAGACGGTGCCCGAGTCGAAGATCGTGGAGACCCTCATCGAAGAGGCGCTGAAGATCGCCGAACAGATGGAGGGCGCCGGGGCGGTATCGGGTCCGCCCGCCGTCACCGTGAGCTGAACCGGCAAGTGAAGGGGGTCCGACCGTGACGATTCTGGAGAGCATCAGGGGGCCGCGCGATCTCAAGGCGCTGACCGACGAGGAAATCGAAGAACTCGGCGGAGACATCAGAGAGTTCCTGGTCCATGCGGTGGCCAGAACGGGGGGCCATCTCGGCCCCAATCTCGGCGTGGTGGAGCTGACCATCGCTCTGCACCGCGTTTTCGACTCGCCTGTCGACCGCATCCTGTGGGACACCGGCCACCAGAGCTATGTGCACAAGCTGCTCACCGGCCGTCAGGACTTCTCCAAGCTGCGGGGCAAGGGCGGGCTCTCCGGCTACCCCTCCCGCGAGGAGTCCGAGCACGACGTCATCGAGAACTCCCACGCGTCCACCGTGCTCGGCTGGGCCGACGGACTCGCCAAGGCTCATCAGGTGCTCGGTTCCACCGGCCATGTCGTGGCCGTCATCGGGGACGGCGCGCTGACCGGGGGGATGGCCTGGGAGGCGCTGAACAACATCGCCGCGGCCAAGGACCGCCCGCTGATCATCGTCGTCAACGACAACGAGCGCTCCTACGCGCCCACGATCGGCGGCCTCGCGAACCACCTCGCCACCCTCCGTACGACCGACGGCTACGAGCGCTTTCTCGCCTGGGGCAAGGACGTCCTCCACCACACCCCGGTCGTCGGCAGACCGCTGTACGAGTCCCTGCACGGGGCCAAGAAGGGCTTCAAGGACGCCTTCGCCCCGCAGGGGATGTTCGAGGACCTGGGCCTGAAGTACGTGGGCCCCATCGACGGGCACGACGTGGCGGCGGTCGAGTCGGCGCTCCGGCGGGCCGCCCGCTTCCACGGGCCCGTCCTCGTGCACTGCCTGACCGAGAAGGGCCGCGGCTACCAGCCGGCGGTCGAGGACGAGGCCGACCGGTTCCACACCGTCGGCGTGATGGACCCGCTCACCTGCGAGCCGCTCACGCCCGCCGGCGGGCCGTCGTGGACGTCGGTGTTCGGTGACGAGATCGCCGAGATCGGTGCGGAGCGGCCGGACGTCGTCGCGATCACCGCCGCGATGCTGCACCCGGTCGGCCTCACCCGGTTCGCCGAGCGCTTCCCGGACCGTGTGTGGGACGTCGGGATCGCCGAGCAGCATGCCGCGGTCTCCGCGGCCGGACTGGCCACCGGTGGACTGCATCCCGTCGTCGCCGTCTACGCCACCTTCCTCAACCGTGCCTTCGACCAGTTGCTGATGGACGTCGCCCTGCACCGGTGCGGCGTGACCTTCGTGCTGGACCGGGCCGGGGTCACCGGAGTCGACGGGCCCTCGCACAACGGCATGTGGGACATGTCGATCCTCCAGGTCGTCCCGGGCCTGCGGATCGCCGCTCCCCGCGACGCCGAGCGGCTGCGGCAGGAGCTGCGCGAGGCCGTCGCGGTGGACGACGCGCCCACCGTGCTGCGCTTCCCGAAGGAGACGGTCGGCGAGCCCGTCGAGGCGGTCGACCGGGTAGGCGGGATGGACGTACTGCACCGCGCCGAGGACCCCGAGGTGCTGCTGGTGTCCGTGGGCGCCCTCGCCTCCGTCTGTCTTCAGGCGGTGGACCTGCTCCGCGGCCGCGGCATCCGCTGCACGGTGGTGGACCCGCGCTGGGTAAAGCCGGTGGACGAACAGCTCCCACCGCTCGCCGCCGCGCACCGGCTGGTGGCCGTGGTGGAGGACAACAGCCGGGCCGGCGGCGTCGGTTCGGCCGTGGGCCAGGCACTCCGGGACGCGGGAGTGGATGTGCCGCTGCGCACGTTCGGCATTCCCGAGCAGTTCCTCGCCCACGCCAAACGCGGCGAGGTGCTCGCCGACATCGGCCTCACACCGGTGGAGATCGCGGGACGGATCAGCGCCGCCCTCGTGCAGAAGGAGAACTGAGGAATGACCGAGCCGCTCAAGGCATGCGAGCAGCCTCCCGGCGCTGAGCCGCCCAAGGGCTTCGACCTCGCGAAGCTGCTCGCCGAGCGCGGGGCCGAGCGCTACGACCTGCATCAGCGGCACCTCAATCACCAGCTGCCGCGCATGCTGCACACCATCGGCTTCGACAAGGTCTACGAACGGGCCGAAGGCGCCTACTTCTGGGACGCCGAGGGCAACGACTACCTCGACATGCTCGCGGGCTTCGGGGTGATGGGCCTCGGCCGCCACCACCCCGTCGTCCGCAAGGCGCTGCACGACGTGCTCGACGCCTCGCTCGCCGATCTCACCCGCTTCGACTGCCAGCCCCTGCCGGGGCTGCTCGCCGAGAAGCTGCTGGCGCACAGCCCGCATCTGGACCGGGTGTTCTTCGGCAACAGCGGTACGGAAGCGGTCGAGACCGCGCTGAAGTTCGCCCGGTACGCCACCGGCCGCCCGAGGGTGCTGTACTGCACCCACGCCTTCCACGGGCTGACCACGGGATCCCTGTCCGTCAACGGTGAGGCGTCCTTCCGGGACGGGTTCGCGCCGCTGCTGCCCGACACCGCCGTCGAGCCCGGGGACCTCGCCGCGCTGGAGCGCGAGCTGGGCCGCGGCGACGTGGCCGCCCTGGTGGTGGAGCCGATCCAGGGCAAGGGGGTCATCGAGCCCCCGCCCGGGTACCTGCGCGCCGCTCAGGACATGCTGCGCCGGCACAAGGCACTGCTGATCGCCGACGAGGTGCAGACCGGTCTCGGCCGTACCGGCGACTTCTACGCCTACCAGCACGAGGACGTCGAGCCGGACCTCGTCTGCGTGGCGAAGGCGCTCTCCGGTGGCTACGTACCGGTGGGGGCGACCCTCGGCAAGGACTGGATCTTCAAGAAGGTCTACTCGTCGATGGACCGGGTTCTGGTGCACTCGGCGAGCTTCGGCTCCAACGCCCAGGCCATGGCCGCGGGGCTGGCGGTCCTGTCGGTGATCGAGGACGAGCAGGTCGTGGCGAACGCGCGGGCGACCGGTGATCTGCTGCGGTCCCGGCTGGCCGCGCTCGTCGACCGGTACGAGTTCCTGCACGAGGTACGCGGACGCGGTCTGATGATCGGTATTGAGTTCGGCCGGCCCGACTCGATCAAGCTCCGCAGCCGCTGGACCATGCTCCAGGCGGCCCGCAAGGGTCTGTTCGCGCAGATGGTCGTGGTGCCCCTGCTCCAGAAGCACCGCATTCTCACCCAGGTCTCCGGCGACCATCTGGAGGTGATCAAGCTGATTCCGCCGCTGACGATCGGTGAGCGGGAGGTCGACCGGTTCGTCTCCGCCTTCACGGCCGTGATGGACGACGCTCACGCCGGGGGCGGTCTGATGTGGGACTTCGGCAAGACCCTGGTGAAGCAGGCCGTCGCCAACCGCTGAGATTTGCCTTTGAGGCAAGAAGTTTGCCTCAGAGGCACTTTCTCTGGCCCAATGGACGCATGACCAGCCATGCGGGAGAGTCGGCGGGCTCGCTGCCCGATGTCGCGCCCCGGCTGCGCGATCTGCGCCGCCGCCGAGGGCTCACCCTGGAAGCGGCCGCGCATCGCGCGGAGCTGTCACCCGCCCATCTCTCCCGGCTGGAGACCGGCCGCAGGCAGCCGTCGCTGCCGATGCTGCTCGGTCTCGCCAGAATCTACGGTACGACCGTCGCCGAGCTTCTCGGCGAGCAGGCGCCCGAGCGCGAGTCCGTCATCCGGGCCGGTGCGCGCGAGCCCACCGCGGCGGACGGCTGGACCTACCACCAGGCCGGCGGATCCGGCCGTGCGATGCAGGCCCTGCGGGTGGTGGTGCCGTACGGCGCCCAGGGCGACCTCGTGCGGGTGCATCCCGGCGAGGAGTGGATCCACGTCCTCGACGGCCGGCTGCGGCTGAGCCTCGGCGACACGGTGCACGAGCTGGCCCCCGGGGACAGCGCGCACTTCGACTCGCTGACCCCGCACCGCATCGCTGCGGCCACCCCGGAAGGGGCCGAGCTGCTGTTCGTGCACACGCTGCTGCAGAGCCCCGATCTGCATCCGCACGCCTGATCCGCACCCCCGATCCGCATCCGCACGCCTGATCCGGACCTTCTGTACCACCGAGCCGAAAGCGAGACCGTCGTGTCCGAGAGCAACGAGGAGAAGTCGTTTCCCCGGGGTCTGGTGATCCGGCTCTTCGCGTATCTGGTGGCGGGCCATGTGTTCGCCGGGTTCCTCTACCTGCTGTTCACCGTGGGGGCGAAGTAGACGGTTTCGGCGAGAGGTTCACGTACGGCACGAGGCTCACGTACGGCACGAGGCTCACGTACGGCGCGAGGTTTCACGTGCGGCGAGCGGCCGCCCGTGAACCGGTGCGCTCACGCCGAGGGGCTCACGCCTCGTCGAGGAGCCGGGCCCGCAACTGCTCGCGCGTCTCGGGGCTCACCTTCAGGCCCTCGGTGAGATAGCGGTCGGTGGTGCCCCAGGTCCGGTCGATCGTGTCGAACGCGGCGTGCAGATATGTGGACCGTGCGTCGAAGAGGGGGCTCAGCAGCTCCATCACCTCCGGCGACATGCCGGCGGGGGAGTTGTCCTTGCGCCGGACCACGTAACGCCGGTGCGGGTCGTTGGACTTGAGGTAGTCCGCCTCGATCGCCTCGCGCTCCACCCCGACCGCCATCAGGGACACGGCGATCGACAGACCCGCGCGGTCCTTGCCCGCGGCGCAGTGCATCAGGGCCGGCACGCTGTTCTCGGCGAGTGCGTGCAGGACACGGCTGTGCTCGCCGGTGCGCTGCGTGATGATCGTGCGGTAGGAGGCGGACATCCGGTCGGCCGCCTTGCCGTCCGAGAGGATCGAGCGCAGCTGGTCGATGTCGCCCTCACGGACCATCTTCCAGAACTCCGCGCCGTCGGCAGGGTCGGTCAGCGGGAGATTCAGATTGCGGACGCCGGGAAGCTCGACGTCAGGGCCTTCCAGCCGCATGTCCGCCGCGTTGCGGAAGTCGAAGATCGTGTGCAGGCCGAGCGTCGTGAGGAACGAGGCGTCGGCCGCGGTCGCGTTCGCGAGATGGCCGCTGCGGAAGAGCCTTCCGTACCGCACCTGCCTGCCGTCCACGGTCGGCAGACCACCCACGTCCCGGAAGTTGCGCACACCGGCCAGTTCGGGCTCGGTCGACGGGACCTGCGGCAGCTGCTGCGTCACGTGAGCTCCTGAAATCACTGCGGTCGGCGCCGGTCGCCGACGACGGCGTGTTTCGACGATACGACATGGGTTCGTCAGGCAATCATCTTGGCCCCGACCCCGCAGAGGCGTTGCACGGGCGGTGGTCCGCGTCGGATGATGTGCGGGCCTGTGCGGACCTGTGAGTATCTGAGGGGTCGGGATGATCGAGAGCGTTGGCAAGGGTCGTACGTGGGTTCTCTCCGGACCGACGAGCAGTTATGCGCTGCACCTCACGGACGGCGACGAGCTGTTGCATCTCCACTGGGGGCCACGCATATCCGGTGTGGACGCGGAGGCGCTCGCGGACCGGGGGCTGCCGCCCTACTGGCCGTTCGAGTCCCCGCTCGACGGGCACGAGGAGTACCCCGTCGAGGGTGGCCCCCGGTTCGTCCGCCCCTCTCTCTCCGTCCGCACGCCCCAGGTGCGCGGCACCGAGTGGGCCTTCGCCGATGCCTCGGCGGACGGCGACGAGCTGCGGCTGCGCTTCACGGACGCCGTGCACGGGCTCGGCCTCACTCTCCACCACCGCATGCACGACGACGCCGATGTGATCGAGCGCTGGGTGACGGTCGCCCATGAAGGCGACGGGCCCGATCTGGAGCTGCTGCGGGCCGACGCGGCCACCTGGACGCTGCCGCAGCGCGACGCCTGGCGGCTGAGCCAGCTCCACGGGCGGTGGGCGGCCGAGTCCCTGCTCGTACGGTCCCCGCTCACCTACGGCGAGAAGGTGCTCGGCAGCCGCCGCGGACACACCGGCCACCAGCACCTTCCCTGGGTCGCGCTCGACGCGGACGGAGCGACCGAAGAACACGGCGAGGTCTACGGCTGCGCGCTCGGCTGGTCCGGGTCCTGGCGCATCAGCGTCCAGCAGCTGCCCGACGGCCTGGTGCAGATCACGGGCGGGGCCGGCTATGACGACTCCGGACTGCTGAAGCTCGCTCCCGGGCAGAGCTACACCTCTCCCGTCTTCGCCGGCCTGTGGAGCGCCGAGGGGTTCGGCGGCGCCAGCCGTGCCTGGCACTCGTGGCAGCGCGCGCGAGTGATCCCGGACGCCGCCGCCGACCGGCCCGTGCTCTACAACTCCTGGGAGGCCACCAACTTCGACATCTCGGAGGACCAGCAGCGCGCGCTCGCCCGGCGGGCCGCGGACATGGGCGTCGAGCTGTTCGTGGTCGACGACGCCTGGTTCGGGCAGCGGACGAGTGACCGCGCCGGCCTCGGCGACTGGACCCCCAACCCGGACCGCTTCCCGAAGGGCCTGCGGCCGCTCGCGGACGAAGTGCACGAGCTGGGCATGCAGTTCGGCATCTGGGTCGAGCCGGAGATGGTCAACGCCGACAGCGATCTCTATCGCGCGCATCCCGACTGGGTGCAGTACCACCCGGGCCGGACCAGGACCGAGCTCCGCAATCAGCTGGTCCTGAACCTCGCCCGCAAGGACGTGCAGGACTACCTGTGGGAGCAGTTGCACACGCTGCTCGGCAGCGCACCGATCGACTATGTGAAGTGGGACTTCAACCGCTGCTTCACGGACGCCGGCTGGCCCGGTGAGGACTATCCGCAGCGGCTGTGGGTGGAACACGTCGATGCCCTCTACGCGCTCCTGGAGCGGCTGCGGGCCGCTCACCCGGGTGTGGCGTTCGAGTCCTGCTCCGGCGGCGGCGGCCGGATCGATCTGGGGATCCTCTCCCGCACCGACCAGGTGTGGACCTCGGACAACACCGACCCGCTGGACCGGCTCGCCATCCAGGACGGCTTCACCCAGATCCACCCCGCGCGGGTGATGGCCGCCTGGGTCACCGACAGCCCCAACGTCCAGCTCAACGGGCGATTCAGCAGCCTGCGCTTCCGCTTCGTGAGCGCGATGGCGGGGGTGCTCGGGGTCGGCGGCGACCTGACCGAGTGGACCGAGGAGGAGCTGGCCGAGGCGCGCGACTGGGTGGAGCTCTACAAGAAGATCAGGCCGGTCGTGCAGCACGGAGACCTGTACCGGCTGCGGGCACCGGAGGGCGGGCTCAGTGCCGTGCAGTACCTGCGCGGGGACGAGACCGTCGTCCTCGCCTGGCTCCAGGCGCAGCACTACGGCGAGCAGCCGCCGCGGCTGAGGCTGCGCGGCCTCGACCCGGCCGCGGCCTACGAGTGCCAGGACACCGCGCAGGTGCACCGGGGATCGGTGCTGCTGCACCACGGGCTGCAGACCGGGCTGAAGGGTGACATGGACGCCACGGTGATCAGGTTGCGGCGAATTGGCTGATACCGCTCACCATTCTTTGCATCTGGGTTTTCTGTCCGAATTGAACTGTTCGCCATAGCCTGCCCCATCTGGAATGGAGATGGGAAAAGGCTCGTGAGCAGGATCTCATTCGTGACGGACCGTGGCTGATCCACCGGCCAGAAGTGCGACACCAGAAGGAAGTTGACGCTCCTTCGTCCACGGAGTGTGACCGGAATTTCCCGTCCGATATGCATGTGGCCCGTGATCGGAAAAAGAGGTGGCTTGTTCCCGTCCGCAATGCTCGCTTACGGTCACGGAAATCCGGACGGACCGCCTAATCCTGCCGCCGACCGGAATACCCACCCACCCACGTGTGGCAGGAGCGGGGGACCCAGGTAGTACGCCGTCCGGTGCTCCGGACGGCTCGGGGTGAAGTCACGCAGCCATGTGACCGGGCATCTCCAGCCCGAACCCGACAGCTCACCTCGCCGGCGCCGGAGAGGAATGCGCCATGCCCGGAAAGGGTAAGCACCGCCGTCCCAAGTCCCGTTCTCTCTCCCGCGGTTTCGTCGCCGCGGGTACCGGTGGCGCAGCCATCGCCCTCCCGCTGATGGGTGCGGCAGGCGCTCACGCCGCGGACAAGGCCGCTCCCGCCGCGGCCCCCGCGGTCGCACCGCAGAAGGCAGCCGCCGCTCCGGCCTCCTCCACCGCGCAGAAGCCCGCCGCCCCCACGTCGTACCGCGTCGTCGCCGGTGACTATCTGTCCAAGATCGCGGCCGAGCACGACGTCCGTGGCGGCTGGCAGAAGCTGTACGCGGACAACCGTGCCGCCGTCGGCGACGACCCCGCGCTGATCCACCCGGGACTCAAGCTCACCATCGGCGCCAAGGCCGAGGGTCAGCCCGCCGAGAAGCCGGCGCGGAAGGCCGCGCCCGCGAAGCCGAAGACCTCGGACAGCGAGGACCGCGCCTCCCGCAGCGAGTCCCGCCAGAGCGACACGGCCGCCAAGGCCTCGACGAGCGACTCGGCCGAGTCCGCCCCGCAGGAGAACGCCTCCGGCTACTCCGCGCCGCTGGACTCCGCCGCCGTCACGACCCCCTACCGTGCCTCCGGCGCCATGTGGTCCAGCGGCTACCACACCGGTGTCGACTTCGCCGCGTCCACCGGCACCACGGTCAAGTCCGTGGGCCCGGGCAGCGTCGTCTCCGCCGGGTGGAGTGGTGCGTACGGCAACGAGGTCGTCATCCAGCACACCGACGGCACCTACTCCCAGTACGCCCACCTCTCGTCGCTGACCGTCTCCGCGGGCCAGAACGTGAGCGGCGGACAGCAGATCGGCCTCTCCGGCTCCACGGGCAACTCCAGCGGTCCGCACCTGCACTTCGAGATCCGCACCGGCCCGAGCTACGGCTCGGACATGGACCCGGTGTCGTACCTGCGCCAGCACGGCGTTTCTCTCTGACGCGCCGATAACGCCCGAATCCCCTCGTACCGCCTGTTCGCGGTGCGGGGGGATTCGGCGTATTCCGTGCTTGTCGAAACTTGACCGGTGGCAAACATCACGCACCGTCAACCCCTCCTTACGGTCGCGTAGGTCACACCCGTAAGGACAGGATGAGTCCTTGTGGCAGACGATTCGAGAACAGACGAAACAGGCGCAATCGGGTCGTACGCGGCGATCGGTGACAGCTTCACCGAAGGCGTCGGAGACCCGGGACCGGACGGGGCGTTCGTCGGCTGGGCGGACCGGTTCGCGGTCCTGCTCGACGACCGGATGCCCGAACACACCTTCCGCTACGCCAACCTCGCCGTGCGCGGCCGGCTGCTCGACCAGATCGTCGCGGAGCAGGTGCCGCGGGCGCAGGAACTCGCCCCGGACCTGGTGACGTTCTGCGCCGGCGGCAACGACATCATCCGCCCGGGCAGCGACCCCGACGACGTGGCCGAACGCTTCGAGCGGGCCGTCGCCGACCTCACCGGCGCGGTCGGAACGGTGATGGTCACCACCGGCTTCGACACCCGCGGTGTGCCGGTGCTGCGCCATCTGCGCGGCAAGATCGCCACGTACACGGCCCATGTCCGCGCCATCGCCGACCGCTACGACTGTCCCGTGCTCGACCTGTGGTCGCTCAAGTCGGTGCAGGACAGGCGGGCGTGGGACGGCGACCGGCTGCACCTGTCGCCCGAGGGGCACACCCGGGTGGCCCTGCGCGCCGCCCAGGTCCTCGGGCTCGACGTGCCCGCCGACCCGGACCAGGAGTGGCCGCTCCTGCCGCCGCGCGCTCCCTTCGAGGTGCGCCGGGACAACGTCCAGTGGGCACGCGAGCACCTGGTGCCGTGGATCGGCCGCAGGCTGCGCGGCGAGAGCTCGGGCGACCATGTCGAGGCGAAGCGGCCGGACCTGCTGCCGCTGTGAGGCGGGCGGTGGGGAACGGCTACCGGGCGGCCGGCCGGGCCGGGATCCGCTCCAGCACCCCGCCGGCGAACACGTCGTACAACGGCAACGACTCCAGGTGGACATAGCCGATGTGGCAGTCGCAGACGGCCAGCGGGCAGGCGCGGGGGCGCAGCGCCTGCCGGTAGCTGCCGTCGTAGAGGTTCCCGAGCTCGTCCGGGACGAAGTGGCAGCGCCGTACCGTGCCGTCGCCGTCGACCGAGACGACCGATTCGCCCGTCCGGCAGGGCAGCCCGGCCGAGCGGTGCGGATGGCGGCTGTAGGCGAACAGCGGGTCGAGCTCGCTCCACTCGGCGGCCTCGGCATCGGTGCAGGTGCGGCCCTCCGCCGCGTTCACCCAGAGATAGACATGGTCCGGCAGCTCGGCGCGGAGCCGGCGGGCGGGCTCCAGGTGCTCGGGGAAGCCGACGATGCCGACGCTGAAGCGGACCCCGCGCGCGGCCAGATCCCGGCACTTGCCGAGGAAACGGTCGTACGGTGTCTGGCCCGGGTGGTAGGTGCACCAGAGCGCCAGGGTGTCCGGGTCCGCGTCCGCGAGCCAGTCGGTGCGGCAGCTCAGGTTGGTCTGGATCGCCACCCGCCGGACCTGCGGCAGCCGGGACAGATCGACGAGCGCCCTGCGGTACCAGGAACGGACCAGGCCCTCGCCCCAGGGCGTGAACAGCACCGACAGACGGTCGTCGGTCTGCTCGGACACCCATCCGGCGAAGCGTTCCAGAGCTGCCCGGTCCGCACGCAGCTGCTCGGCGCTGTCCCGCCGCTTGGCGAACGGACAGTAGGGACAGTCGTAGTCGCACGAGGCGAGCGGGCCCCGGTAGAGAAGGGTCAGATCCATGTGCCGCTCACTTCGGTTCGTACGCGGCCATGGCGGCGCGCACGGCCGGTGAGAAGAGCTCCGGACCGAGCGCGTCCGAGTGCGCCAGGCCCTCGGCGCTGAGCCTCAGCCGGTCCGGTGCCGCGGCTTCGTCGAGCCAGCCGAGCGAACCGAACCGCTCCAGCTCCGCCCCGAAGTCGTCGGCAGGGTGGTGCCCGAACCGCTGCCGGTACCCCTCCACGTCCATGCCCTCCGCCTGGAGAAGCGACTGGAGCAGATGGCGTCGCCGGGCCTCGGACTCGTCGATCCGGCGGCCGACCTCGGCACGGCCGAAGTCCTCGGTGGCCGTGTAGTCGTCGATGATGCCGCGGACCTGGTGCATGTCCACGGCGTAGTCGAAGGAGTAGTGCAGGGCGGAGGTGTAGGAGCGGGCGCCGGAGCCGAGGCCGACCATGCCGTCGGTCTGGCAGGCGTAGTCGTCCGCGCCCTGCCCGGGCGCACCCCCGCGGCGGAACATCCGCATCGACACCTGCTCGTATCCCTCGGCGAGGAGATGGTCACGGCCCTCGCGGTACAGCTCCAGCCGCTGGGTGTCCCATGCCTCGTCACTGCCCGCCGCCCGACGGCCCAGACCCGTGAGCGGTCTGACGTACAGCGGGTAGAGATACAGCTCCTCCGGTTCCCAGGCGAGCGCGGCGTCCAGCGAATGGCGCCAGGTCGCCGGGGTCTGGCCTGCTATGCCGTAGATCAGGTCGATGTTGAGGACGGGGATGCGGGCGTCGCGGATCCGGGACAGCGCGGACTCCACGTCCGCGCGGCGCTGCGGGCGGACGGCGGCGCGGGCCTCCTGGTCGTCGAAGCTCTGTACGCCGACGCTGAGCCGGGTGGCACCACGGTCGGCGAGGACGGCGAGCCGGTCCGCGGTCGCGGTGGCCGGAGAAGTCTCCACGGACAGCGGGACGGCGCGCAGGTCGACGCCGGTCCTCTTCTCGGCGATGTCGCACAACCGGTCCAGCTCGCCGGCGGTGAGGAAGGTGGGGGTGCCACCACCGAAGGCCGCGGCGGCGAAGCGCACCGGATCCCGGTCCCCGAGCGCGTCCCGGACAGCGGACGCCTGGCGGTCCAGCGCGTCGAGATAGCGGGTGCTCAGCTCGTCGGGAGCACCGATCCGGGTGAAGAGATTGCAGAAGCCGCAGCGGACCTCGCAGAACGGTATGTGCAGATAGAGGGAGAGCGCGTCCTTGCGCTCCGCCGACCACAGCTCGCGCAGCGAGGGCCGGTCGGGGAGCGGACGGTACGCCGTCTTGTGCGGATAGGCGTAGACATAACTCTGGTACGGGCGTGGGCGGTTCAGCGGTGGGCTCATGCGTCGGCCCCTTCGAGGAAGAAGTGGGCGTACGGCACGGTCCAGACGGCCTCATGACCGAGACGATGACCGGTGTAGCCGTCGTCCCCGTAAGCGGTGCCGTGGTCGGAGCAGACGACGGCGAAGCAGCGCCGGCGGCTGCGCACGGCGGCGAACAGCCGGCCGATGTGACGGTCGATGTACTCCAGGGCTGCCGCGTGGGTCTCCCGCGTGTCGCCCGACTCCCGGGTGGCGCCCGGGAGATGGAACCAGTTGGGCTGGTGCAGCGAGGGGACGTTGACGAACAGGAACAGGCGCTGCTCGTGGGCGAGGCCGGCGACGATCTGCTCGGCACGCGTCACCTGCGCCTCGAAGGAGGTGGGCGAGGCGACCCCGAACTCCGGCTCCCAGTGGCTCTCCTGGAACAACTGAGGGAGGACGGAGCCCAGCGGGCCCTGCTTGTTGAAGAAGCCCACGCCGCCGACGCAGACCGTGCGGTACCCGGCCTGCGCCAGACCGGAGACCAGGTCGGGGGTGTCGAAGACGTAGGTCCTGGGTGCGGTCGTCTCACTGCCCGCGAAGCGTGCGGCGAACAGCCGCGGATGCGGTCCCGGCGCGGCCGGCGTCGGTAGGAACCCAGCGAAGATCGCCTGGTGGGAGGCGTAGGTGAAGCTGCCCGGTGCGTGCCGCTGCTGCCAGCGCCCGCCGGGCAGATGCCGGGCCAGATGGGGAATGCGGCCGGCGGCCGCGAGCTCGACGGCGACGTCGAAACGCAGCGTGTCGAGGGTGATGAGGAGCAGGTCGTCGCGCCCGACGACCTCGTTCATGTCCGGGTCCGTGTCTGACGCCGGTGCCGGTGCCGGTGCCGGGGCTGGGGTTGCGGCCACGGGTGCCGTTGCCGGGTGCGGGGCCTGTGCCGGGTTCGGGTGCGGGGCCCCGGCTGTCGGGTCGGCGGAGGTGTCAGGCGGTGGCACGGTGCACGTTCCTTCTTCTGCCGGGATCGGCGGCTCTGTGTATGGCGGCGATCTGCGCCGCGTAGGTGTCCTGGCCCTCGGCCCCGCTGCCCGGCAGACCGGTGAGGCCCGGCAGCAGGTCGCCGAAGGCATTGACCTCGCCGACGGCGAAGCGGCGCCATCCGGTGGTGGGGAGCACATCGACGCCCACCCGCAGCGAGCCGGGGAAACAGGCCGCGGCCCGCTCGCCCAGCTCCAGCATGCCGGTCCAACTGCCGCCCGCGGCCTCCGTCGCGGCGCGGGCCGCCGCCAGATCCCCGCGTGCTCCGCCGAGATGGAGATTGGTCATGGGGGAGCGGCTCGTTCTGACGACCGCGTGGGTGGCGCGGCCCGCGACGACGACCACCCGCAGGTCGGCCGACCTGCCGCGCTGCGAGGCTTTGGGCACCCAGCGTTCGATGTGCAGACCGTCCGGCGCGAGGGCGTCGACGAGCGCCGCCACCTCTCGCTCGGTCGCATAGCGGCGCACACGCAGGGAGTTGAAGAGTCGGCCCTGATCGTCCCGCTCCACGGAGGTGGTGGCCTGTACCCGGCCGCCGCCTGCCGTCTCCACGGCGAGCACGCCCGACGCCGAGGATCCGTGGGCGAGTTTGACGAACATCCGGCGCAACCCGGGGCTCTCCAGGGCGCGGACGTCATCCCAGCCCCGCACCCTCGGTGCGGAGTCGCCGGACGTGGGCGAGTCGGGCACCGGAACCCCGGCTTCCCGCAACACCCCGTGACAGCGCCGCTTGTCGAACAGCACCGCCAACTCGTCCGGGTCGTCCAGCAGCGTCGCTCCGGCATCTCCCGTCAGCTCCGCCACGGACCTGGCGGCCCGCACGAACCGCTCGTACCAGCGGGCCGTACCCTCGACCCTCGCCGCGTCGTCCATGCCCCGCAGCTCCCGGTCCACCAGCGGATCCTCGCCGGGCGACTCGATGCGAACCCACTCACCGGGGAGGAACCGTGCCCGGCCGCGCAGCACGTCGAGCCACGGCACGGCGCGCACATCGGCCAGTCCGCCGGCACGCGCCGCCTCCTGGAACAGCGTGACGCGGCGGTTGCCGGGAATACCGACCACGGCGAGCCGCGGCGAGGGCCGCACCGGTGTCACTCCGCCACGGCCGTGTAGCGGTCCTCCCGGCCTTCCGCGCTCTCGTCCTCGGACAGGTCGACCTCCACGCCGTCCGCCCCGAACGCACCGGCCAGCCGGTCGGCCATCGGCTTGCTGATGAAGTGGTGATGCAGATCGAGCTTCTTCAGATGCGAGAGCGGCTGCCCGTTCAGCAGGGCTTCGGCGCCCTCGTCGCCCAGCGTGCCCATCGAGAGATCGAGGGTCTCCAGCCGTGCGACGACCGGGGCGCCGGCCACCGCCACGGCGACCTCGTCCTGTATCTCGCTGTTGCGCAGGGCCAGATACTTCAGGGAAGGAAGCCGGGTGCCCGCGAGGATCGGTTCCAGGTCGGACACATCGGCGTTCGCTCCGTACCAGGAGGTGCCGAGCCAGAGGTCGAGGTGCTCCAGCGAGGGCAGATCACTCGCTGCCACACCGCGCACCACGGCCGCGTCCAGCCCGCCCGCCTCGATGGTGAGCGACCGGAGCTTCTCGTGCCGCACGGCGGGGAAGACCAGGCCCTGACCGCCGCGCACCCCGAATTCCAGCAGCTCGGGAAAGGCGTCGAGCAGAAGCGTCACCTGGCCCTGGTTGATCCAGGAGATCTCGCACTCCTCGTACGCGATGTCGCCGACGAACAGCGCCCGCAGCCGCGGAAGTCGGTCGCACGCCTCGACCAGCGCCGAGACGATGGGCTCCGGACCGGATTCGAAGGCCTCGCTCCACGGCCCGACGATCAGCGCCCGCACCTGCGTGGTGTCCACCGCGCCGAGGAAGCGGGCGAAGGCCTCCTCCCACTCCTCCTCGCTGTCGTACGAGTCGACCGCTATCCGCCACGCCACACAAGGCACGCTCGGCAGTTCGGCCTTCGACCCGGCGTCGGGGAAGTCGAACACGGGCAGGCCGTGCAGCTCCTGCAGATGCTCCGAAATGGTCATGCGGGCTCCAGACACCGGACGGTGCGGTCGGGACGGCGTACATCGCTGACGAGCAGAGTTCTACCAAGCCGCACTGACAACGCTCTCCGCGGGGCCGGTCCGACTGCGGCCGCCCTGCCCGACGAGGTTGGGTCCGACCGGGCCCGATCGCCGTGCGGCGGCCGGTCCGGGCGGCGTTGTCAGACCTTGCCTCTAGCGTCGGTATCAGCTTCGGCGCACTCGGCGCCGGGAGTGAGGGGAGAGCCATGTACCGGCAGGGAGATGTGCTGATCGTGCCCGTCGCGGAGGAGGCTGTGCCGCCGCACATCCCGGGCACTCCCGGTGAGGCGCGGGACGGGAGGGGGCGGCTCGTCCTCGCGCTCGGCGAGGTGACGGGGCACGCTCACGCGGTCACCGGGCCCGGCCGGCTGGTGCGTGAACCGGGGCCGTTCGGCCCGATGGTCCTCCAACTGCCGGAGGGCGGCCGGGTGGTGCACGAGGAGCACGCGGCGATCACGCTCCCGAAGGGCTGGTACCGCGTCGTGCGCCAGCGCGAATACCTGCCGGGCGCGGTGCGCATCGTCGCGGACTGAGCGACGAGCCGGACCCACAGACACAGACACAGACACGCAGTCACACAGACACGCAGGCACTGAGAATCAGCGAGACGGCCGGACAGGGGACGGGGAAGAACATGCAGGACGTGGACATGTGGCGGGCCGTGGCGACGGCCACCGGCCCGGCGGACCGGGCGGCGGCCGAGGAGGGGCTGCGCGTCGCCTACCGCACCGCGGGGCTCGCGGAACCGGAGCGGATCATCTGGGCCGCCTCGCCCCGGTCGGGCGTGAGCGAGGTGCGTGCCCTCCAGGGCGCCGGACGCTCCGTCCGCGACGAGGTGCGCACCAGGCCCTGGGCCGAGGAACGCCGCCGTGTCCACGACGAGTTGGGCCCGGCGGGCTGGACGGAGCTGTGGAGCGTGACCGGCGCCCGGCTCTGGGACGGCACCCGCGCGCTCGCCGAGCGGATACGGACAGGCGTGGTGGACGATCTCCTCGCCGGAGAGCCGGCCGAGGCGCCCGCGGACCCGGCGCCGCGGGGCGCCGCGACGCGGGCAGCCGAGACCGCGATACGGCTGATCCTGCTGGACGCCGTGCTCGGACAGCACGACGCGGCCTGGCTGGCCGCCTTCGACGGCCGCAGCGAGCGCCTCGATGGGCTGGCCCGTGTCGCACGTCAGGCATGCTGGTGGTGGCCGTTCGAGAAGGCGGTGGTGATCTGCGAACGGCCCGTCGAACTGCACCGTGACGAGGCGGGCCGCCTCGACCACGGCGAAGGACCCGCGCTCGCCTTCTCCGACGGATTCGCTCTCCACGCATGGCGGGGCATGCCCGTGCCCGCCGCGTTCCTGCGGGAACTCTCCTCGCTCGCACCCCAGCGCATACGCACCGAGGAGAACGCGGAACTGCGCCGGGTGATGCTCGAGTACTACGGCTACGACCGCTACCTCGCGGAGTCGGACGCCCAGCCCGTGCACACCGACGAGACCGGCACGCTGTGGCGGATCGCGTTGACCGACGACGAGGACGTGGTGATGGTCGAGGTGCTCAACTCCACCCCGGAGCCGGACGGCACGCACCGCACCTACTGGCTGAGGGTGCCGCCCACGACCCGGACCGCGAGGGAAGGCGTGGCCTGGACCTTCGGCCTCGCGGAGGAGGCGTACGAACCGCTGCTGCAGACCTGAGCGGGAGCGGACATGGCAAGACCGGACCCGGCCGGGTCAGCCCCGCGACCCGGCTCAGGCCCCCGGTCTGCTCAGACCTGCGCCGCTCGGATCTGTTCCTGGCCGATCAGCGCGGTGCTGCCCTCGCCCGTACAGGCGTGGGCGCCGGCGAGCGCTCCGAGCCGGGCGCACTCCTCCAGGTCGCGTCCGCCCAGCCGGCCGTAGAGGAAGCCGCTGACGTAGGCGTCTCCGGCGCCGTTGGAGTCGACCACGCGGCCCGGCGGAGCGACGGCCGGCACGGGGCGCGGCGTGCTGCTGCCGTCGCGGGTGAGGAGATAGGAGCCGCCGGCCCCGGCCGTCGCGACCACGGCCTGCGCGCGGCCGTCGCGCAGGATCTCGCGCATCACGGTCGCGATGCGCTCACCGGCGCCCGCGGCGCTGAGGAAGACGAGATCCGAACGCAGCGCGAACTCCCGCTGGTGGTCCGACAGTCCGTCCCAGTCGTGCAGATCGGTGGAGACGGGGACACCGAGTTCCTCGATGTCGTCGAAGAGGAACCGGGCGAAGTTCACGATCGACAGATGGACATGGCGGGCCCGCCGCAGATGAGGGAGGTAGGCATCGCGCGGCATCCGCAGATCGGCGGGGTCGCGGCCGTCGTAGAACGACATGCGGTGACCCGACGGATCGACCAGATTGACCGCCCGGCGGGTTCCGGTGGGGGATATCAGCGCTTCGAACGAGACATCGCCGGCGGCCAGGCGTTCCCGGACCTGGCGGCCCGGCCAGTCGTCGCCTATGTAGTCGAGGAGGGTGACGTTCAGACCCAGGGCCCGGCAGCCCAGGGCCACGTTTCCACCGGTGTGGCCGGGCCATTCGAGGATGGGGCCCACACCGAGCGAGTCGGACAGCGGTACCGGCAGCGTGTCGACACGGACGACCGTGTCCACACCGGTGCCACCGATGACGAGTACGTCGGGGGGTGTAACGGAGGGAGGCGCATCGGGGGAGGGCGAGGGAAGAGGGGCGGCATGTTCCGTCTGGCGCTGCGACAGGTGCGACACAGTTGCCCAGTATGGCTGTTGGGACTCCTGTGGTGCAGGCGATGACCGGTCAGTGGGAGGAGTTGCAGGTCCAACCGGTGCGGGATCGCCCGGTCAGCGGGTGGCGGCTGCGAGTTCCGCGCGCTCCAGGCCGAGTTCACGGGCGAGCGCCTCGTCGGTCCACTCCAGCATCGCGGCCCGGGACAGCGAACCGCCGTACGACGTCATCTGTACGGCGAGACCGTCCAGGAACGCGGTCAGCCGCCACGCCGCGGCTGCCGGATCGTCGCAGGGGAACTCGCCCTCGGCAGCGCCCTGAGCGATGACCTCGGTCAGAGCGGCCTTCCACTGCTGGTCGAGGTCACGGGCGACCTCGCGGAGTGCGGGCTCGCGCAGCGACGCGGCCCAGCTCTCGATCCACAGCCGCCAGCCCTTGGCGGTGCCGGTGGGCGCGTACCACCGGACGGCAGAACGCAGTCGGCGCACCGCGGTCGTGCGGCGGCCCAACAGCTTGCGCAGATGGGCCAGATCGCTGTCGGCGGCATGCGTGAACGCCGCCGCGACGAGCTTCTCCTTCGTCGAGAAGTGGTACAGAACCAGCGCGTTGCTCACTCCGAGGGACGCGGCCACATCGGCGATGCGCACGGCCGCGACGCCGCGCTCCTCGATCTGCGCGACGGCAGCACCGAGAAGCTCCTCTCGTCGCTCCGCCACGCTCAACCGGACTCTTGCCACGTTCTCACCCTACACAGCCGATCTTGGTGGGAGCCATGGATGTGCGTCCGCGCAGGCCGCCGACGGCGACCGGCCGGGGGGCTCACCGTCGGTGCCGCCGTCGGCGGGCCCTGCTGTCAGCTGCTGTCAGCGGTACCAGCCGAAGCGTTCGGCGATGACCGGCAGCCGGTCGGCGACGATGGCGTGCGCGGCCGCCCGCGGGGTGGTGCCGTCCGCCTCCGCCCGCGCCAGCATCTGGCCGATCAGCTCGCGCATCGACCGCCGGGTGTAAGCGAACGCCTCATCCGCATCGGCCTCGATGTCGCCGAACAGGGTCCACCACCACCAGGCGTTGGTGCCGGAGTTGACCACCACGTCCGGCAGCACGGTGACGCCCCGCCGGGCGAGCAGCTCCTCCGCCTCCTGGAGCACCGGCATGTTCGCCGCCTCCACGATCCACGAGGCGGTGATCTGCGCCTGGTTGGCCGTGTCGATCGCATACGAGACCGCGGCGGGCACCAGCACCTCGGCATCGACCGACAGCCAGGCGTCGCCCGGCAGTTCGAGATCCTCCGGTCGAAGTGCCGTCCGGTCGACGGTGCCGTAGGAGTCCCGTGCGGCGAGGAGCGCGTCGACGTCCAGGCCGTCCGGGTTGGCGACCGTGCCCTTGATGTCGGCGACAGCCACGATCCTCAGACCGGCGCGCGCGAGGAACCGCGCCGTGGCTCCGCCCATCGTGCCGAGTCCCTGCACGGACACCCGCGTGCCCTCGTGGGCGACGCCCGCGCGATCGAGCGCCACCAGGACCGACTCGGCGACACCGCAGCCGCCGACCAGTTCGTCGAGTCCGATGCCGTCGACCTCGACGGCGAAGGCGTCCGCGAGCCGCCGGCGGGCCGTGGCCTCGTCGTCCAGCAGGTGGTACACGGCTTGGATGGAGGAGACCAGCCCCGCCTCCGACGCGGCGCGGTCGACGATGTCCTGCGTCAGCCCGAGGTCCTCGCCGGTGGTCCACATCGCCTCGACGTACGGGCGCACGGCCCGCAGATAACGGACGAGGATGCCGTACGCGCGCGGGTCCTGCGGATCGCAGTCGATGCCGCCCTTCGCGCCGCCGAGGGGGATGTACTTCCCGTCCGGGTTGTAGTGCAGGGCCTCCTTCATGGTCATCCCACGGGCGAGACCCGCCACCTCGTCGAGCGTGCAGCCCTCCCGCATCCGCAGACCGCCGCTGGAGACTCCGCGCACGAGCCGGTCGATCACCAGATGGCCCTGGCGGCCGGTGACATGGTCGGTCCAGGTGAGCGAGAGCACGGGTGCGGTCATCGAGAGGTCTCCTCGGGAACGGTGATCACAGTGGGACCGGGCGTGGCGAACGCGCGGGTGAGCGCGGCGGCCAGCGCCTCGGGAGTGGTGGCGGATGTGCCGTGCCCGCCGTATGCCCGGGTGATGCCGGCCAGATCGACGGGCGCGAGGTCGACGGCGGCGGGGGTGTCGCCGCGGGCGGCCATGTCGTCACGGATCTCGCCGTAGCCGCCGTTGTCGAACACGACGACCGGCAGGGCCAGTCGGAGCTGAGCCGCGGTGGCGAGTTCCTGGATCGAGAACTGGAGTCCGCCGTCCCCGCTGAGTGCGAGGACCTGGCGGTCGGGATGGGCGCATTTCGCGCCGATCGCCGCGGGCAGTGCGTAGCCGAGGGTGCCGAAGCCCGTGGGATGCAGATAGCGGGCGTCGGGGCCGATCGGCAGGTGGGGGAGCGCGCCGTAGTAGCAGCACTGGGCGCTGTCGGAGGTGATGACGGCGTCGTCGTCGAGCACGGACCGGATGGCGTCGAGGTAGGGCAGCCAGCGGGCGTCGCGCTCCCGGGTCTCGCCGTCGCGGGCGACCCGCAGTTCGGCGACGGCGGCGACGCCGGTCCGGTGTTCGGCCATCCCCGGCCGGTGTTCGGCGTCGGCCCCCGGCTCGTGGCCGGCGGCGGCCCTCCCGGACCCGCGTTCCGCGACGACGTCGGCGTCGGCCCCCGGGCCCGAAGTGTCGGTCACGGCGCCCGGCCCCGCGACGACCGGCCCTCCGCCGGCCCAGGACCCGGTGCCGCGCCTGCCCTCGGCCGCGTCTGCCTCGCCCGCGTCCGGGCCGCTCCCGTCGCCCCTGACCAGTCGCAGTTCGACCGACCGGGGCGAGGTCTCCGCTCCACCGCCGCCCGTGGCCAGACGCAGGGACGGGGCCGCCGGACGCCCGCTCCGGCCACCGCGGCACGCACCCAGCAGCGCCGACACGATCTCCCGAGCGTCGCCCACGAGCGGGATGTGCGCCGGGATGCCGGCGTACATCTGGGCCGGGTCCAGGTCGACCCGCACCAGCGTTCCGCCGAGCGGCACGGGCTCGGACCACAGGTCCGACTCGGCCAGTTCGGTGCCCACGGCCAGCACCACATCGCAGTCCGCCAGCCACTTCTGGACGGCGGGGCTGTGCAACGACACACCGAGGGACAGCGGATGGGACTCGTCCACGATGCCCTTGCCGTTGGCCGTGGTGACCACGGGTGCGGCCAACTCCTCGACCAGGGAGCACAGTTCGCTCGCGGCCCCGCGGGCGCCGCCACCCAGCACCAGCGCGGGGCGGCCGGCGGTCCGCAAGGCCTCGCCGGCCCGGGCGAGTTGCTCGGACCGGGGAGCCGCCGGCCGTACGGGCGGGGAGAGGCGCAGGGGTGCGACGGGCTCCGCGGACTCCAGCAGATCCAGCGGGATCTCGATGTGCACGGGCCGCGGCCGCTCGGTGGCGAACAGTGTGAACGCCCGGGCCACCGCCGCACCGATCTCGTCCACCGTCGACACCCGGTGGCTGAACGCCGCGACTCCGCGCAGCGCTTCCGTCTGGCTGCGCATCTCGTGCAGCAGCCCGGTCGCCTGACGCGGATGCCGCAGCGGCATGCCGGGGGAGACCACGAGCAGCGGCACGCTGTCGGAGTAGGCCTGGCCGACCGCGGCCGCGATGTTCAGCAGGGCGGGCCCGGTGGTGGTGATCGCGACCCCGGGCCGCCCGGTGACCCGTGCGTAGCCGTCCGCCGCGTATCCCGCGCCCTGCTCGTGGCGCGGGGTCACATGGGCGATGCCGTAGGCGGCGAGATGCCGGTAGATCTCGAGGTTGTGGGTGCCGGGGACGCCGAAGGCCCGGACGGTGCCGTGCAGGGCCAGCGCGCGGACGACCGCCTCGCCGCCGGTCAGGGGCATGGCTGACATGTCACATGCCCCCCGCGCTGATCAACCGCATGATGTCCGAGATGCTCCCCTCGGTCCCCGCCGCCCCGGCCCCGGGCAACCGCCGATCCGCCGGATGACGGGGTGAGTGACTCCGTCCGCCGGGCACTGGTCCCGCTGTCCAGGTGCAGTATGCAGCTTTTGCGGGTGCGGCGAGTGGCGCCCGGCACCCCTCGGCCAGAGCGCCCCGGCCCTCCCGTGGCCGGATCCGGTCGGGTGTGAGCGCACGTCCGGGCCCGGCGGTGCGGGGCCCGCCGGTCGTGTGCGGGACCGGCTCCGCGGGGAGCTCCGGCATGCTGCCTCCAGGCGTGACAGGAAACCTCTAACTGAACCGCCAGTCAGTATCTGAACCGCCGGGGCCCGCTGTCAACATGATCGCCGTGCGGTTGCTCGCACGGGTCCGGGCCAGGGGCGCACGCGTGGCGCCGGCCCGTGGGGGAGGCGCGATCCGGAACCGGAGCGCCGGGCGGACAGCGAGGTGGGGGAAGAGACAAGGGACCTTCAGGAACACCGGAAGGGGGGCGTGCGTTGCCTTGGTCATGACGGAATCCGACGCGCGACAGGAATCCCTGCTCCAGCTGGTCTCCGACCATGACGGAGGAGTGCTGGTCACCCTCAAGAAGGACGGACGGCCCCAGCTGTCGAACGTGAACCACGCCTATGACCCGCGGGAGCGGACCATCCGGGTGTCGATCACGGACGACCGGGCCAAGACCAGGAACCTGAGGCGCGACCCCCGCGCGTCGTACCACGTCACGAGCCCCGACCGGTGGGCGTGGACCGTGGTCGAGGGCACCGCGGAGCTGTCCGCGGTCGCGGCCGATCCCCACGACGACACCGTCGAGGAGCTGATCCGCCTCTACCGCGACGTCCAGGGCGAGCACCCGGACTGGGACGACTACCGTCGCGCGATGGTCCGCGACCGGCGTCTGGTGATGAGGCTGCGCGTCGAGCGCGCCTACGGCCAGCCCCGCGGGTGAGCGGACCCGATGCTTCCGCGTCGGCGAATCACCCTCCCCTGCCGACGCACCCCGCGCACATAATGGAAAGACCCCGACATCAGGAGGTGCCGTGACCGGCGCTGGTTCCCCCCACACGCTGAGATCCCGGCTGCGTGCGCTGCGCCCCGCCGCGTTCGGCGCCGACCCCGCCGGAGAGCGGATGGAGCGGATCCGCCGCTCACCGAACTTCTCGGACGGCACGTTCCAGAACCCGGTGGGAGCCCGGACGAGGCCGTCCGGTGGCTCCATGGTCGAGTTCGCCAAGATCTACTTCCAGAAGGAGGCGCGGGCCCACCGGTCGCCGGTCGGCCAGGTGCCGCTGCACGCCACCACGCTGAAGGACCTGGAGCACCCGCCGGTCTCCGGGCTGCGCCTGACCTGGGTGGGGCACTCCAGTGTGCTCGCCGAGATCGACGGACGCCGGGTGCTCTTCGACCCGGTCTGGGGCAATCGCTGCTCGCCGTTCGCCTTCGCCGGACCCAAGCGGCTGCACCCCGTGCCCCTGCCGATCGCCTCGCTCGGTCCCGTCGACGTCGTCGTGATCTCCCACGATCACTACGACCACCTCGACATGCCCTCCATCAAGGCCCTGGCCTCCACCGACACCGTCTTCGCGGTGCCGCTCGGCGTCGGTGCGCACCTCGAGCGCTGGGGCGTCACCGCCGACCGGCTGCGCGAGCTGGACTGGAACGAGACGACCGAGGTGGCGGGCATCCGGCTCACGGCCACCCCGGCCCGGCACTTCTGCGGCCGCGGCATCCGCAACCAGCAGCACACCCTCTGGGCGTCCTGGGCGGTCGCGGGCCCCGAGCACCGGATCTACCACAGCGGCGACACCGGGTACTTCCCCGGCTTCAAGGACATCGGCGCCGAGCACGGGCCCTTCGACGCCACCATGATCCAGATCGGCGCGTACAGCGAGTACTGGCCCGACATCCACATGACGCCCGCCGAGGGCATGCGCGCCCATCTCGACCTCCAGGGCGGCGAGCCGTCCGGCGTCATGCTGCCCATCCACTGGGGCACGTTCAATCTCGCGCCCCACCCGTGGGCCGAGCCGGGCGAGGACACCGTCGCGGCCGCCGCGGAGGCGGGGGCGCGGCTCGCGCTGCCGCGCCCGGGAGAGCCCTTCGAGCCGACCACGGAGCACGTTCCCGTCGAGCCGTGGTGGCGGTCGGCGGCGACCGCGCCCGCCGGTGGATGGTCCGTCCATCCCCGCCCGGACGGCACCCGCGCGGACGGCGGTCCCGCGGAGCAGGGCGGTGGCAAGAGCGCCGGCACCGGCAGCCCGGAGGTCGCGCCCACCGGCTGACCTCCTCCGCTCCCACGCCTCTTCGGCGTCCGACCCCTGTCGTGGCCACTGCCGCGGCAGGGGTCAATGGTGCGTTGTCGCGCAGGTGTGCGATGCCTCATACCAGAGCGGGACGATTCGCGGGCAAGTTTGTCAACTGCCCGTCGCACGTGACGAACCGGCGACTACCGTGTGTGCCCGGTGATCAACGATGGGCTCATGTAGCCATTCCCGGGCCGTCGTTGAACTGCGCCGCCCCATGCACGCCGAATCCTGGGACCCCACGTACCAAGGACGCTGATGTCTCAACTACGCGCACCTGCCGCGCGGCCGGACCGCCGCGAGGGTGGGCGCCACGGCCGGCCTGCCGCCCGCTCCGCCTCGCCGGCGGGCAGGCAGCATTCCGCGCCGTCGTCGCCGGAAACCCGTATACGCCCGCAACTGCTGCGTACGGCGGTGCTGCCGGCCCTGGTCGCCGCGCTGAGCGGCGCCGCCGCGGTGATCTACACCATCCGCTCGGCCACGCCCCAGCCGTCCGGCGGCCTCTGGGCCGTGCTGACCGGCTCGGCGGCCCTCGCGATAGCGGCCGTGGCCGCCGCGGCACTCGGCGCCGACCGGATGGCCCGGTCGGTGCTCGACCGGTGCGCGGCACTGCGCCGCACCACCGCCCGCAGCCAGGCGGACCTGCGGACCGTGGTCGACCGGCTCCGCCGGGGCGAAGGCCCGCCGGCTCCCCGGCCGGCACTGCCCGCGGCCCAGCGCGGAGACGAATTCGACCTGCTCACCTACGATCTGGGCCGCTCCCACGAGGCCGCGGTCGCTGCCGTGGTGCAGGCGTCCCGGCTGTCCAGCAGCGTCGGGAACGAACAGAAGGTCGAGGTCTTCGTCAACCTCGCCCGGCGGCTCCAGTCGCTGGTCCACCGCGAGATCCAGCTCCTCGACGAGCTGGAGAACGAGGTCGAGGACCCCGAGCTGCTCAAGGGTCTCTTCCATGTCGACCACCTCGCGACCCGTATCCGCAGGCACGCGGAGAACCTCGCGGTCCTCGGCGGGGCGATCTCCCGCCGGCAGTGGTCCAACCCGGTCACCATGACCGAGGTGCTGCGCTCGGCGATCGCGGAGGTCGAGCAGTACCCGAGGGTCAAGCTGGTGCCGCCCATCGACGGCACCCTGCGCGGTCACGCCGTCGCCGACGTCATCCATCTGCTGGCCGAGCTGGTGGAGAACGCCACGCTGTACTCCGCGCCGCACACCCAGGTGCTGATGCGCGCCCAGCACGTCACGGCCGGTCTCGCCGTCGAGGTCGAGGACCGCGGACTCGGCATGCCTCTCGGTGAGCAGACCAAGATGAACGCCCTGCTCGCCGACCCCGACCAGGTCAACGTGGCACATCTGCTCCAGGACGGGCGGATCGGTCTGTTCGTCGTCTCGGCGCTGGCCCGCCGGCACGGCATCGTGGTCCGGCTCCAGTCCAACATCTACGGCGGAGTGCAGGCCACGCTCGTCCTGCCGGAAGGGCTGCTCGGCACGGAGCCGGGTGGACTCCAGCAGTCCGAGGCCACCGCCTCCACCGCGGCCGCGCCAGAGGGCGGCGGGCGCCGCCGCAAGGGGCAGCCGACCGTCACCCAGGCGACCTCGCCGCCCGCGATCCCCCGGCAGCCACAGCACCAGCAGCATCAGGCACCTCAACCACAGCAACAGCAGCATCAGGCACCTCAACCACAGCAAGAGCAGCACCACCAACCGCCCCCGCCGCAGCACCAGCCCGCCACGCCGCAGCATCAGCCGCAGCCGGCCCACGCGACACCCGGCGCCGCGGCACCCCTGCCCGTCCGGGCCGCGCACCCCGAACGCCCCAACCCCGCCGAAGCACCCCCGGGCTTCAGTGCCGGGGGAGCCGCCCCGGGCCCTCCCGCCGGCGAGACGGCCTCCGCGCCGGCCACCAGGCCCCCCGGAGTGGTGCGCGGCACCATGGGCCGGCCCCAACTGCCCAGGCGGCGCAGTCAGGAGCACATCGTTCCGCAGCTCAAGAACCCCCCACCGCCCCGCAAGGACGACGAACACGCCCTGCACGACCCCGGTCTGATGGCCGCCTTCCAGCGAGGCATCGGACTGGCCGAGGCGCAGCCCCCCGCGGATTCCGTCCGGCAGGGCGAACCGCAGCGCCACGACAACACCCCCAAGGAGTAGATGCACATGGCGAGCGATGTGCCGAACGGCCATGTCTCGGACCTCGACTGGCTGCTCAGCGGCCTGGTCCAGCGCGTGCCGTACACCCGCAACGCGGTACTGCTCTCCTCGGACGGCCTGGTGAAATCCGTGCACGGCCTGGACCACGACAGCGCCGACCACATGGCAGCCCTCGCGTCGGGTCTCTACTCCCTCGGCCGCAGCGCCGGAACGCGCTTCGGCGACGGGGGAGAGGTGCGTCAGGTGGTCGTGGAGCTCGACAGCACGCTGCTGTTCGTCTCCACCGCGGGTTCCGGGACCTGTCTGGCCGTGCTCGCGGGCCGCGAGGCGGACGCCGCCGTCCTCGGCTACGAGATGGCGATGCTGGTCAAGAGCGTCCGGCCGTACCTCACCACGCCCGCCAGACAGGCGGCCGGGGCGACCGGCGTCGCGGGGCCGTGAGCGTGCCGTCCCCCACGGACGGGCCGCTGCTCGACGACGCCGCAGGCCGCCTCATCCGCCCGTACACGGTGAGCGGCGGACGCACCCGCCCGACGGCCGCGCTGGATCTGCTCTCCCTGGTGATGGCCACCGGCACGGTGCCCCAGACGCACCTCGGGCCCGAGCACGCGACCGCGCTCGGGCTGTGCGGCGGGCCGACCTCCGTCGCCGAGATCTCGGCGCATCTGCGACTTCCCGCCGTCGTCACCAAGGTGCTGCTCTCCGATCTCGTGGACTGCGGCGCCGTGACCGCCCGGGCCCCGCGCTGCAACGACGCATCCACCGACCGCTCTCTGCTGGAGGCAGTGCTCGATGGCCTACGACGACGGCTCTGACGTGGAAGTCCTCTTTCCGACCGCGCTCAAGATCCTGATCGCGGGCGGATTCGGCGTGGGCAAGACGACCTTCGTGGGAGCGGTCAGCGAGATCGAACCGCTCAGCACGGAGGAGCTGTTGACCCAGGTCGGCGCGGCGACGGACAGACTCGACGGCATCGAGTCCAAGACCACCACCACGGTCGCCATGGACTTCGGCCGGATCACGCTCGACGAGCGCCATGTGCTGTACCTCTTCGGCACCCCGGGTCAGGAGCGCTTCTGGTTCATGTGGGACGAGCTCTCCGAAGGAGCGCTCGGCGCGGTCATCCTTGCCGACACGCGCAGACTCGAGGACTCCTTCTCCGCCGTCGACTTCTTCGAGCGGCGCGGCATTGGGTTCGTCGTCGCCGTGAACGAGTTCGACGGCGCCTACCGCTACGAGCCCGAAGAGGTGCGGGCCGCGATCGACCTCAAGCCGGAGGTGCCCGTCGTGCTGTGCGACGCGCGGATCGCCAGCTCGGGGATCGGGACCCTGGTCACCCTCGTCCAGCATCTGCTCACCACCACCGCGGTGCCGGCTCCGGCGCCGAGCTACGGAGCACCGACATGACCTACGACCCGACCGGCCATCTGCTGCTGACGCCCGTCGACCGGGAGGCGCCCGCGCGCGTCCGGCGGCTGCGCCAGCTCGGGCTCGGGGACCGGCCCGACCAGGCCTTCGACGAGTTCGCCCACAAGCTCGCGGACGTCACCGGCGCTCCGTACTCCATGGTCAACTTCATCGACGAGAACCGGCAGTTCTTCGCCGGACTGCACACCCCGGCGGGCACGCACAGCGGCAGCGATCTGGGCGCGGCGGCCGCGTCGGGCGGCGCCGAGGTCAGCCGATTCATGGCCCGTGACCACGGCTACTGCCCGCATGTCGTCGTACGGCGCAAGGCACTGGTTCTCGAAGACGTCTGCGACTACCCGCGGTTCGCCGGCAACCCGGTGGTGGACGAGATCGGCATCCGCTCCTATCTGGGCGCGCCGCTGATCGACCGTACGGGGATCGCGCTGGGCACGATCTGCGTGGTGGACACCGAGCCGCGCCCCTGGGGGAGGGCGGGGCTGGAGACCATCAAGTCCCTGGCGGCGGAGCTGGTCGACCAGATCCACCGGCGTGAGGACAGCGGTATCTAGTGCCACCTGGGCACGGCGCTGCCCGGTCCGGTGCGCCTCCGGGTGCACCGGGCCGGTGCGGAGCTCCCGTTCACACCGCCGGCTCCAGGCCGACGACCTCGGACAGCCGTTCGGACCACTGGCCCTTCGCCGTCCCGAGAGCCACCTCCGCGAGGCGGAGCAACTGGACGTCGGAGGTGCCGGCCGGGGCGAACATGTGCAGCGCGTCCCGCAGATAGCGCTCGATGGGCCGGTCCGTGAAGAGCCCGGCGGCGGCGTGGATCTCCATGGCGTTGCGGGCCGAGTCGATGGCCGACTCCACGTTGATGAGCTTGGCGTTCATCAGCTCCGCGTCGCACGGCAGGCCCGCGTCCAGCAGATGCACCGCGTGATAGGCCGTCAGCCGGGCGGTCATGAGCCGCGACTGGAGCTTGCCGAGCTTGAGCTTGATGGACGGCAGCTCGTGCAGTGGCTCGCCGTAGCGGCGGCGCTGCTCGCAGAACCGGGTCGTCTCGTCCAGGATCGCCTGGTGGATGCCGAGCGAGACGGCGGTGAGGTTCGCCCGTCCGTACAGCACGCTGGAGGAGTACGCCACGGCCAGACCGTCGCCCTCCCGGCCGAGCCGGTTCGCGGCGGGCACCCGGCAGTCGTGGAAGTGGAGTTCGCCGAAGCTGAAACCGTGCAGACCCATCGTCGGCCGCTGGTCGCCGACGCTCACACCGGGGCGGTCCGACTCCACGAGGAAGGCGGTCAGACCACCCGATCCGGAACCGGTGCGCACCACCACGCCGTGCAGATCGCCCACATGACTGTTGCCGACGTACACCTTCCGGCCGTTGAGGACGTAGTCGTCCCCGTCCCGTACCGCGGTGGCGCTCATGCCGAGGACATGGCCGCCCGACTCGGGTTCGGTCACGGCGATCGTCGGCAGACACTCGCCGGCCGCGATGGCGGGCAGCCAGGTCTTCTTCTGTGTCTCGTTGCCGAAGTGGACGATCTTGGCCACGCCCAGCTGGGACGCCTGCACCATCGCACCCATGGCACCACTGACGCGGGCCATCTCCTCGATGATGATGGTCTTGGCGAGGTGTCCGGCCCCCATGCCGCCGTGTCCTCTGCTGATCGTCGCTCCCAGCCAGCCCTGCCGGGCTGTGAGCCGGGACAGATCGTGGTGGACCGAGCGGGCAGCCTCCATGGCGGGGATTCTGGGGCGTACCTCTCTCTCCGCGAAGCTCCGTACCTCTGCGCGTAGTTGATGATGCAGCCGACTGGCGAAGTAGCCGTCCAACGCGAGCCCTCCTCTGCGAAACGCCTGCTCGGGCGGTTGTTCGAGCAGGTGGTGCATCGGTAGTGGTCCCCTCCCGAACAGGCCGACCACGTCCTCGTGTTGATCGATTGCGGATGGTGCGGCAGGGACGCCGACGGTGTTCCGATGCCGGTCGTCGTGGGGTGAGGGAGTGTGCTGTGCGCGTGGTGGAGGCCCGTCCGGTACTGCGGTACGGCATTCCCCGTGTGCTTCTTTCTGCCACATGCCAACGGCAAAGGTTTCGTGGGCATATGGCACTGAGGGACAGCCGCAGGCCGCGAACGGGCCTCGAAGCAGGCATCCGTGTGCGTCAGGAGGACAGCCACGGCACGGGTTCGGGCGGGGAGCGGCGTGGCCGGATCGGGCTTGCGACGCCCGGCCCGGCGCTGCCCGCGCACAGCGGCGCGTTTCGGCGCGTGGCGCGTACACGGGGCGCAAGGAGCGCGTGCACCGGCGTATTCCGCCTGCCAGGCCCTTGGTTACGCCCGCTGCTCCAGTACGTCGACGGCCAGCTCGCGCACCACTGCCTCGTCGACCTCCACGCCGAGACCCGGCGCGTCGGGAACACGGGCCACTCCCTTCTCCACCCGTACGGTCTCACCCGCGTACGGCGAGTCGATGAACTGCCGCCCGTTCAGGTCGACCGGGGTGTCGATGCCGTACGCCGAGAACAGATGCAGCGACGCGGCCAGCCCCAGATCCGAGTCGGTGAGCCCCGACCCCATCAGCCGCACCCCGCAGTCCTCCGCGAGCGAGCACAGCCGGCGCGACAGGGTGAGTCCGCCACTGCGCTGCACCTTGGCGATCGCCACGTCGACGGCCTCCAGACGCACGAAGGTCGCCAGATCGGTCGGGTGGCGCAGGCTCTCGTCGAGGGCCACCGGCACGGGGGAGTGCTCCCGCAGCCGGCGCAGTCCCGCGATGTCGTTGGCGGGCAGCGGTTGTTCGAAGGCGGTGATGCCGAGGTCGTCCAGCCGCCGGGCCATGCGCAGTGCGGCGTCCACCGTGTACGCCTGATTGGCGTCCACCCACACCGGGGCGCCGGGCGCGTGCTCGCGCACGGCCGCCACCACGGCGGCGTCCGTGTCCTCGTCATGGAGCCCGATCTTGACCTTGAACGCCCGGTGGCCGGCGTCCGATCCCTCCGCCACGCTGTCCCCGGCCTCGGCGGGGGACTGCCCGGAAACGATCCACCCGAGCTCGATCGTCTCCGAGCGGCGCTGTCCCCACAGCACGCCGAGCGGTACGCCGGCGGCCCGCCCCAGCAGGTCGTGGAGGGCCGTGTCGACCGCGCTCTTGGCGAGGGGCGCCCCGATGGTGAAGCCGCGGTTGATCGCCCGGTCGAAGGCGCGGTCGACGGCGTCCAGGTTCCAGACGGGAGTGCCGATGACGGCCGGGGCGAGATAGCGGTCGATGGTGGTGACGATGGACTCGGCCGTCTCGTAGGTCCAGGCCGGCAGCGGCGTGGCCTCGCCCCACCCGTGGGCCCCGTCCGCCGTCACCTTTACCAGCACCCGTATCGAGGGCTGTCCGGCGACGGCGACGGCGCCTCCCGAGACGCCGAAGGAGCGGCGGGTCGGCAGCGCGACCGCGAAGGTCTCGACACGGTCGATCGTGGCGTGCACGGGGGACGTGCTCAGGACGGTCAGCGGGCTCTGCGCGGTCATCAACGGGTCCTTTCCGCAGGGGAATCGGGTGGCGGTGGAGCGGCGCTGGCACGCAGGACGACCTCGCCGCCGGCCCGCACCACGCGTGACCGCGGTCCGCGCGGCTCGCGCAGCGCGAGGGCCATGACCTGCTGCCCCATCGCGGCGAGCGGCAGGGCGACGGTGGTCAGGGGCGGCGAGAGCTCCCGTACGAGAGGGATGTCGTCGAAGCCCGCCAGGGAGATGTCCTCGGGGACCCGGACGCCCTCCTCCCGGAAGGCGGCGAGGGCTCCGACCGCCATCACGTCGGTGACGGCGAAGACGCAGGTCGGCCGACTGGGGCGGGTCAACAGCTCGCGCGCGGCGGCGTATCCGCCGTCGCGGGTGAACGGGCCTTCCACGACGCGCTCCGGGGGCAGTGTGATGCCGGCCGCGGCCAGACCTTCGCGGAAGCCCGCCAGCCGGTCGGACACGGTGGTCAGTTCCGGCGGGCCGCTGAGCACGGCGAACTCCCGGTGCCCAAGGCCGAGCAGAGCCCGCGCCAGGGCCGCCGCGCCGGCGCGGTTCTCGGGCAGGACGGCGTCCACCCGCAGGCTGCGGTGCCGGCTCACCACCGCGACCCGGCCGCCGGCGCGGACGTACGGTTCGAGTTCGGCGGCGAGGGCCCGCTCCCAGGCGCGGTCCTGGAAGCCCGAGCCGATGAGCAGGATCGCGCGGGCCCGCTGCGCGCGGAGCGTGGAGACGTAAGCGATCTCGCGCTCGGGTTCCCGGAAGGTGCTGGCGAGCATGACGAGGAGGTCCTGCTCGGCGGCCGCGCGCATCACTCCGGCGGCGATCGCGGCGAAGTACGGGTCGCCGACGTCGTGGCAGATCAGTCCGACCGTGTTGTTGGAGGCGCTGGCGAGCGCCTGGGCATGGGCGTTGGGTATGTAGCCGAGCAGGTCCGCGGCCGCTCGGACCCGCCGGCGCAGGTCCTCCCGGACCCGTGTGGTCCCGTTGAGTGCGCGGGAGGCCGTGGCCAGGGAGACCCCGGCCTGCCGCGCGACCACGTCGAGCGTCACATGGACGGGTGTTGCTTGCCGTTCACTCACCGCACCCCCCGAAACTTCGGGACGACCTATTGACCGTGCGTACAGGCAGTCATTAGCGTGGCGACACCTTACCAGAAAGCGCTTTCTGAAAGCGTTTTCCGAACATGCCAGTCCACAGCTCTTCTTAGCCGCTCCGGAGACCGGAGGAGTTGACCCGTGAGCCAGAGCGTCATCAACGCGACCCCCGAGAAAGTGGCGGGAGTTGCCCAGCGGAACAAGCCGGGAGCGGGGGAGCGGATCACCCGCGCCCTGGACCGGAGCTGGCGCCCCGTGGCGCTGCTGCTGGTCTGCTTCGGCGCCTGGTGGGCGATCGCCGCGGCCGAACTGGTCGAGCCCTACCTCGTCCCCTCGCCCGGCGCGACGCTCGACGTCCTGACCGGCAAGACCGACTACCTCTGGCAGCACACCTGGGTGACCACCTACGAGACGCTGCTCGGCTTCCTGATCGCCGTCGTCGTCGGGGTCGCCGCCGCGGTGATCATGGTCTACTCGACGACCGTCGAGAAGACGCTCTACCCGATCCTGCTCTTCGCCCAGGTCGTCCCCAAGATCGCCATCGCGCCGCTGTTCGTCGTCTGGCTCGGCTTCGGCATCGCTCCGAAGATCCTGATCGCCGTGCTGATCGCCTTCTTCCCCGTTGTCATCTCGATGGTGACCGGACTCAAGGCGGTCGACCCGGAGATGCTCCAGCTGTCGTCCACCATGGGCGCGAACTCCTGGCAGACCTTCGTCAAGATCCGGTTCCCCGCCTCCCTCCCGCACCTCTTCTCCGGCCTCAAGGTCGCGGTCACACTCGCCGTCACCGGCGCCGTCGTCGGCGAGTTCGTCGGTGCCAACGAGGGACTCGGCTACGTCATCCTCCAGGCCAACGGCAACCTCGACACCCCGATGCTCTTCGCGGGACTGCTCGTGATGTCGCTGATCGGCGTGATCCTCTTCGTCCTCGTCGAGATCGCCGAGAAGTTCCTGCTCCCGTGGCACGCCAGCCGCCGGGACTCCGGTGCCACCACCGCCTACTGATCCCGCACGACCCACGCTGACGAGAAGGACCAGCCATGACTGCGCGCAGAGTTCTGATCGGCCTCGTTCCGCTGCTCCTGGTCGCCACGGCCTGCGGTGAGGACGGCTCCGACAAGAGCACCAGTGACTCGGGCAAGAAGCTCGACAAGGTCACCCTGACCCTCAACTGGTACCCGTACGGCGAGCACGCGCCGTTCTACTACGGCAAGCAGCAGAAGATCTTCGAGAAGCACGGCATCGACCTCACCATCCAGGCCGGACAGGGGTCCCAGAAGACCGTCCAGGCCACCGGCGCGGGCCAGACCGACTTCGGCTGGGCGGACACTCCCGCGGTGCTCTCCGGCGTCGACTCCGGCGTCAAGGTCAAGAGCCTCGGTGTCTTCCTCCAGACCACGCCGTCCTCCGTGCAGTTCTTCGCGTCGCAGGGCATCAAGGCCCCCGCCGATCTCAAGGGCAAGACCATCGCGGGCACCGCGGGCGACGCGCTCTCCAAGACGTTCCCGATCTTCCTGAAGAAGAACAACCTCCAGGAGTCGGACGTCAAGGTCCAGAACACCGACCAGGCGGGCAAGATCGCCGCGGTGATCTCCGGCAAGACGGACGGGCTGCTCGGCTACGCCAGCGACCAGGGCCCCACCATGCAGAACAAGGCCAAGAAGCCGGTCGCGTATCTGCGCTTCTCCGAGAACGGGCTCAACTTCTACTCCAACGGCCTCATCACCGGGCAGCGTTTCCTGACCACCAAGAAGGACGTGGCCGCCCGCATGGCCAAGGCGGTCAGCGAGTCCTTCGCCGCAGCCGAGAAGTCACCCGACCCGGCCGTCGGCGCGATGGACGGCGCGAGCGAGCAACTCCCGCCCAAGGAGGTGCTGTCCGAGCAGTTCAAGACGACCCTGACACTGCTGCACACGCAGGCGACCCAGGGCAAGGCGCCGGGCGTCAACACCGACGCCGACTGGCAGCAGACGATCGACGTCTTCTCCGAGGCCGGCCTGGTCAAGAGCCCCAAGGCCGTGGCGGAGTACTGGGACAGCGCCACGGCAATGAAGGGATGACGATGGCGAGAGAGACGACGGTGCGGGAGCCCGCAGTGCAGCTGGACAAGGACGGGCGGCAGCCCGCGGCGGTCGGTCTGGCCGACGTGGCCGTGCGCTTCCGCACCAAGAACCGGGACGTCACCGCGCTGGAGGGCGTCTCCCTCGATGTCGCACCCGGCGAGTTCGTCGCCATCGTCGGCCCCTCGGGCTGCGGGAAGTCCACCCTGCTCAAGCTGGTCGCCGGTCTGCTGAAGCCGTCCGCCGGCGATGTCCGGCTGGCGGGCGAGCAGGTGCGTGGCCCGCGGCACGACATCGGGTACGTCTTCCAGCGCGCGGCCCTCCTGGAGTGGCGCTCGGCCCGCCGCAACATCCTGCTCCAGGCCGAGATGCGCAGGATGCCGGGCCCGGCGGCCCGGCGGCGCGTCGACGAGCTGATCGCCATGACCGGCCTCGGCGGCTTCGAGGACGCCTACCCGCACGAGCTGTCCGGCGGTATGCAGCAGCGGGTGGCGCTGTGCCGTGCGCTGCTGCACGAACCGCCGGTGCTGCTGATGGACGAGCCGTTCGGAGCGCTCGACGCACTGACCCGCGAGCAGATGAACGTGGAACTCAACCGGATCTGGCGGGAGACGGGCACCACCGTGCTGCTCGTCACCCACTCCATCTCGGAAGCCTGCTACCTGGCCGACCGGGTGGTGGTGATGAGCCCGCGGCCCGGCACCATCACCGAGATCATCGAGGTGGGGCTGCCGGCCCGGCGCAACTACACAGACACGATGGGGCGTCCGGAGTTCCGGGAGGCCACCAGTCACATCCGCCATCTCCTCGGCGCGGCCTCCGCCGCGGACTGACACGCGCGGCGCGCGCCACCGCGCAGGTCCCGGACCGGAGTACGGCACCGGGCAGGTCCCGGACCGCCTCGCCCGTCAACGCCCTGAGCCTCGCACCCCTCCATCGGGGTGCGAGGCTCAGTCGCGTGTCGGCCTGCCGCCGTCAGTACCTCAGCCGGGAGAGGTACCGGTAGCTGTTCAGGGCCGTGGCGAACGGGTCGGCCGGTGCGTCGTGCTCGACCAGCCACTGCCGTACGCCGCCGCTGTCCGCCGTCCCGAACATCGAGCGGAAGTCGAGGACACCGGAACCGACATCGGCGAAGTCGCCGTTGGGGGCCATGTCCTTGACGTGCAGCGCGGGGAAGCGCCGGCGGTGGCGCACGAACAGCGACCGCGGATCGGCGCCGCCCTTGGCCGCCCAGTACACATCGAGCTCGAATCCGACCAGGTGCGGGTCGGTCTCCCTCAGCAGGATGTCGTACAGGTTCTCGCCCTCGACGACCTGGTGGTCCAGGCCGTGGTTGTGGAACAGGAGCGGCCCGAGCCCGGCCTCGCGGGCCGCGAGCCCGGCCTTGTTGAACTCCCGGGCGGCTTCCCGGAATCCCGCCGGCGTGTGCATGGCGCCGGGCAGGCTCGGGACGACGATCCACCGGGCGCCGAGGGTGTGGATGTCCTCCAGGGCCTGCGGCAGACCGCTGCCGCGGACGATGTCGTACCCCACGTGTTCGAGCACCGCCTTCAGACGGGTCTCGTCGAGCATGGTCCGGATCGCGGCCGCGCTGTTGCCGTGCCGGCCGCTCACCCCGACCGTCGCGTAGCCGATGTCCGCGAGCCGGGCGAGGGTGCCCTTGAAGTCCGTCGCCAGCGGGGTGCGCATGGTGTACAGGTGCATGCCGAGGCCGGACGGCGGTATGCGCCGCCGGCACCGGCCCGTCTCGGCGGCCCGGGCGGGTGTGCCCACGGCGGTCGCCGCGGCCGCGCCCAGAGCGGTTCCGAGGAAGGCGCGTCGGGTGTCGTTCATGTCAGCTCCTCTCATCTCTGCTCCTGCCTCAACTCACGGTGACGCGGGCGAAGGCGCTGGTGGTGTCGCCCTCGTTGTCGGTGACGGTCAGATGCGCCGTGTACGTACCGGGCCTGGTGTAGTTGTGCGCGGCCGTCGCGCCCTCGGGGGCGGTGGGCTTGGTGTTGTCGCCGAAGTCCCAGTGGTACGAGGCGATCGTCCGGCCCGTCAGCGGCTTCACGGTGCTCGTCAGCTGGACGGCGAGGGGCGCGGTGCCGGCGGCCGGGGCCGCCTGCACGGTGACCTTCGTCCCCGGGTGCTTCTCGACGCCGCGTCCGTTGAAGTGCAGCCAGTCCACCGCGAACAGGTCCGGCTTGTCGGCGGTCCACTGCGGGTTGGAGAAGACCGCGTACAGCGGCGCGCTGATCCCCGCGAACTTCAGGGGTGTCGTCGGTGAGACGACATTGCCCCAGTCGCCGGTGTTCGGCACGCTCACGCTGCCGAGCAGGGAGCCGGTGGGCGATCCGGAACGGAACTCGACCGTGCCGCCGAGTCCGCCCGAGGCCGCGCCGACCGTCACCGAGTCGATCCCCTTGAGGTGCACGGGATCGAAGCGGATCCAGTCGCCGTCCTCGATCTCGGTGAGCCGCTTGCCGCCGGAGGCGTCCGCGCGGCTCGCCACCACCGCACCGCCGTGGGCGCCGCCGGTGGAGGTGTGGTGCTCGGCCTCCCGCAGCGCCGGGCGCAGGGTGAGCGAGGTGGAACCGGTGAGCGCCGGTGCGCCCGGGGCTCCCTTGTCCTCGTACTGGGCGGTGATGCCGTAGTAGAGGTTCTGGCCGGGCCCGTGGCTGTCGCCGGCGTCCGTCCGGATCTCACCGGCACAGCCGGTGTAGTTGTCCAGCGGATGCAGATGCGAGTCGTGGCCGAGCTGCGACTGGACGACCACTCGCGAGCAGTCGATCTCCCCGTCCTCGCGGTCCGTGACCTTGACCTTGAACGGGATCGTGTCGCCGAAGCTGAACATCCCGCCGTTCGGAGGCTGTTGAATGGTCACCTCGGGCCGGGAATTGCCGACGGTGATGTCGGTGACCGCGAGGCCGCTGAGCTTCCCGGGCGTGGTGACCGTCAGCCGGGCGGTGAAACGGCCCTTGGTCCGGTAGACGTGGGTGGGGTTGGCCGTCGTCGAGTCGGTGGTGCCGTTCCCGTCGAAGTCCCAGGCGTACGTCACCGGTGTGCCGTTCGGCAGACCTGATCCCGCGCTGGAGAACTTCACCGTCAGCGGCGACTTCCCGCTGTCGGGTGTGGCCGTCACCTTGGCGTCCGGCAGCCGGTCGTCACCGACGTGGTCGATGCGGTAGATGCCCGAGCCCTCGTTGCTGCCGCCGCGGCCGGTGCCGCTGCCGAGACCGAAGTCGATGACGTAGAGCGCTCCGTCGGGCCCGAAGTCGGCGTCGAAGGGCTGATTCCACTTCATGTCGCCGAAGATCCCGTTGATGGAGTGCAGATCACCGGCCTTCGCCGGGGCGAAGCGCGGATCGGTGAACGTCTGGTCCTTCTGCTGGAACGAGAACGCCTTGAACCAGGTGCGGGTGAGCTCGTAGGTGAGCCACTTCCCGTCGAAGTACTCCGGGAACTTGGTGCGGTAGGTGTTCGCCGGGTCGTAGTCGTAGACCGGACCGCTCATCGGCCCGCCGCCACCGGTTCCCAGCTCGGGGAACTCGGGCGACGCGGAGTAGGCGTACCAGACGGTGGCCGGCTGGGCCGGCGGCAGCCGGGTGAGCCCGGTGTTGTTGGGGGAGTCGTTGACCGGGGCGGAGCAGTCGAACTTCGGCCCCGACGTCCTGGTCGTGAAGTCGTAGTCGTTGAAGGGGGTGTTGTTGCCGATGCAGTACGGCCAGCCGAAGTTTCCGGCCTTGGTGATCCGGGTGTACTCGACCGTCCCCTCGGGGCCGCGGTCCGCCTTGGCCTCACGGGCGTCGGGACCGTAGTCCGCGACCATCAGCGCACCGCTCTGCGGATCGGTGGTGATCCGGAACGGGTTGCGCATACCCATCGCGTAGACCTCGGGACGCGTCTTGTCCGTACCCGGCGCGAAGAGGTTGCCCTCCGGGACGCTGTACGTCCCGTCGTCCTTCGGCGTGATGCGCAGAACCTTGCCGCGCAGGTCGTTGGTGTTGCCCGAGGTGCCCTGGGCGTCCCAGGCGCGGCGGCCCTCACCCTCGTCGATGGGTGCGAAGCCGTCGGAGGCGAAGGGGTCGGTGTTGTCCCCGGTCGCGATGTAGAGATCGCCGTTCTTGTCGAAGGCGATCGAGCCGGCCATGTGGGAGTTGGCCCTGCCCTCGCCCCGCAGGGTGGGGATGGCGAGCAGCCGCTTCTCGGAGGCGGGGTCGATCGTGTTGCCCGTGACCGTGAACCGCGACAGATTGATCCGCTTCTCGGTCTTGTCGGAGTTCAGGAGATACAGCCAGTGGTTCTCGGCGAAGCCGGGGTCCAGGGCCAGGCCGAGGAGACCGTCGGACTGGCTCGTCATCTCCGGGGTGTAGGCGAAGTCCAGTGCGGTGGTGACCTTGAGCGTCTGCTGGTCGATCACCTTGACCTTGCCGGTGCGCTGGATGAAGAACACCCGGCGGTCGGGCGCGACGGCCAGTTCGAAGGGGTCGGCCAGATCGCTGGTGGCGAGCGGGGTGCGCTGGAAGGCACCTGTCTTGCCCGCGGTGCAGTCACCGGGCTTGTCGCCCGCGGCCCACTGGATGCCGCCGAGCAGATGCTTGAGGAACGCGGCCTCGTCGAAGGCGGCCTTGGCGTGCCCGCCGGCGGTGAACCAGGAGCGGCCGCCGTCGTAGTTCTGGCACCAGGACCACGGATGGTCGACACCCTCGTCCAGCCCGGTGATGCCGTCGCGCACCTTGATCTGCGCGAGCGTGTGGACCTTGCCGGTGGGGTTGGTGCGCCAGTTGTACCACTCCTCCGAGCGCTCCCAGAGTTCCGGGAGACCCTTGGTGGAGGGGTGCGCCTGGTCGAGGACCTTGACCCGCCCGGTCTGGACGGCGGGGTGCTTGTCGAAGATGGCGCCGACGAGACCCTCGTACCAGGTCCAGTCGCGCTCGCTGGCCGACGCGGCGTGCAGACCGACCCAGCCGCCACCGCCGCGGACGTACTTCTGGAGCGCGGCACGCTGCGTCGCGTCCAGCAGATCGCCCGACTCCGGCGTGGAGTTGGTGTTGTTGAAGACGATCGCCTGGAAGCGCGCGAGGTTCGCGTCGGTGAAGGCGGAGGCGTCGTCGGTGGCCTCGACCTCGAAGCCGTTCTCGCTGCCCAGCTTCTTGATGGCCTCGATCCCGGCGGGGATGGAGTCATGGGTGAAGTTGGTGACCTTGGAGAAGACCAGGACCCGGTAGGCCGCGGCCGCTTCGGCCCGCGGCGGGGAGGCCAGGCCGAGCCCGACGACGAGCGCGAGAAGTGCCGTGACGACGGTGGAATGGAAGAGGATTCTCCGGCGGAGCCGTGTGCGGTGCCTGCTCATTGCGCTCCCGGTGGCTGGTGTGCGGACCGTGAATTAGAAAGCGCTTTCTAGATACGTCGCACAGCGTAGGTTCCGGCCTTACGGGGGGTCAATGGGTCGGGAGCGGCCCGTGTGGGGCGATCGGGCCTCAGTTAGGGGGAGTTGGGCCGTCGCGAGGCGAGTGTCGGTGCGGCGTCGTACGGTCGTCCCATGGCGACCGCCGACGACGTACGCAGAATCGCGCTCTCCCTGCCGGGGGCGCTGGAGAAGCTCTCCTGGGGGCTGCCCACGTTCCGGGTGGACAAGGGCAAGCTGTTCGCCTCGCTGGACGACGAGGACAAGGTGCTGGGGGTGAAGTGCCCGAGGGAGGACCGCGAGGAGCTGATCGCCGCCGAGCCGGAGAAGTTCTTCATCCGCGTCGGCCACGACGACCAGTGGCCCTGGCTGCGCGTGCGGTTGGCGGCGCTGGAGGACGAGGAGGAGCTCCGGGCGATCCTCCTCGACTCCTGGCGCCAGGCCGCTCCGAAGAAGCTCCTTGATGCGCACCCCGATCTGTCGGTGCCGGAAGAGCTCTGAAGACCGGCCCCTCCCTGAGGACCGCTCCTCCGTGAAGAAGGAGAAGGTGCGGGCTACCGCCCGAGTCCGAGGAAGCCGCTGATCCGATCGTGCAGACCCTGCGCGTCGAGGCCCTGCGCGGCCAGGTGTTCGTCCATGGAGCCGTAGCGGCGCAGTTCCTCGCGGGAGACGCCGAGGCCCAGGACCCGGTGCGGCAGCTCGGCGAGGGCGTCGTTGGCGGCGGCGGTCGAGGTGCCGGCGAGATAGGGCTCGACGAGCACGACGTCCGCCGCCCGCGCGCCGGCCACAGCAGCGCGCAGCGCCTCGCCGTCGAAGGGCCGCACCGTGGTGGCGTAGAGCACGGTCACATCGAGACCCTCCGTGGCGGCGAGGACGTCGTCCAGCATCGGGCCGACCGCGACGACCACTCCGGCGTTCCCCTCGCGTAGGCGGAGGAAGCGGGCGCCGTTGACATCGAGCCCCTGTGCGTTCGACTGGAGCGACAACCGGACGTACACCCGGTCGTCCCCCGCCACCGCGTGCCGGATCAGCGACTCGGCCTCGTCCGGATGGCCGGGCACATGGACCGTCCAGCCCTCCAGGGTGTCGAGCAGCGCCACATCGCCCGGTGACATATGGGTGAAGCCGCCCGCCGGCCAGTCGTAGGACGCGCCGGCGCTCACCAGCACACCGCCCACGTCCTGGTGGCCGAAGTCCAGCTTCACCTGCTCGAAGGGCCGCTCCACCAGGAAGCTCGCGAAGGTGTGCATGACCGGACGCATCCCGGCGAGGGCCATGCCGCCGCCGACCCCGAGCAGCAGCTGTTCCCGGATGCCCACATTGACCACGCGGTCCGGGTGCCTGCGGTGCGCCCCGTCGAAGCCGTCCCTGCTGATCTCGGCGAGTACGACGGCGAGCCGGGCGTCCTCGTCCAGCAGGCGGCTCGTGGTCGCGATGAACCGGTCACGCATCGTGTCCATGATCAAAATCCCCTCGGGTGGTATCCGGTTGCGGTGGTCCGGGCGGTGCGGGTGGTGCGGGTGTTCCGGGCGGTGCGGGTGTTCCGGGCGGTGCGGGTGTTCCGGGCGGTGCGGGTGGTGCGGTGGTGCGGGCGGTGTTGTGGTGCGGGCGGTGTTGTGGTCCGGGCGGTGCGGTGGTTCACGGGTTCTTGGGCTCGACCCGGGCGACGACGGCCCGCGGCCGCCCCGGATGCGGGGCGATGTACGCGGCGTGCAGCGCCTCGTGGTCCCGGCCGTCGACGGTCTGCGCCGACCAGCCCGCGGCCTCGAACCGGGAGGCGATGCCACCGGGCCAGCCGTGGGTGGCGGAGGAGTTGTCGATCACGAGCGTGTGCAGCCGTTCCAGACCGGCGGGCCCCGCGTAGGCGATGGCCTCGTGGTTGCTGCCCTCGTCGAGCTCGGCATCCCCGATCAGGACCCATACGTGCGGGTCGGTGAGGCCGCGGGCCCGCAGCCCGAGCGCGGTGCCGACGGCGAGGGGCAGCCCGTGCCCGAGTGAACCGCTGCCGATCTCGACCCCGGGCACCAGTGTCCGGTCGGGGTGATGCCCGAGAGGTGAGTCGTACGAGCCGAAGCCGGGCAGCCAGGCCTCGGGGAAGAAGCCCTTGGCGGCGAGGACCGCGTAGTACGCCATGGGGCCGTGCCCCTTGGAGAGGAGGAACCGGTCCCGGCCGGGTGCGTCGGCGGTGGCGGGCGAGACACGCAGGACGCGGTCGTAGAGCACCCACAAGGCGTCGAGCGTGGAGGTCGCCGCGGGTCCGTGCTTCTCGTCACCCGTCATCAGGGCCATCAGCCGACGGAGGTCCGATGTGTCGAGGTCGGGTGCTCCGAGGTCCGATGTGTCGGGGTGCGGCGCGACGAGTCCGGGTGCGTCGGGGTCCGGTGCTGCGCGCCCGGGCGCTGCGTCGGGGTCCGGTGAGATCGCTGTGCGCGTGGTCGATGTCGTCGTCATGAAGACCACCGTGCAACCTCAGGTTTGGTTGAGGTCAAGCGCTTCTGTGGGCCGGTCCGGTATGCGCCGTCCGTGCGGAAAGCGGTTCGTGACCACCCGGGGAAGTGCGGTATTGTTCTCATGCGCGTTCGGCCGGGGGAAACCCCAGGTCAGACGGGCACCGGGACGTGGCGCAGCTTGGTAGCGCACTTGACTGGGGGTCAAGGGGTCGCAGGTTCAAATCCTGTCGTCCCGACCAGCGACTTCGCAGGTCGGAGGCCGTATCGGAATCATCCGGTACGGCCTTTTCGGTTTTCCGTGGCCGTAGCATCGGTTCCTGGCATGGACATCACTGTGAGCTGGGGACTGGTCGCTCTCGCCGCCGCGGCCGCGCTGGTCGGGTTCTCCAAGACGGCGGTCAGCGGCGCGAACACCGTCAGCCTGGCGGTCTTCGCCGCCGTGCTCCCCGCCCGCGAGTCGACGGGCGTCCTCCTTCCCATCCTGATCGCCGGCGACGTGGTCGCGGTGCTCATCTATCGGCGCCATGCGCACTGGCCGACGCTGCTGCGGCTGTTCCCGGCGGTCGCCGCGGGCGTCGTGGTCGGCACCGTGTTCCTGTTCTGGGCCGACGACCAGGTCGTGCGTACCTCGATCGGGGCGATTCTGCTGCTGATGGCCGGCGTCACCGGACTGCGCCGCCGGTCTTCGGGGGACGAGGAAGCGCCGTCGTCGGAGAGCGGGCGGGGCCGGCTGAAGGCTCGTTCGTACGGGGTGCTCAGCGGGTTCACCACCATGGTGGCCAACGCGGGCGGTCCGGTCATGTCCCTGTATCTGCTCTCCGCGGGCTTCCGGAAGCTGGGCTTCCTGGGCACGTCCGCGTGGTTCTTCCTGATCGTCAACGTGTCCAAGGTGCCGTTCAGCGTGGGGCTCGGGCTCATCGACCGCACCTCGCTCCTGCTGGACGCGGTCCTCGTCCTGTTCGTCCTGCCGGGAGCGATGCTCGGGAAGTGGTGCGCGGACCGCATCGACCAGGTGCTCTTCGAACGGCTGGTGATCGCGGCGACCGTGCTCGGCGGTCTGCAACTGCTGCTGTTCTGACAGCTGTTCGAGGACCTGCTCCGAAAGCCGTACGAGAAGGTCACCCCTGCCGGCGGCGTACTTCTCGGGCGCCCGCAAGCGGGTGCACCATGGCCGGACCGACCGGTGGCCGGCCGCCGGTCCTTCTGCCGCCCCCGGAGGCGCCGCGTGGCCAGAGCCGATCACGCCAGGCTCGACGATCTGTACCGCGACCCCTATCCGCTGTACGAGCGAGCCCGCCGGAGCGCGGGCCTCACCTTCGTCCCCGAGTTCGACGCCTGGCTGGTCGCGCGGGACGAGGACGTACGGGAGGTCCTGCGCAGACCGGAGGACTTCTCCTCCCGGCGGGCCCTCCTGCCCGATGTGCTGCCCTCGCCCCCGGCCCTGGAGATCCTCGGCCGGGGGTTCGGCGGCCGCCCCACCGTGGTCTCCAGCGACGGGGAGGCCCATCAGCGCCGCCGGGCTCCGCTCAGCAGAGGGCTGTCGGCCGCGCGGGTCGCCGCCCTGGTGCCGTTCGCCGTCGAGCGCGCCGAGACGCTCGTCGACAGCTTCGCGGCGGACGGTCGTTTCGAACTGATGGAGACGTACGCCCGGCAGTTGCCCGGCCAGGTCGTCGGTCGGCTGATCGGCCTCGACCCGGTGGACGTACCCGCCGTCGTCCACGGCGGCCACCGCGCCGAGCAACTCCTGTTCCGCCCGCTGGCAACGGACGAACAGATCAGCGCCGCCGAGGACATCGTCGCCCTCCAGAGACTCCTGGACGGCTATGTGCGCGACCGGCGCGAGTGCCCGCGCGACGACCTCTGCTCGGGCATGGTCGCGGCGCTCGCGCCCGGCGACGGCGAACTCACCCTCGACCAGCGCCACGAACTCGCCGCCGACCTCCAGAACTTTCTGATCGCCGGGCACCTCACCACCACCGCGCTGATCGGGACGGCGTTCCTGCATCTGCTGAGCGACCGCCGCCAGTGGGAACTGCTCTGCGCGGAACCCGAGTTGATCCCCGCCGCGGTCGAGGAGGCCGCGCGCTACGACAGCGCCGTGCAGGCTTTCCGGCGGGTCACCACGCGGCCCGTCACCGTCGCCGGGACCGAGCTGCCCGAGGGAGCCACGCTTCTGGTGGCCTACGGATCGGCCAACCGGGACGAGCGCCGCCACGAGCGGGCGGACGTCTTCGACATCACCCGTCCCCCCTCGCGGCAGCACGTGGCCTTCGGGCACGGGCCGCACGGCTGCCCCGGCTCCCGGCTCGCCCGTGAACAACTGCGGCTCACCCTGGAGCTGTTCACGCGCCGTATGCCCGGGCTGCGCATCGACGAGGACCGGCCGGCGCCGGCGATGCTCCCCACGCTGATCCACCGCTCACCGGAAGCCCTGCACCTCGTCCACTGAAAGGGCCGGACCCTGGCCCGGGCGCTCCCGGGGCCCTCGATCGGGTCCATGAGCCGCGGCGACGTAGCCTCGGGGCCATGACCGGCACGCACATCCTGATCCTCGGCGGCACCGCCGAGGCACGGCAGCTCGCCACCGAGCTCGCCGTGCCCGGCGGCGCCCGGGTCACCACCTCGCTCGCCGGGCGGGTGGCACAGCCGAGAATGCCGGCCGGTGACGTGCGCGTCGGCGGATTCGGCGGCACCGAGGGACTGGCCGCCTGGCTGCGCGCCGAGCGTGTGGACGCCGTCGTGGACGCCACGCATCCGTTCGCGGAAGTGATCAGCGCCCACGCCGCCCGGGCCGCTGACCTCACCGGCACTCCGCTCGTCGCCCTGCGCAGGCCCGGCTGGCACGCCGGGCCCGGAGACCGCTGGCACGACGCGCTCTCCCTCGCCGATGCGGCGGCGCGGCTGCCGGCCCTGGGGCGGCGGGTCTTCCTCACCACCGGACGGCTCGGCCTCGCCGCCTTCGCCGGACTCGCCGAACCGCACTTCCTCGTACGGTCCGTGGAGCTTCCCGAGCCGCCCCTGCCGCCGCACACCGAGACGCTCCTGGCCCGGGGCCCGTTCACCGTCGACGGCGAGCTGGACCTGATGCGGAGCCACCGCATCGACGTGCTGGTCACCAAGGACAGCGGGGGACCGGCCACCGCGGCCAAGCTCACGGCGGCCCGGTCGCTGGGGCTGCCGGTCGTCGTGGTCCGCCGTCCGCCGGTGCCCGCAGGAGTACCGGCCGCCGAGGACGTGCCAGGGGTGCTCGCCCTGCTCAGCCGCGCCGCAGCAGATAGGTGTCCATGATCCAGCCCTTGCGGGCGCGCGCCGCGGCCCGCAGTTCCTCGATGCGGTCCGACACCTCCGACAGCCGGCCCGACACCAGGATCTCGTCCTCGGTGCCCACGTACGCGCCCCAGTAGATGTACAGGTCCTGGTCCAGATGGCGGGTGAACGCCTGCCGGGCGTCGAGCATCACCACCACGTCGTCCACGCCCTCGGGCCAGCCCTCGGCGAGCCGCCGGCCGGTGGTGATCTGCACCGGGCGCGCGACCCGGTTCAGACCGGTGCGATGCCTGGCGAGCAGGGCGGAGACGCTGCTGATGCCGGGAACGACCTCGTGGTCGAAGGCGACCGCGCCGCGCTCCAGGATCTCCTCCAGGATGCCGAGTGTGGAGTCGTAGAGCGCGGGATCGCCCCAGACGAGGAAGGCTCCGCACTCGTCGTCGGCCAGTTCCTCGGCGATGAACCGTTCGTAGAGATCCGCGCGGCGGCGGCGCCAGTCGTCGACGGCGGGGGAGTAGTCCGATGTCTGACGGTCCCGCTCCGGATCGCGGGCCTCGACAAGCCGGTATCCGGGGTCGTCGATGTGCGCGTCGAGTATGTCCCGGCGCAGCCGGGTCAGATCCGCCTTCTCCTCACCCTTGTCGAGGATGAAGAAGGCATCCGCCTTGTTCAGCGCCTTGACGGCCTGGAGCGTCAGATGGTCGGGGTCGCCCGCCCCGATGCCGATCACATAGATCTTCCTCACCCCGCCGAGTCTGCCCCATCCGGCTGATCGCGGGACCTACCGGGGTCCGCGGTCGCGGCATATCCTCCGACCATGCGTGTCGCACTCTTCGTCACCTGCGTCAACGACGCGATGTTTCCGGCCACCGGTATCGCGACCACGAGGCTCCTGGAACGACTCGGGGTGGAGGTGGACTTCCCGCCCGGGCAGACCTGTTGCGGGCAGCCCCAGTTCAACACCGGCTACCGGCGCGAGACCCGGCCCCTGGTCGAGCGGACGGCCAGGGTCTTCGAGGAGTACGAGTACGTCGTCACCCCGTCCGGGTCGTGCGCGGCGATGGTGCGCGACCACTATCCGGAGTTCGGGGAGACCGGTCTGCCGTCGCGGACGTACGAACTGACCGAGTTCCTGGTGGACGTGCTCGGGGTCACCGACGTCGGCGCGTACTTCCCGCACACCGTGACCTACCACCCCTCCTGCCACGGCCTGCGCATGCTGCGGCTCGGTGACAGACCTCGCAGGCTCCTCGAAGCGGTCAAGGGCCTGGAGCTGCGCGAGCTCCCCGGCGCCGAGGAGTGCTGCGGATTCGGCGGCACCTTCGCCGTCAAGAACCCCGATGTCTCCGCCGCCATGGGCCAGGACAAGGTCCGCAACGCCGTCGCCACCCGGGCCTCCGTCCTGTGCGGCGCCGACAACTCCTGTCTGATGCACATCGGCGGAATCATCCGCCGCCAGGACGAGCCCCTGCGGGCGCTGCACATCGCCGAGATCCTCAGCGCGACGGAAGAGGAGCCCCACGTATGAGCGGGACGTATCTCGGTATGCCGTCCTTCCCCGTCGCCGCCAAGGCCGCGGTGCACGACGCGACCCTGCGGGCCAATCTGCGGCACGCCACCCACACCATCCGCGACAAGCGGGCCAAGGCCGTCGCCGAGCTCGCCGACTGGTCGCTGCTGCGGGAGGCGGGTAAACAGATCAAGGACCACACGCTCCGTCACCTGGACCGGTATCTGGTGCAGTTGGAGGAGCGGGTGACCGCGGCGGGCGGCGTGGTGCACTGGGCCGCCGACGCCGACGAGGCCAACCGCATCGTCGCGGATCTGGTCAAGGCCACCGGCGAACGGGAGGTCGTCAAGGTCAAGTCCATGGCGACGCAGGAGATCGGCCTCAACGAAGCGCTGGAGGCCGAGGGGATCGCCGCGTACGAGACGGACCTCGCGGAGCTGATCGTGCAGCTCGGCGACGACCGGCCCTCCCACATCCTCGTGCCCGCCATCCACCGCAACCGCGGCGAGATCCGTGACATCTTCCGCAGCCGGATGGCGGACTGGGGGCGGGCGGCGCCCGACGGACTGTCCGACACCCCGGCCGAACTCGCGGAGGCGGCCCGGCTCCACCTCCGCGAGAAGTTCCTGCGCGCCAAGGTGGGCGTCTCCGGGGCCAACTTCATGGTCGCCGAGACCGGAACCCTCGTCGTCTTCGAGTCGGAGGGCAACGGACGGATGTGTCTGACCCTGCCCGAGACCCTGATCTCCGTGGTCGGCATCGAGAAGGTCGTGCCCAGCTGGCGGGACCTCGAAGTCTTTCTCCAGACCCTGCCCCGTTCCTCGACGGCCGAGCGGATGAACCCCTACACGTCCATGTGGACCGGGACGGCGGACGCCGACGGGCCGCGGACCTTCCATCTGGTCCTGCTCGACAACGGGCGCACCGACACCCTCGCCGACGAGGTCGGCCGGCAGGCACTGCGCTGCATCCGCTGCTCCGCGTGCCTGAATGTCTGCCCGGTGTACGAGCGAGCCGGCGGTCACGCCTACGGCTCGGTCTACCCCGGCCCCATCGGCGCCATCCTCAGCCCTCAACTGCGCGGCATCCAGAGCGACATCGACGCCTCCCTGCCGTATGCCTCCTCGCTCTGCGGCGCCTGCTACGAGGTCTGTCCGGTCGCCATCGACATCCCCGAAGTCCTCGTCCATCTGCGGGAGTCGGTCGCACAGAAGGGCGGCAAGGGACACCGCTTGGAGAAGGCCGCGATCATGGCGGCGGGCTGGGTGCTGAACCATCCCGGCGCGCTCGCCGCCGGTGAGCGACTCGCGTCGAGGACCCGCAGGTTCCATCCGGCGAAACCACCGGGCGCCGGCGGATGGACGGCGAGCAGGGATCTGCCCGAAGTGCCCGCGGAGTCCTTCCGCGACTGGTGGAAGAAGAACCGCCGATGACCTCCTCACGCGACCGCATCCTCGGCCGGATCCGAGCCGCCGTCGGCGACGCGCCCGATGTGCCCGAAGCCGCACGCGACTACCTCGCCACCCACACACCGGACGACCCGGCCCTCGTCCTGGACCTGCTGCACGAGAACCTCGCCGACTACCGGGCGATCGTGCACCGCAGTACGCCCGCCGCGTTGCCGGGACTGATCGGCGACCTGCTGGCCGGGCACGGAGCACGCTCCGTCGCGGTGCCGGACGGCCTGCCCGAGGAGTGGCTCGCGGCCACCGAGGCCGAACGGCGCGGCGACGGCGGACCGCTCACGGCGTACGAACTCGACGCGACCGACGCGGTGGTCAGCGGATGCGCCCTCGCGATCGCCGAGACCGGCACGATCGTGCTCGACGCCGGCCCCGGGCAGGGCCGCCGGGCACTGACCCTCGTCCCCGATCTGCACATCTGCGTCGTCCGCGCCCCCGAGCAGGTCGTCGCCTCGGTGCCGCAGGCGATGCCGCGCCTGGACCCGACCCGCCCGCTGACCTGGATCTCCGGCCCGTCCGCCACCAGTGACATCGAACTGGACCGTCTCGAGGGCGTCCATGGCCCCCGCACCCTGGAAGTGATCCTGCTCCAGGGGTGAGGTGCAGCCTTCAGAGCGCCAGTCGGGGAGCCTCGGCGCCCGGGTCCACCGGGCCGTCGAGCCGTCCCGCGAGTTCACGCGCCCACGCGGCGAGACCGGACACGTCGACGCCGTGCGGGTCACCGAACCCGACGATCCGGTCAGCGCCGCGCAGCAGCAGGCGCGCGCCGCCCGTGCCGTTGCCGCGGGCGGCATGCGTCAGACCCACCGCGAGCTGCGCGAGACCCCGCCACAGCTCACGCTCCTCCTCGGGCCCGGACTTCCACGCGTCCTCGAACACCTCGTGCGCGTGGAACGGCTTGCCCTCGTCCAGCAGCCGCTGCGCCTGCTCCAACGTCTCCTCGGGGGAGCGCACGATCCCCTCGGGCTGCCGCTCCACACCGGGCGCGCCGTACGGCAGCGGCCGCCCGAGCCCGTCGCGGGGCCGGGCGTTGCGTGCGCGGCCGTCGTCGTCCCGGTCCCTGCGTGATGCGTCCACGTTCCGATTGTCCCTCCCGCCCCGCCGGACCTGCATCCGCCCGCCCGGCCGGGCGTCCGCCGGTGCCGGAGAGTGGGGTAGTGTTTCTCCTGCGTGCCCGGCCGGGAACGGCGCAGGTACGCATCGGGACGTGGCGCAGCTTGGTAGCGCACTTGACTGGGGGTCAAGGGGTCGCAGGTTCAAATCCTGTCGTCCCGACCAGCGTTTACGCGGGTCAGAGGTCGTATCGGAACATCCGGTACGACCTCGTCGGCGTTCACCGCCCGCCGCGGCCCCGGTTACGTCAGTTGTCGTCCCGGCGGAGGCCGCCCGGCCGCATCCCCTGGTGGAGCCGTGCCCGGACTGGACGGAACCATCGTGAACTCGTGCGTGGGCGGGGTGTATTCGAGCTCCCGGACATCGCCGGGGACGATGACGGCCGTCACCGTCCGCTCGGCGTGGGCCGTCCGGATCGCACGGTCGAGAACATGGGGCAGCTGTTCGGGTGTCGTCACATCTCGCAGAAGTCCGACGCCACGTCCCTGTCGAGCTGAGCAGGTCGACCTCCTGCTGGTACGAGCCACCCATGGCGCTGCGGTTCGTCTGCCCGACGATGGCGACGACGGGCACATGGACCGGCTTCGCGTCGTACAGGCCGTTCAGCAGATGGATCGCGCCCGGGCCCGAGGTCGCCGCGCACACTCCCACCCGGCCGGAGAACACCGAGCCCGCCCGTCCCGCTCGTACGGGTCCCGGCCCCCTTGACAGCCGTGCCGATGCCGGACTGGGACGGCTCTGAGAGGACCGGACTGGGACGCCTCTGAGAGGAGAGGACGCGGCGCACGGCGCCGCGGAGCGCACCTGGTGGCCACCGTTCACCCCTCGGCCGTCCCGCGGGCCACGGACCGGGAGGCGGCGTGCTCCGGGCTGGTCACCGACCTGCGGGTGGCGGCGGGCGTACTGCGCCGAATGAGCGGGCGGGTCGTTTGAGGGGCGGGGGAGCGGTTACTCGCCCAGCGTTCGGTCCGGGAAACGGGGGTGCACCGTCGAAGGAGCATCATGACCACCTACGGATACTTTCTCTCGTCCGAGGAATTCACCCCCGCCGAGCTCCTCGCCCAGGCCAGGGCCGCCGAACAGGCCGGCTTCGAGGCCCTGGCGATCTCGGACCACTTCCATCCGTGGAACGACGAGCAGGGGCAGAGCCCCTTCGTCTGGTCGATGATCGGCGCACTGTCCCAGGTCTCGTCACTGCCCGTGACCACCTTCGTGACCTGCCCGACGGTGCGGATGCATCCCGCGATCAACGCACAGGCGGCGGCCACCGCCGCGGTGCTCACCGAAGGCCGGTTCCGCTTCGGGATCGGCACCGGCGAGGCTCTGAACGAGCACATCTACGGCGACGCCTGGCCGGAGGCCGACCAGCGGATGGAGATGCTGGAAGAGGCCGTCCAGGTGATGAACCACCTCTTCACCGGCAAGCAGGTCTCCCACCACGGCAAGCACTACACCGTCGAGAACGCCCGCCTCTACACCGTCCCCGACCAGCCGCCGCCCCTCTACGTCTCCGGCTTCGGACCGCAGGCCGCCGCCCTCGCCGGACGCATCGCGGACGGACTCGTCACGATGATGCCGGACGAGAGCCTGGTCGAGCGGTTCCGCACGTCAGGCGGCGGGCAGAAGCCGGTGATCGGCGGGCTCAAGGTGTGCTGGGGCACCGACCGCGATCAGGCGGTCAAGACCGTGCACCGGCTCTGGCCGAACCAGTTCCTGCCCGGTGAACTCGCCCAGATCCTCCCCACCCCCAAGCACTTCGAGCAGGCCGGTGAGCTGGTCACCGAGGACATGGTGCGGGACGGCGTGACCTGTGGTGATGACGTCGACGAGCATGTGAGGACCGTCGGGGCCTACGCGAAGGCCGGATTCGACGAGGTCTACGTCAACCAGATCGGACCCGAGCAGCAGGGGTTCTTCGACTTCTACCGCACCAGCGTCCTGCCCCGGTTGCGGGACGCAGGCTGACACCGGAGGAATCATGGCCTTCGCCCAGCGCCCGACCGTCGACGAGTCGTACTGGATGACCACGACAGCCGCCACGGACCATCCGCCCCTGCGGTCGGGGACGACGGCGGACGTGGCGGTGATCGGCGGCGGCATCGCCGGGCTCGTCACCGCCTGGGAGCTCCAGCGGGCCGGACTGGACGTCGTCGTCCTGGAGGCCGACCGGATCGCCGCGGGCGTCACCGGATACACGACGGCCAAACTGACCTCCCTGCACGGACTGCACTACGCACAACTGGAGGCCAGGCACGGCGGCGAGAGCGCTGCTCTGTACGCGCTCTCGCAGCAGGACGCGGTCGAGCACGTGGCCGCGCTCTGCGCCGAGCTGGGCATCGACGCCGACCTGGAACGGGTTCCCGCCTACACCTTTGTGGAGGATCCGAAGCGGGTGGACGAGGTGCGCGCCGAGGCCGACACCGCGCGCAGGGCCGGACTGGAGGCCACTTTCGTGACCGACACCGAACTGCCCTTCCCGGTGGCCGGAGCAGTACGGGTGGAGGGCCAACTGCAGTTCCATCCACGCAAGTTCCTGCTGAGCCTGGCCGAACGGTTCGTCCGGGCCGGCGGCCGTATCCATGAGCGCACCCGGGTCACGGGCCTGCGGGACGGGCGGCGTTGTCACCTCACGACCGAGAGCGGCGCCACGGTCGACGCGAGCGACGCCGTCATCGCCACCCACTACCCGGTCTTCGACCGGACCCTGCTGTTCACCCGGCTCAAGCCCCGCCGTGAACTGGTCCTCGCGGCGCCCGTGCCGACGACGGACGCGCCCGAGGGCATGTATCTGAGCCCGGAGTCGGGGACACGGTCACTGCGCAGCGCGCCGTTCGACGAGGTCCGGCGGCTGGTCATCCTCACGGGTGAGTCGTTCGAGCCCGGCGCGGGCGGGGTGCGGGAGCGCTATGCCCGGCTGGAGGCCTGGGCGGGTGAGCGCATCGCGGGCTTCGCCGCCGCGGAGAAGACCTACCGATGGGCCGCCCAGGACAACGACTCGCACGACCACCTGCCGTACGTCGGTCACGCGCATCCGGGTACGCAGCACCTCTATGTGGCCACCGGCTTCGGCGGCTGGGGGATGAGCAACGGGGTCATGGCGGGGCGGCTGTTGACCGCCCACATCGCCGGTGGACCGCGCCCGCCGTGGACGGAGCTGTACGACCCCCGCCGACTGCCGGCCGTACGGGACACGGCCGAACTGGCCAAGTATCAGGCCGGGGTGGCGAAGCACTTCGTCGGAGACCGGCTGCACACGAGCCATGTCGACTCGGTGGAGGAGGTCGCTCCCGGCAGCGGGGCGGTCGTCCGCGTCGGCGGCAAGCACTGCGCGGTCTATCGCGACGCCTCGGGAGAGGTCCGGTCCCTGTCCGCGCGCTGCACCCACCTCGGCTGTCTGGTGCAGTTCAACGACGCCGAGCGGACCTGGGAGTGCCCGTGCCACGGCTCCCGCTTCGCCACGGACGGATCCGTCCTGCACGGCCCGGCGACCCGGCCTCTGGAAGAACTCTGACGAACGCGTGAAAGGCGCCCTGAGTGCTCTGACCAGGGATGATGGCAGCTACGGTCTGTGCCCGTTTGCGCACTGGGGGTGATGGGGTCAGTGTGAATATGTCGATACATCTCCTTGTGCGACGCACGAAAGGAAACGTCATGGGTAAGGCGAAGGCCAAGGGCAAGCAGGCCAAGGGCAAGATCAAGGAAGTCGCCGGCAAGGCCATGGGCGACCGTGGCATGCAGGCCGAGGGCCACGGCGAGCAGATGGCCGGCAAGGCTCACGAGCAGGTCGAGCGGACCGCCGAGCGCGCCGGCGAGCGCATGAAGCGGCCGTCGGGCCGCTGACGCGGCTCACAGCGGCATCGTGCCCCCGGAACGCGCGTGACGTGCGTTCCGGGGGCACAGCTGTGCGGGAGCGGGGCTCCGTTCCCCGCGAGGGGCCGGGCGCGGTGACCGGGCCGGGTCGTCGTCGCCTCTCAGGGCTTGAGCGGGTCGTGTCCCAGAGTCATCAGGCCCTGCCGCCATCGCTCGTCATCGGAGCCGGACGCCCGCTCCTGCTGGTCCTCGATCTCCTCCACGACCCGCAGCATCAGCTGCACGTCCTCGTCGGTCAGATCGGCACGCCGCTTGTGCAGGAGGGCCACCACCTGGAGTCCGGTGGCCGCGCCGGCGGACTCGGGCAGCGTCTCGGCGGTCTCGGCCGCCTCGCTGGTCCTGAGCCATGCGGTCAGCTCCTGGGATGCCATGTTCACCAACTGGTGAAACTCCTCCCAGAGTGCCTGGCTTTCGAGTGGGTTCAGTTCGCCCATGAGGTCACGGGTGACCGCTCTGCCGCGCGCCAAACGCCTGTGCCGGACGACACACACGGAAGGGGACGGCGCGGCGGGCATCCGCCGAGGCCGTCTCCGCCCGGACGGCGTGTCGGGACGCGGCCGAGCAGCCTCGCGACCTCAGGGCCGAGCGGCCGGCCGCCAGGACGCCCGCGCGGCCTCGCGCCCGACCGGCCGCGCCCGGCCCGCCGCCCCGCCCCGGGCGCGCTCCGGCGGGTCAGGTCACCCGCTGATCCTCGTACAGCACCGGCTGCAACCTGGCCACCAGCCGGAAGAAGCCGGCCTCGTTCCCCGCCATGCCCAGCGCGTCCAGCGCGTCGTCCGCCTCGGCGATCGGGGCCATCAGCAGCGGCATCGGAACGATGGGCTGCTCCGTGTCGGCGAGCACGGCCCGGGTGGTCTGCAGCAGTCGTACGTACGCCTGCGCCGCCGCGAGTTCGGGATCGGTCATGTCAGTTCCCCCCTAGGAGAGGTGTCGGACCGTCCAGCATCTCGCGTGGCACTGACAATCGATCAGCGGCCGAGTGCCGCACCCCCGTTGATGTGCAGAATCTGGCCGGTCAGACAGGCGGCTTCCGGTGAGGCGGCGTACATCACGAGCGCCGCGATCTCCGAGGGGAGGCCGGGCCGGCCGGTCAGCGTCTGACGTACGCGCGAAGCGACGAACTCCGGGGTCGCGCGGTCGCCGAAGAACTCCGTGTCCGTCACGAAGCCGGGGGCGACCGCGTTGACGGTGATGCCCTCCGGGCCGAGCTTCTGCGCGAGTTCGAAGGTGTAGGTGTTGACGGCCGCCTTCGCTCCGCCGTAGGAACCAGGGCCGCGCAGGGCGGCGATCGACGACAGATGGACGATCCGGCCGCCGGGCCGCCGCAGTTGGGGGAGAAGCGCCTCGGTGAGCAGTACCGCGGTGAGAACGTTCGCGGCGAAGTTGCGGCGGTAGCCGTCGGCGATGCCCTCCAGTGTGCCGTCGTGCGAGGAGGCGACATTGCCGCCCGCGTTCGTCACGAGGACGTCGACCGTGTCAGTGCGCTCGCCGATGAAGCGGGCGGCGCGGCGCACCTGTTCGGGTTCGGAGAGATCCGCCGGGCACGAGCTCACGGTGGACTCGCCGTGGGCGGCGTTGAGTTTGTCCGCCGCCGCGCGCAAGACCTCCTCGCGGCGCCCGAGAAGGGTGACCCGGTCGCCGCACGCGGCGAACGCCCCGGCCACGGCGAGCCCGATTCCCGTACCGCCGCCCGACACCACGATCTGCCGTGGACTCACGTACCCCACCGTTCCTCTATGTGACCGGAAGTCTTGTCCGTGTACCGGAAGTTACGTATCGGCCGAAGTGGTGTCAAGGTTCGAGCCGGATGCGCCCCGGACGTCAACTGATATGTGCATGACGGTTGTTCAAGGACGCGGACATCGCTTACATGAATGAGCCCTCGCTCCTCCCCACGCCAAGGAGACCAGTGGTGCCCGCACAGCTCGGCAGTAGGCCCGACAGCAGATCGCTTCGCAGCTCTCCCCTCCTCATCGCCCTCATGGCCCTGGCCCTCCTGGTCCCGGTGCTCACCGCGACCCCCTTCACTGCGCGAGCCGCGGAGGCCGCGGACCCGGTCCGGGACCCCGTCCCGCAACAACCGGTCGAATCCGGTCTCGGCCTGGTCGTCGAGGAGTACGCCGCCTTCCCGAAGACCGAACCCGTGCCCGGTCCGGTCACCGACCCGCGGCTGCGCCGCCACGCCCGCATCAACTTTCTGAGCGAACTGCCCGACCGCTCCGGCCGGATGGCCGTTCCGGACCTCAACGGCAGGCTCTACCTCGTCGAGAACGGCCGCCCGCACCTCTATCTCGACGTCGCGGCTGCCGTCGGCCCCGCCTTCTTCGCCAGCAGCGGCATGGGGTCGGGCTTCGGGTTCGTCACCTTCGCCCCGGACTTCCGCAGGACCGGCAGGTTCTACACCGTCCACACCGAGAAGGCGGACGCCACGACCGCGCGGCCCGACTACGTGCAGCAGGCGGTGACCAACTACCACGGCGTCGTGACCGAGTGGACCGCCCACGACCCGGCCGCCGGCACGTTCGCCGGCAGCCGCCGCGAGGTGCTCCGGATCGGGTTCTCCGGTGGCGGGCACGGCATCCAGCAGATCGACTTCAACCCGACGTCCCGTCCCGGCGACCGCGACCACGGGCTGCTCTACATCGCCGCCGGCGACGGCGCCCAGGGAGTGAACAACGGGGAGCCTCAGGATCTGTCCCTGCCGCACGGCAAGATCCTCCGGATCGACCCGCGCGGACGCGGCAGCGCCAACGGCCGCTACGGCATCCCCGCGTCGAACCCCTTCGTGGGCACCGACGGCGCGCTCGGTGAGATCTACGCGTACGGCATGCGCGACCCGCACCGCTTCAGCTGGGACGCCGCCTCACCGCACCGCCTCTACCTCGGACACATCGGGGAGCACGCCGTCGAAGGCGTCTACGAGGTCCGGGCCGGGGACAACCTCGGCTGGAGCGAGCGGGAGGGAGCCTTCGTCTACGACAAGGCCGCCGCCGACCCCTGCGACCGGCTGCTGCCGCTCCCCGCGGACGACGCGAAGTACGGCTACACCTACCCGGTCGCCGCGTACGACCACGATCCGCCGGCCGGCTGGAACTGCCGGTCCGACCTCGGCCGGGCCATCGTGGGCGGATTCGTCTACCGCGGGACCCTCGCCCCCGCGCTGCGCGGCAAGTACCTCTACGGCGACCTGGTGGACGGCCGGCTGCTGTACTCCGAGACGCGCCAGATGCGACGCGGCTCGGACCGCCTCGCGGACGCCTATCGGCTGATGCTCTTCGACCGCGCCGGCAAGCGCGTCACCATGCCGGAACTGGCCGGGGACTCCCGGGTCGACATCCGGTTCGGCCAGGACTCCCGTGGCGAGCTGTATCTGCTGTCCAAGGCCAACGGAAAGATCTGGAAGGTCACCGGGACACGGCAGTTCGCCGACTGCCGGACCAGCGGCACCACGCTGACACACGTGACCGGGCAGCGGAACTGGACGCCCGTCACCCCGGCGAAGTGGACCTTCCCGCGCGGTCGGGTCACGCTCGCCGAAGCGGGCACCGCCCGTCCCGGCCCGCGCAGGCCGTTCGAGTACGCGGTGCTGAACGCCGGGCCGCGCTTCGGCAACACCCGCATCGACGCCGAGGTCAGACTCGACACACCGGTCGAGATCAGCAACCGCGATGTCGTCATCGTCTTCGGTCACCAGTCGGACACCCGGTTCTACTACGCCCATCTGTCGTCCGACAACACGATCTATCCGCACAACGGCATCTTCGTGGTGAACGACGCGGACCGGCTGCGGCTCGACCACCAGTGGAACGGATCGACCGGTGCGCCGCCCGCCATAACCGACGCCGCCTGGCACGACGTCCGCGTGGTGCACTGCGCCGACAGCGGCGAGATCGCGGTCTATGTCGACGGCTCGAAGCACCCGCTGATGACAGCCGTCGACACGACGTTCGCCGCGGGCCGGGTCGGCTTCGGCTCGTTCGACAACGTGGGCAGCCTGCGGAACCCGAAGGTCTCCGGACAGCGCGCGCGGCAGTAGCCGTCCCGCGACCCCGCACACCTGTGGGCCCCGTCCGCCCGGACGGGGCCCACACGGTTGCGGCGGGAGCGTCAGACGATCTGGTCGGAGATCTCCGCCTGCTCACGGGCGGTGCCGTACGACTGCGGTGTGCCGTACGAGCGACGGGCGACGAACCACCACACGGTCGCCAGGACCAGCACCGTGACCAGCGCGATGGAGGCGTAGTTCATGGTGTCGACCGTCACCGGGCTGGACTGCGGCAGGCAGAACAACACGGTCACACAGGCCACCCAGACCACGGCGATCCAGCCGATGGGCTTGCTCCAGCGGCCCAGGTTCCACGGGCCTGGCTCGAAGCGGTCGCCGGCGCGCAGCTTGAGATAGATCGGGATCGCGTACGCCGGGGTGATACCGATGACGTTGATCGCCGTCACCGCTCCGTAGGCCGTCGTGGAGTAGAGCGAGGGCAGGGCGAGCAGGCAGGCGAAGCCGACCGACAGCCAGACCGCGGGCACCGGGGTCTGGGTGCGGCTGCTGACCTTGCGCCAGATGGCCGACCCGGGCAGCGCGTTGTCGCGGCTGAAGGCGAAGACCATGCGACTGGCCGCGGCCACCTCGGCGTTGCCGCAGAACAGCTGCGCCACGATGACCACCAGCAGCAGTGCGGTGGCGCCTCCCGTGCCGAGCGCGTCAAGCAGGATCTGCGCCGGCGGTACGCCGGTCGAGCTGTCCAGGGTGCCGGCGTAGTCCTGGATGGCGAACGTCAGACCCGCCAGCAGCGCGAATCCGGCGATCCAGGAGACCCAGATCGAGCGGACGATGCCGCGCGCCGCGGAGACGGAGGCGTTGGAGGTCTCCTCCGAAAGGTGTGCGGAGGCGTCGTAGCCGGAGAACGTGTACTGGGCGAGCAGCAGACCGATCGCCGCCACATAGATCGGGCTGTCCCAGCCGGTGTTGTTGACGAACTCGGTGAAGACGAACTCGGGGGACTGGTGGTTCGACGGCACGATGGCGAGCGCGCCGACGATGATCGCCACACCGCCCAGGTGCCACCACACGCTGACGGAGTTGAGCAGGCTGACCAGCCGTACACCGAAGAGGTTCAAGGTGGCGTGGATCAGCAGAATGCACATGAAAATGATCATGGTGGAGCCCGGTGTGGGGTCGAAACCCCACTGAAGGTTCAGAAAGGCGCCGGTGAACAGGGCGCAGCCGTAGTCGATACCGGCGATCGCGCCCAGCAGACCCAGCAGGTTCAACCACCCCGTGTACCAGCCCCACTTGCGACCGCCCAGCCGGTCGGCCATGTAGTAGAGCGCACCGGAGGTCGGGTACGCGCTCGTCACCTCGGCCAGCGCCATACCGACACACAGGACGAACAGGCCGACGCCCGCCCAGCCCCAGAGCATCACCGCCGGGCCGCCGGTGTTCAGGCCGAAGCCGTACAGCGTCATGCATCCCGACAGGATCGAGATGACGGAGAAGCTGATGGCGAAGTTGCCGAAGCCTCCCATGCGGCGGGCCAGAACCGGCTGATAGCCCAGCTCCCGCAGCCGCTCCTCCTCGTCCTTGGGCGGCGACTGGTCCGGCTTCGACCACCTGGGCGGGGATATGGACATCGTTGTACCTCCGGGGGAAAGGAAGATGCACTGAGCGGACAGGGCGAAGGGGAGGTGCTGTGGAGCGAGCGGGACGGAACAGGACGGCGGCAGCGCTCGGTTACGTACCCGCCTCGTGCGCGGCGGTGAGACATCTTCCGCGGGCACGGAGGAAGACCTCCTCCGCCAGGCCCGCGTCGCCGGGACTCTGGGTGCGGTACGACCAAGGGGGTGCCGTGTAGTACGGGCCCAACGCCTCGAACACCCGAGCCGCCTCGGCGAACTGGCCCGAGCCCCACAGCGCGTGGGCGAGGTGGTTGAGGTCGAGCAGCGAGGACCGGGCCGGGTTCACATGGTCGAACCAGCCGTCCAGCGCCCGCGTGGCCTCCCGGGTGGCGTCGTCCGTCACCCAGTGCAGGTCCAGCGCACGCTCATGTCCGTTGTCGCGGCGGTAGCGCTCGACACGGACATAGAGCGGAAGGACGAGAAGGGCGGAACCGGTGGGGGCGGTGGAGGACGCCCACTGCACGAAGTTGACCGCCTCGGACAGATGCCCGCCCGACTTGCGGGCGTACACGAACTGCAGCATGCGGTGGTACGCCTCGCGGTTGTGCGGGTCCCGTTTGTGGGCCTCCGACAGCAGGCCCCACGGTCCGGGGAAGAGCATGGGGCCCGGCGGGATCTGCCGGTGCTCCTCCAGCCGCTGCTTCTCGTCGAGTTGGGCCAGGGCCAGCAGACACACCCACGGCACCGGGTCGTCGGGCCCCTGGTGGGCGGCGATCCGGCACGCCTCCCAGGCCTCGTGCCACAGGTCCTGGGTGCGCTGGTGCTGTTCGCGGTGGGCCCGCAACGCCCGTTCGACGGAGATCCGGCAGTGCATCACGGTCGCGGCGAGGGAGTGCGGTTCCTCGGCCCGCCAGGCCTGTACGGCGTCGGAACCGGCCGCCACCGCGGCGAGGACCTGTGTCCGCTGCGTCCAAAGGCCCCAGTCGGAGGTCGAGGCCAGCAGGTTCCGCATGGATAACCAACGTCCGGTGCGTAAGTCCTGCATGGCGGCGCGCAGTTCATTGTCGTGACCCGCCGGGTGGTACACCGGGCGGTTCTGGTCCTGGGCCATCAGCGCGTAGCCGCCACCGTCGGTGTCCAACGGCGCGGATGTCGCATTCTGGGCGTCATGGGTCCTCTTGGGACAGTGGGGGGTTGGGACCGGAATGGAGTGGTCGCTCCACGGCCCGTAGTTTCGCCGATCTTACTCAACTGTTCGATGACGACAAGAAGTTGATGAAGTATCGGTCGGTGGACGGTTTCGATCGTTACTTGACGACCGACGTGCCCTGATCCAGGCTTCTTGCGTCCACGATCAAGGTTTCCTTCCAGCGAGGGGCGGGGTGGCCGATGACCGGCCCGGTGCTTGCCGTCGACCAGGGCACGTCCGGCACGAAAGCGCTGGTCATCTGCCCCGAACGCGGAGTGATCGGCACCGGATCGACGGCGGTGGAACCCCGCTACGGCGCGGGTGGCAGCGTCGAGGTCGACCCGATGAGCCTGCTGACATCCGTGGTCGACGCGGGCCGCCAGGCCCTCGCCGACGCCGGGGAACCGGTCCACGCGGTCGGGCTCGCCAACCAGGGCGAGACGGTGCTGGCCTGGGATCCCGTGAGCGGCGAACCGCTCACCGACGCCATCGTCTGGCAGGACCGGCGGGCGGAGCCGCTGTGCGAGGAACTCGCGCCGCACGCCGCTGAACTCACCCGGCTGACCGGCCTGCCCCTCGACCCCTACTTCGCCGCGCCCAAGATGGCGTGGATACGCCGTGAACGCACCCGGGACGGCGTCGTCACCACCAGCGACGCCTGGCTGGTCCACCGGCTCACGGGCGCCTTCGTCACCGATGCGGCGACCGCCGGCCGCACCCAGCTGCTCGACCTCGACAAGGTCGCCTGGTCGCCGGAGGCGCTCGGCATCTTCGGCCTGGACGGCGAATGGATGCCGGAGGTCGTCGACGCGGACGGACCTGTCGGCATCACCACCGCCTTCGGCGACGGCATCCCGCTGACCGGGCTCCTCGTCGACCAGCAGGCGGCCCTCCTCGCGCAGAGCGTCACCGAGCCCGGCAGCGCCAAGTGCACCTACGGCACGGGGGCGTTCCTGCTCGCGCAGACCGGATCGAGCCCGCGCCGCACCACGAGCGGCCTGGTCAGCTGTGTCGCCTGGCGGCTGGGCGGACACACCAGCTACTGCCTCGACGGACAGGTCTACACGGCCGCGTCCGCCGTCCGCTGGCTCACCGATCTGGGCGTGATCGCGGGCGCGGCCGACCTGGACCCGGTGGGCTCGTCCGTGCCGGACAGCGGTGGGGTCACCTTCGTCCCGGCGCTCGCCGGGCTCGCCGCCCCCTGGTGGCGCGGCGACCTGCGCGGCTCACTCACCGGACTCGGACTCGACACCGGTCCCGGGCACCTCGTGCGCGCACTGTGCGAAGGCATCGCCGCCCAGGTGGTCGAACTGACCGACGCGGTCGCCGCCGACCTCGGCCGGCCACTGACCGGCCTGCGGGTGGACGGCGGACTCACCCGTTCCGCGCTGCTGATGCAGACCCAGGCCGATCTGCTGCAACTCCCCGTGGAGGTATCGGCGTTGCCCGATGTCACCGCGCTCGGTGTCGGCGCCGTCGCCCGGCTCGGCATGGACGCCGCACTGACCACCGACCAGGTGGTACCGGCCTGGCGGCCCTCCGCCGTCTACGAACCGAGGATCAGTGCCTCGCAGGCGGCCGAACGACTCGGCCGGTTCCGCAATGAGGTGTCCGCGCTGCTGGACCGTACGCCCACGGCCGGGGGAGCCGGGACGGCCGGCGCATGACCGTCACCACCGCCGGCGAACTGCCGGACTCCCTCCACGACGTGATCGTAATCGGCGCCGGGGTCGTCGGGTCGGCCATCGCCCGCGAACTCGCCCGCCGCCGGCTGCGTACCGCCCTGGTGGACGCCTCCGACGATGTCGGCAACGGAACGTCCAAGGCCAACACGGCGATCCTGCACACCGGTTTCGACGCCGTGCCCGGTTCGCTGGAGGCCCGGCTCGTACGCGACGGACAGCGCCGGCTCGCGGCCTACGCGGCCGAGGCAGGGATCCCCGTCGAACCGATCGGCGCGCTGCTCGTCGCCTGGGACCGGGCGCAGCTGGACGCGTTGCCGGCGCTCGCCGCCAAGGCCGAACGCAACGGCTACCACGACGCCCGCCTGATCGACGCCGACGAGGTGCGCCGCCGTGAACCGCATCTCGGACCCGGCGCACTGGGCGCACTCGACGTCCCCGGCGAGAGCATCATCTGCCCCTGGACGACCACCCTCGCCTACGCCACCCAGGCGGTTCGCGGTGGCGTCGACCTGCATCTCAACTGCCGGGTGCAGAGCGTCACCGGTACCACGCATCACGAACTGGCCACCAGCCGCGGTCTGTTGCGCACCCGCTTCCTGGTGAACGCAGCCGGCCTGCACGCCGATGACATCGACCGGCAGCTGGGCCACGACACCTTCACCGTCACCCCGCGCCGCGGTCAGCTCATCGTCTTCGACAAGTTCGCCCGACCACTGGTCCGGCACATCCTGCTCCCGGTGCCGACCGCCCTCGGCAAGGGCGTGCTCGTGTCCCCGACCGTGTACGGCAATGTGATGCTCGGACCGACCGCAGAGGACCTGGACGACAAGCAAGCCACCGGCTCCACGGGCGAAGGTCTCGCGTTGCTGCGCGAGCAGGGCCGGCGGATCCTGCCGGAGCTGGTGACCGAGGAGGTCACCGCCGTCTACGCCGGTCTGCGCGCCGCCACCGAGCACGACGACTACCAGGTGAGGGCCCACGCACGGCAGCGGTACATCACCGTGGGAGGCATCCGTTCCACCGGGCTGACCGCCTCCATGGCCATCGCCGCCCACGTCATGGACCTCCTGTCCGACGTGGGACTCGACCCCGGTCCGGCTCGCGACCTGGAACCCGTGCGGATGCCGAACCTCGGCGAGGCGTTCCCGCGCCCCTGGCAACAGGCCGAGCTGATCGCCGCCGACCCGGCGTACGGCACGCTCGTCTGCCACTGCGAACGCGTCTCCCTCGGAGAGATACGCGACGCGCTGGACAGCACCGTCCCACCCGGCTCCCTGGACGGACTGCGGCGACGGACCCGCGCCCGCGGCGGCCGCTGCCAGGGATTCTTCTGCGGGCCCGCGGTGCGCGCCCTGTTCGAGGAGGAGCGGCGATGACGGGACGCACGGTCGACGTCCTCGTCGTCGGGGCGGGCCCGGCCGGGCTCGCCGCGGCCACCCGCCTGGCCGCCGCCGGAGCGGGCCGGGTCGAGGTCGTCGAACGCGAACAGCAGGCCGGTGGTATCCCGCGGCACTGCTGCCACGGCGGCTTCGGGCTCCGCGATCTGCACCGACCGCTCAGCGGCCCCGAGTACGCCCGCCGGCTCGTCCACGACGCCGTACGCTCCGGCGCCCGGCTGCGCACCGGCGTCACCGTCACCGGCTGGGCGGGCCCGCGCACCCTGGAGACCGTCGGACCCACAGGCCCGGAGAGCATCTCGGCACGGGCCGTGGTCCTCGCCACCGGAGCCCGTGAACGCCCCCGCAGCGCACGGCTCGTCCCCGGCACCCGGCCCGCGGGCGTCCTCACCACCGGCGAACTCCAGCAGGCCGTCCATCTGCACGACCAGTGGGTCGGCAGCCGCGCCGTCGTCGTCGGCGCGGAACCGGTCGCCTTCTCCGCGGTGCGCACCCTGCGCGCCGGCGGCGCCGAGACCGTCGCCATGGTCACCGAACAGCCCCGCACCCGCGTGCCGTCACCGCGCCGACCCGTGCCCGTGCTGGCCAGGACACACGTCGTCGAACTGCTCGGCCGACGCCGGCTGACCGGCGTACGGCTGCGCCACGAGGACGGGCGGACCACCACCCTCGGCTGCGACACGATCGTGTTCACCGGCGACTGGATCCCCGACCACGAACTGGCCAGACGCGGCGGGATCCCGCTCGACGCGGGCACCCGCGGACCTGCCGTCGACACCGCCTTCCGCACGGCCGAACCCGGCGTCTTCGCCGTGGGAAATCTGCTGCACGGCGGTGAGCGGGCCGGTGTCGCCGCGGAGGAGGGCAGCGCCGCCGCGGAGGACGTGCTGCGCCATCTCGCGGGCGAGCCCTGGCCGGGTCCCGGGCTGCCCGTGCGGGTCGAGGACCCTCTGCTGTGGGCCGTGCCGAACATCGTCCGCCCGCACGGTCCCCAGCCGGTGCGGTTCTCTCTGCGCCCCCGTACACCGCTGTCGCCACCGCGCGTGCTGATCAGCCAGGACGGCCGGACACTGCACCGTCAGCAGCTCCTGAGGCCCGCGCGGCCCGGGCGTCCGCTGCATCTGCGAGCAGGCCGGCTCGACGGACTGGACTTCGGCGGCGGCCCGGTCCTGATCAGCCTCTGACCGGACCCGGACAGCTCGTCCGGGCCTGCCGAACGTGACGTCCGAATTCCGCCAGCCCGGCCGCCGGGGCCGTGCCCATACTGGCCGTATGACGATCGAGGACAGCAGGTACGAGGCGGTGAGCAGCCGGGACGCCCGGTTCGACGGCGTCTTCTTCTTCGCCGTCTCCACCACCGGGATCTACTGCCGGCCCAGCTGCCCGGCGATCACCCCCAAGCGCCGGAACGTGACCTTCTACCGCACGGCGGCGGCAGCCCAGGGCGCGGGCTACCGCGCCTGCCGCCGCTGCCGACCGGACGCGGTGCCGGGGTCCGCCGAGTGGAACGCCCGCGCCGACGTCGTGGGCCGCGCGATGCGGCTGATCGGCGACGGGATCGTGGACCGTGAGGGTGTGGCGGGGCTCGCCGGCCGGCTGGGCTACAGCACTCGTCAGGTGCAGCGCCAGCTCAACGCCGAGCTCGGCGCCGGCCCCATCGCGCTGGCCCGGGCCCAACGCGGCCACACCGCCCGCGTACTGCTCCAGACGACGACCCTCCAGGCCGCGGAGATCGCCTTTGCCGCCGGATTCGCCAGTGTCAGGCAATTCAACGACACCATGCGCGAGATCTACGCGGCGACGCCGAGCGAGATCCGCTCCGCCCGCCCCGGGCGCACCTCCCGCTTCGGACCCGTCGCGGCGGCGAACGGGCGCGCCGGCATACCCCTGCGGCTCGCCCACCGCGGTCCCTACGCCGCCGTCGAGGTCTTCGACCACCTCGCCGCCCGTGCCGTTCCGGGCATCGAGGAGATCGTCGGCGAGCGCGGGTCCCGGACCTACCGGCGCACCCTGCGGCTCCCCGGCGGCGCGGGTGTGGCCGAAGTCGGTGAACAGCCGGGCGCGGGCGGGTGGCTGGAATGCCGGCTTCATCTGACCGATCTGCGCGACCTGACGACGGCAACCCAGCGCGTACGCCGGCTGTTCGACCTGGACGCCGACCCGTGCGCGGTCGCGGAACGCCTGGGGGCGGACCCGGCGCTGGCGCCCCTGGTCGCCGCCCGTCCCGGACTGCGCGCCCCCGGCGCGGCCGATCCGCACGAGCTCGCCGTACGCGCCGTGCTCGGCCACCGTGCGACGACCGCGGAGGGACGCCGACGCGGCCACGCGCTCGTCGTCGCACACGGACGTCCCCTGTGCGAACCGAGCGGCGGGCTCACCCATCTCTTCCCCGACACCGCCACCTTGGCGGCGGCCGACCTCGACGACCTCGACCTGCCCGACGCGCGGCGGGCCGCCCTGCACACCCTCACCACCGCCCTCGCCGACGGCACGGTGACCCTCGACCCCGGCGCCGACCGCGACGAGGCCGAACGCCGGCTGCTCGCCCTGCCGGGCATCGACAGCTGGACGGCCGGCTACATCCGGATGCGGTCCCTGGGCGACCCCGACGTCCTCCTCACCGAGGATCCGGCCGTCCGCGCGGGCATGCGACGGGCGGGCGCCCAGGCGTCCGACACCGAGGCGTGGCGGCCGTGGAGTTCGTACGCCATGCACCACTTCTGGAGCACCCCATGACCGTGCGCAGCACCGAAGACCCTGCGACCGGAGCAACCCTCCCCACCGAAGCCGTCCTCTCCACCACCAACTGGACGGCACTCGCGGAGGAGATCGACGCGTACGGCTGCGCCCTGACGCCGCGCATCCTGGATCCGGCCGAGTGCCGGGCGATCGCCGCCCTCTGGGACGAGCCCGAGCACTTCAGGTCCACGGTCGACATGGCCCGCCACCGGTTCGGCTCCGGTACCTACCGCTACTTCGCGGACCCGCTGCCGCGGACCGTCCACGCACTGCGCGCCGCGTTCTACCCGCGGCTGCTGCCGATCGCCCGCGCCTGGGCCGAGCGCCTCGGCCGGCCGGCACCCTGGCCCGACGAACTGGACGACTGGCTGGCCGTCTGCCACGAGGCCGGCCAGACCAAGTCCTCGCAGATACTGCTGCGTTACGGTCCTGGCGACTGGAACGCCCTGCACCGCGACGTCTTCGGAGAAGCGGTCTTCCCGTTGCAGGTGGCCATCGGCCTCGACCGGCCCCGTACCGATTACACGGGCGGCGAGTTCCTCCTGGTCGAACAGCGGCCCCGCGCCCAGTCCCGCGGCACGGCGACCCTGCTGGAACAGGGCCGCGCCCTGATCTTCACCACCCGCGACCGTCCGGTTCGCTCCAGCCGAGGCTGGTCGGCGTCACCGGTACGGCACGGGGTGAGCGCGATCAGGTCGGGGGAGCGGCACACACTGGGACTCGTTTTCCACGACGCGTCGTGACGAGCCCGCGTATCCGTCCCGGCGTGCGCCTCAGGCGATCGACGCGGAGATGATCGCCGACACCGCCAGATTGCACGATGCCGTCACCCACACCGCCGGATGCGGCTCCGGCTCCACGAGGGTCGCGCCCAGTTTGCCCGGCGTCACCAGGTCCACCACCAGGAACGCGACCGCCATCATCACCAGACCGAGGAGCCCGAACGCGGCCGTCGAGGCGAGGCCCTTGCCGAAGTGGTCGTACGTCGTCCAGATCGAGGTGAACACGATGCCGCCGATACCGAGGAGCGCGGAACTCAGCAGCAATGAGGCGTTGCGGTTGCGGTCCTCCCATATCTGACGGCCGAGTTTGCCCGGCGTCAGCAGGTCGATCATGAAGATCCCGAGAATCAGGAGGACCACACCGAGCGCGCCGTACGCGGTCGCTCGGCCAAGTCCGTTGATGATGTCGCTCATTGAGGCGCCGGTCTCCGTGTCGATGGGGTTGATGCCGGTCAAGGGCGCGCAAAATCTACCGCACGGTCCGCGGAATGGATCACGCGCCCACGTCACTCGTTCGGAGTAGTAGTACCGAGGGTGGGCGGCCGGGCGGGACGAGAGTGGTCACGTACGCCCCTGCGGCGGCATCCCACCCTTCGCGCCCCACCGGCACCGGGAGACACTCATGGCCCGCCTCAACCGACGTGACCTCGGACTGCTCGCACTGCGCCTCGGCACCGGCACGGTGCTCGTGGCGCACGGATCGCAGAAGCTGTTCGGCTGGTTCGGCGGGGGAGGCATCGAGGGCACGGCCCAGGGCATGGAGGCCATGGGCTACCACCCCGGCCGCCAGAGCGCGATCGCCGCCGGGCTGGGGGAGGCGGGCGGCGGCGTGCTGCTCGCCCTGGGCCTCGCCACGCCGGCGGCCGGAGCGGCCGCGGCCGGAGCGATGGCCGGCGCGGTGGCGGTCCACGCCCCCGCCGGCTTCTTCGCCACGGAGGGCGGCTTCGAGTACCCGGCGTTCCTCGGCTTCACCGCGGCAACGGTGGGCCTGGCCGGCCCGGGCCGCTACTCCCTGGACCACGCCAGCGGGCATCTCTTCGACCGGGGCTGGACGCTGGCGGCGGCGTTCGTGGGGAGCGCGGTGGGGGCGGCGGTGGTGGTCGGACGGCGGGCGAAGGGGCGGGGGGCTGCGGAGTCGTAGGCGGGCCGGCTGTCCGGCCCCGGCTGAGGTGTTCTGGTGGCTCGACTCCCATTTCGGCGCCGTCGCCGCACTGCACGGGGGCGTGTTCGGAGCGCTGCACCGGGGTTGAACGGTGGTAACGGGTCCGATCACCGAGGCGGGGGCGAGCGCGCTTGGCACACAGAACTGGCCACGAACAGTGCTGTTCGAGGCCACTGGTGAGGGGCGCCTGTGGTTGGGCACATCAAACCGATCGTGCACCACCTGCTGGTCGACGCCGGGTGCCGAGGCTCGGGTGAAGTCTTAACAGCGTTTTCTGGCGGGCGAGCTGGGCGAGCGCACTCACCCGCCAGGATCCCCAAGCGGTGACCACCGTCGTCACCCAGGCGATCCGCACTCTCGCGACGCTCTTCCCCGGCGCACAGATCACCGATCACCTGGGGCCGCGGCGAGTCGGTAACCCGTGCCGCCGGCTCGGCCCACGGCCTAGACGACGGCACGCTGGCTGTCCCGTCTGATCCTCGCGGCATCGCGCTGGCCGGACCCCACCGGGGCCCCTGGCGGGAGGTGGCGCTTCGCGAGCGCGCCGACGACCACATGGCCCAGCTGACCCTGTCGCGAACTACGCATGTTGCTTCCAGATGTGCGACCGGACCAGAGTCCACGTCTGCGAGAACCCACGCGTGGATGATGCTGGGGCCGACGCCGGCTGTACGGCGCCCCTTTCACCGGAACGACTGGGAATCACCCTGCACGAGGAGGCGGCGCCCGATCTGCTCCTGGGGCACCTCGGGTGAAAGGTCCGGACGCACAGCGGCCCGGGCGTGGTGGAGCTGCGGCCGAACCGGCATGGTGCGGGCCGTCGGTTGAGCGGGGGAGGTCAAGCGGTCAGCCCACCTGCCGCAAGACGATCACTCATGTCGCTCACCAGCCCCTTGCCCGAACTGCCGGCTGTGGTGAGCAACTCTTCGAACGCCCGGAGACGACGGAACGTCTCGGCATACTCCGTCTGCTTCTCCAGGGGAAGCTGGAGCACCTGAAGACGCCGGATGTCGACCCTGGACGAACTGGAGGCGTGGGTGCCTGCCTGGCGCCCGTTGGCCGGCGCGCACAGACAGCCGGCGAGGAAGTGTGCTTCCAGCTTCTCCGCGTCCACCCGCAGGATGTAGAGCTGAGGGCCCAGGGCTATCGGCTTTCCTTCGTGGACCCACGCCTTGAAGGCTCGAGCCACACCGGCGACCACGACGTCGCCTTCCTCGGCGATGGATGGGGCCGAGCCGGTGGGGACCACCCCGCTGGGAGTGCCGTCGTGCAGAAGGTCGGCAATGGTGAGGAGTGGAACAGTGGCTCCCCGAGCCGGTGCAACCGACTCCGGCGGCTGCTGGCCGGCGCGCAGTGTCAGTGCTCCGGCTTTGACGAGGTCTCCCACCGTCGCTGTGGTCCGGGGAGTCCCGACCTCGAAGTCGAGTGCGGACAGAAGCCGCGCATCATCGGCCAGATCGGCCAGCAATGATCCGAAGTCGTCCCACCTGCCGGCGAGTTCCTTACGGGACGGCTCAGCAGTCGTCGCGGTGTAGCGCCCCGGAGTGACATCCACCTCGTCGTCGAGAAGGTCAAGGAGGGGCACACGGACGGCGCCCTGCGGCGGCTCCTGGTCCGCCTGCTCGAGGGTCGCCATCGCGGTGAGTACGAACGAACCGAGGCTGTCCCAGTCGGGGCTGGGCTCGCGTGTTCCCGACCTCGCGAAACGTGTGGCGTCCACCAGGAGGGCGTCCTGGCTCGGGGGAGCGGCGGCAGGGCCGGCCGGCGCCGCGCGGAGGATCCACAACTGGAGTGACACGCTGTGCGGTTGCGCGCTGCCAGGAGGCAGGGAGACGACCGCCCGGAGGGCTCCGGTGCGCAACAGCGAGCCGCGGATACGGCGGCCTGCCTTACGTGATGCGACGGCCGGCGGAAGGACGACCACGGCGGCCCCGCCCGGCTTGAGGAGGGCGAGCAGGTGCTGCACCCAGGCCAGTTCGGGCTCGGTGCGAGGGGGGAGGCCGTGCGTCCAGCGCTGGTCGGTGGCGAGCTCCTCGTAGCCCCAGTCACGTTCGTTGAAGGGGGGATTGCACAGCGCGATGTCAGCCTTGGCTCCGGCGAAGGGGTCGTCCCGCAGTGCGTCGGCGGTGGCAATCTGCGTCCGGATGTCGTGGTCGTCCGTGAGGAACTCGAGCCGGCCGGCCGTCAACGCGGCCAGCGCCGGGTCCTTTTCGCACGCGAGTACCTCCAGCGCAGGGCTGTCGTACTCCTGCACGGCCGCGGCGGCCAGGTGTCCGGTACCGCACGCCGGGTCGAGCAGGGTCAGTCCGCCCTGTGCCGGGCCTGGGTGGACGGCGAGGGCGATCCGGGCCATCAGCGTGGCGAGTTGAGGCGGGGTGGTACTGAGCTGTCGGACATGGGTTTCCAGCCATCGTTGCAGCAGGAACTCGAAGGTCTCGCGCGGCCCCTCTTCCCGTCCCACCTTCGCTGCTTGGGCCACCAGGTCACGGGCTCGCGCGGAGAGTTCGGGGTGGGTGATCCGCGCCTTGGGGGAACGCATACGGCGAGCCGCTTCGGCGATGGCGAGCCCGGACTCGTTCCGGCTCCCGAGTGCCTCGAAACGCGGCCACAGGAGTTCCCGGCCGCCGATGTCCCTGAGCTTGCCGTTGCCTCGCAGCCACTGCTCGACCTCTGCCAGCGAGAACTGCGGACTGACGTCGGTGCCCCCGATCCGGCCGGGAAAGGAGTCATGACGGCGCCGCCAGTTGCTCACGGCGGCTCGCCCGACGCCGGCGATCCGGGCGATCTCGGCCAGGCTGACGGGGACGGCGTCATGGGCACTCATGGTTCAGTCTCCGAGGTACTTGGCGGCTGGGCTGGTCGGCGTTCCCAGCGGCCGTTCATGTGGGGAAGGCTACTACCCTCATTGACTTTGTTCACAGCATGTATGTTCCATCGTGTTGTGTAGGGAATGTGGAGGTCGGCAAATATGTGGAGTCCCGTGCCGGGAATGGTGATCCATGACCGCTATCGGCTGGAGTCCATCCTGGGCCGCGGAGTGATGGGGCACGTGTGGCAGGGACGCGACCTGCCTCTTGACCGGCCCGTCGCGGTGAAGACCGTCGCCACGGAACTGCTGGCCGTGGCGAGCAGCCGCGACTCCGCACTCGCACGGTTCGGCAGGGAGACGCGGGCGGCCGCGCGCCTCGACCACGCGAACGTCGCCACGGTCTTCGACGCGTCGATCACGGACGACACGTGCTGCCTGGTGATGGAACTGATCGACGGCGCCACGCTCGAGTACCTCTTCGACCAGCAGGAGGACGGCCGCTTCGATGTGCCCTCGGCGGCCGCCGTCGCCGCCCAGCTGTGCGCGGGGCTGTCCGCGGTCCACGCGGCCGACCTGGTGCACCGTGACCTCAAAACGCAGAACGTCATGGTCCGCCGCGACGGCGTTGTGAAGATCCTCGACTTCGGCCTGGTCAAGCTGCTCAGTGACACCGATCCGCGGCTGACGACGACCGGCGAGGGCGTCGGCAACCTCATCTGCGCCTCTCCCGAGCTGCTGGCCGGCCGGGACCGGCTGGACGGCCGCAGCGACCTGTACGCCGTGGGGTGCCTGCTGCACCACATGCTCACCGGCGAGACGCCCTTTCCCACGGATCAGCCTGCGCTCCTGGCCTCCCACCATCTCGCCTCGCCCCCACCCCTCGTCGCCGACGCGGGGGTGCGTGTGCCCGGGGATCTCCAGGACCTGATCACGGCCCTGCTGGCCAAGCGGCCGGATGACCGTCCCGCGTCGGCGGCCGAGGTCTACGCCGGTCTGGCACCCCACCTGCCGAAGCCGGATCCCGGACTGGCCGTCAGGCGGACTCCGCCCGAGGACCCGCGCCGTCCCTTCCTGGTCCCCCAGGGCCCGGTGCCGCTGTGAGCGACGGAGCCACCCGGTTCCAGAGGGCTCTGATCGTTGCAGCCCGCACTTTCTCGGTCACGCGCGGCACGGGAGTCTCGTGACCGGTGACAGAATGGCCCGGTCGGCCGGGGAGTCGCGACGCTCCCGGTCGCGGGAGGCGGCGGGCGCGGCAGGCACCGGAACTGAGGGCGGGGCGCGATGGGGCGGAGCCTTGGGCGGTACGAGCTGACGCACGAGCTGGGCCGGGGCGGGATGGGCGTCGTCTGGGCGGCCCACGACCGCGATCACGACCGCGAGGTCGCCGTCAAGCTCCTCGCGACCCGCGGCCGTGGTGCCGAACCGAGCACGCTGGAGCGCCGGTTCCTGCGCGAGATCCGCCTGACCGGCCGCTTGCGGCACCCGGGTGTCCCCGCCGTCCACGACCACGGCAATCACGAGGGCGAGCTGTTCCTGGTCATGGATCTCGTCCCGGGCCGCGCCCTGGACGCCGTCCTCAAGAATGATGGCCCTCTGCGTGTCGAGCAGGCCGCGGACGTGGCCCGCCGCACGTCCGAGGTGTTGTCCTACGCCCACGGTCAGGGGGTCGTGCATCGCGACCTGAAGCCGTCGAACCTGATGCTGACCCCCGATGGGGAGATCAAGGTCCTGGACTTCGGGGTCGCCGCGGCTCTGGAGCCCGAGCCCGGCGAGACCCGTTTCACCGCTGCCAACGCCACTCCCGGCACGGTCGTCTACATGGCGCCCGAACAAGCCGTCGGCCGGACCGTGCCCGCGAGTGACCTGTACTCGCTGGGCTGCGTCCTGTACGAACTGCTCACCGGCGCGCCCCCCTTCACTGACGCCAGCCCGTTCATGCTGTACCACCGGCACGCCAACGACCCCGTCCCGCCGCTCGCCGACCGTCGCCCCGGCGTACCGGACGGCCTGCGGACGCTGGTCGAGCGGCTGCTGTCGAAGAAGCCCGAGGACCGGCCCGCCTCCGCCGAGGAGGTGGCCGCCCTGCTCGCCGCCTGGGCGCCCCGACCGGCTCACGCCACTGGGACCACGCCGGCTCACCCACGGCTGGCCGAGCTGGCCGCCCTGCGCCGGGCGGGACGTCCGGCCCGCGCCCTGGAGGAGTACCGCGAGCTGATGGCCGTCCCCGGCCTCGACCGCGCGGGCGCGCTCGCCGCCCGAGCAGGAGCCGCCCTCTGCGCCGGGGCGCTCGGCCGCACCCGCGAGGCCCTGGACGAGCTGAAGTCCGTCCTCGCCGAACAGCGCAGCCTGCTCGGGCCGGGCCACCCCGCCGTGCTGGACACCCGCTACGAGATCGCCGTCCTGCTGATCCGTACTGGGGAACGGCATGCCGCCGAGGAGTTGTTGCGCCGTCTGGCCGACGAGGAGGAGACGGTCCTGCCCGAGTCCGACGACGGGCATGGACGGAGCCGGACGCTGCTGGGGCGGCTGCGTCGCATGGGCTGAGGGCCACCGGTGATCCCACCCTCCGATCCGATGGTTTGTAAGCTCTGTTCACAGCGGAAGGCTCGTGCTAATCTGCCGTCACGTCGTTCCGGAGGGGAGACAGGACACGGGACACTGTCTGCGGACGACGGCAGGGAACACCGAGGAGAACAGCGCCCATGACGCCAGCAGCTCAGCGCGAGACCGAGCGGACGGGGGCGCAGCCGCTCCCCGAAGAAGGGAATCTGGTCGAGGTGCGCGGCCAGTCCTGGGTGGTCGCCCGCGTCGAGCCTTCCCCTGCCGCTCTTGACGACGAGGAGAACCGGCGCCCCGCGACCCTGGTCCACCTCCAGTCCGTCGCCGACGGCCGCTTCGGCGACACTCTCTCCGTGATCTGGGAGGTCGAGCCCGGCCGCCGCGTCCTGCCCGCCGGCTCCCTGCCCGACGCCTCCACGGGCTCCTACGACTCCCCGAACCGCCTCGCCGCGTTCCTCGACGCCGTCCGCTGGTCCGCCGTCGCCTCCGCCGACGCCAAGACCCTCCAAGCCCCGTTCCGCTCCGGCGTCGCCGTCGAGCCGTACCAGCTGGAGCCGGTCTCCCGCGCCGTCGGCGCTCCCCGCGTCAACCTCCTCCTCGCCGACGATGTCGGCCTCGGCAAGACCATCGAGGCCGGCTTGGTCGTGCAGGAACTCATGCTGCGCGGCCGGGCCCGCCGCACCATGGTCGTCTGCCCCGCCGGCCTCACCCTCAAGTGGCGCGACGAGATGGCCGAGAAGTTCGGCCTGGAGTTCACCATCGTCGACTCCGAGCACTGCGCCCGCCTGCGCCGCACCCACGGTACCGCCGCCAATCCCTTCCGCGTGCACCCGCTGACCATCGTCTCCCTGCCCTGGCTGCGCGGCCAGAAGGCCCAGCGTCTCCTCGACGAGGTCATCGGCGCCCCCGAGGAAAGTCCCGACGGCGAGCACAAGCGCTTCTTCGACCTGCTCGTCCTCGACGAGGCGCACCACGTCGCGCCCGCCGCCCCCAAGCAGGTGTACGCCGTCGACTCCCAGCAGACCAAGCTGATCCGGCGCCTCGTCCCGCACTTCGAGCACCGCCTCTTCCTCTCCGCCACCCCGCACAACGGCTATCCCGAGTCATACACTGCGCTCCTCGAACTCATCGACGACCAGCGCTTCGCACGCGGCGTCGACCCCGACAAGGAAGCCCTCAAGGACACCGTCGTACGACGTCTGAAGTCGACGGTCACCAACGCCGACGGCACGCCCCGCTTCCGCACCCGCAAGACCCTCGAACTCTCCGTCGACTACACCCAGCAGGAACGCGAGATCCACCAGCTGCTCGGTTCCTTCGCCGAGTTGCGGCGCGGGAAGCTGACTCCGAAGGCCCGGGGCGGCCGCCGCGCCGCCGACCTGGTGACCCTGCTGCTGAAGAAGCGGCTGTTCTCCTCCCCGGCGGCCTTCCTCCACACCGTCCAGGTCTACCTCTCCCACCTGGAGGACACCGGCCCCGCACGCGGCCGTACGGCAGCCGCCGAAGTCCCCGAGTGGCTGGAGGAGTTCGCGGACCTCGTCGCCGACCTCGACGACACGGGTCTGGTCGACGCCGAGGACGACGCCCTGACCCGCTCCACCTCGCTCACCCCGGCGGAGGACGGCCGGGAACTGGACCTGCTCCAGGAGATGGAGCGCTGGGCCCTCACCCACGAGGCCGCGCCCGACTCCAAGGCCGAGGCGCTGATCGCCGAACTCAAGGCCGTCTGCCGCCCCGACGGCAAGAAGTGGACCAACGAACGGGTCGTGGTCTTCACCGAGTACCGCGACACCCAGAAGTGGCTCCACGACCTCCTCCAGCAGGAGGAACTCACCGACGGGGGCCGCGTCGAGCGCCTGCACGGCGGCCTGTCCGCAGAGGAGCGCGAGCGCATCCGCCTCGGCTTCCAGACCGAGCCGTCCCGCGCGGAGGGCAGGGTCCGCATCCTCCTGGCCACCGACGCCGCCGGCGAGGGTATCGACCTCCAGAACCACTGCCACCGCCTGATCAACTACGACATCCCCTTCAACCCCAACAAGCTCGAACAGCGCATCGGCCGTATCGACCGCTGGGGCCAGAAGCACGACCCGGAGATCACCCACTTCATCGGTTCCGGCTGGCAGCAGGCCCAGGCCGGCTCGTACGAGGCCGACCTGGAGTTCCTCTCCCGGGTCGCCAAGAAGGTCGCGCGCATGGAGCACGACCTGGGCTCCGTCAACGCCGTCCTCGCCGATGCCGTCCAGCGCCGGATGACCGGTGACACCGCACCGGTCGACATCGAGAACGCCAAGCCCAAGCCGATCAAGGGCCGCCGCACGGGCGGCGAGGTCGCCCCGGAGCAGAACGTCACCGCGCAGACGAAGCGGCTCGCCGACCAGTACGACGAGACGGTGAGCGCACTAGGCCTCACCCCGGGCAACGTCAAGCGCGTCGTGGACACCGCGCTGGCGCTGGACAACCAGCCGCCGCTGCTTCCGTCCACGCTGCGGGCGGAGGACTTCGAGCCGGGCCACCTCTTCGACGTGCAGCCCCTGTCCGGCAGTTGGGAGCGGGCCACCCGCGGTCTCGCCCACAAGCTCCGCGAGGGCGAGCAGCGCCCGCTCACCTTCTCCCCGGCGGTGGCCGCCCAGGGCAGGGACGACGTGGTTCTCGCCCACCTCAAGCACCCGCTCGTGGCCCTCTCCACACGTCTGCTGACCGCGGCCGTCTGGAACGCGGACCTGATCGACCTCCACCGCGTCACCGCCGTCGTCTCCGACGACCCGGCCGTGACCACGACTCTCGTCTCCGCGTACGCGCGGTACGTCCTCGTCGGCGCCGACGGCACCCGCCTGCACGAGGAAGTGCTGTACTCGGGAGGCTGGTTCGGCGACACCGGCCGCTTCCGCCGCTGGGAGTCGGTGAACGAACAGGGCAGGGTCCTCTCCGGGGCCCTCACCGAGGGCATCGAGGCGGCCCCGCACCTCCGCAGGGAACTCACCGAGGCCTGGCCTCGGCTCCGCGACCCCCTCTACCGATCTCTGGAAGCTCGCGCCGGCGAACTCGGCCGCCAGCTGGAGAGTCGGCTCGCCGACCGCCGGACAGAGGAGGAACGCCGTATCACCGCGACCCTCGACCGCTTCGAGGCCACCCTGCGCGCCAAGCTCAAGGAGGAGGGCGAGGGAGAGGGCGAACAGCTCGCGCTGCTGTCCACCCACGAGCTGACCGGCCACGAGCGCCGCCAGTTCGAGGACGACCGCCGCCGCTGGGACGACCGCTTGAAGGGCCTCCCCGCCGAACGTGAACGCGAACTCGCCGCCATCGCCGCCCGCTACCGCGAGCCCCGCTCCCACCTCTTCCCCGCCGCCGTCGTCTTCGTGATCCCCGCAAAGGAAGCCCGCCGATGAGCCCCCGCCGCCCCGTGAGCGCCGGAGTAGCCGCCGCCAAGGCCCAGGCCGCCGACGGCCGCAGGCAGCACCAGGAGTGGCTCGACCTCACCGAGGTCTCCGGCCCCTTCCTGACCATGCCCGTCCTGCTGCGCGCCTGGCCCCAGCTGGACGCCCTGGAGAAGGACGAGCGCGCCCGCCTCCGCGCCCGCCACGCCGACTGGCAGACGGACACGACGGCGGGCCGCGACGAGTGGGTGGCCTACGTGCTGGGCCGCCTGCTGGGCTGGGACGACGCGTTGGCGTTCCGCCAGGGCGACTCCGAGGACCCCGGCCTCGACCGCCTCACCCTGCGTGTGGCGGAGCACAACACCGAGGTCCGCCCCGACTTCGCCCTCGTCGAACCCGGCACCGACCTCGCCGCCGAACCCGACGCGGAGTCCGCCGCCAAGCGCGTACGCCTGCTAGGCATGACGGTCCCGGCCGGTACGGCGCCCACGGCCCGCGTCGGCGGTGGCGGCGACTGGTCCGCGGCCCCCGCCGACCGTCTGGCCCGCCTCCTGCGCCACCACGGCGTACCGCTCGGCCTGATCACCGACGGCCGCTGGTGGTGCCTGGTCTGGGCCCCGCTCGGAGGCGTCACGACGACGGCCGTCTTCGACTCCATCGGCTGGAACGAAGCCGCCGAGCGCAACGTCGTCCGGGCGTTCGTGTCCCTGCTGCGCCGCCGCCGCTTCTTCGAGTACGACGAGGCCGAGACGCTGGTCGGCCTGCTCAAGGCCAGCCTCGCGGCGGGCGAGGACGTCACCGAGGCGCTGGGCGTCCAGGTCCGCCACGCGGTCGAACTCCTCGTGGACGCCATAGGGCGCGCGGACGTGCGGGCGGTCGAGCACGGGGCGCCGGGTCTCCACGCGTCCGGTGTCAGCGCGGGCGAGGTCTACCGCGGCGCGGTGGCGGTCATGATGCGCGTCGTCTTCCTCCTGTTCGCGGAGGAGCGGGGCCTGCTCCCGGCGGACAACGAGGTGTACGCCCGCTCGTACTCGGCCCGCTTCCTGCGCGACGAGCTGAAGGCGCGGGCGGACGAGGAGGGTGAGACGTCGCTGGAGCACACGACGTCCGCGTGGCACCGCCTGATCGCCCTCTTCCACGCCGTGCACGGGGGAGTGGACCACCCGGGTTCGGGCTTCCACCTTCCCGCGTACGACGGCTCGATCTTCGACCCGGACAAGTACCCGTGGCTGGAGCGCACCACCCCGCTCCTCCCCATCGACGACCGCACGGTCCTGCACATGCTCCAGGCGGTCCAGGAGGTCCGCGTCGGCAGGGGCAAGGACCGCGAGGTCCGCACGCTGAGCTTCCGCGCGCTGGACGTCGAGCAGATCGGCTACGTGTACGAGGGCCTGCTGTCGTTCGACGGACGCAGGGCCACCGAGCACATGGTGGGGCTGATCGGCCCCGAAGGCCTGGAACACGAGGTCGGTCTGCGCGAGTTGGAGGCGTTGGCGGCGAAGGCCGGCGGTTCCGTGAAGACGCTCGCCAAGTCCATCCACGAGAAGTGGAAGGACCCCAAGCCCCCGGCAACGGCGGGCCAGTTGGAGAAGAAGCTGGCTCCGCTCGGCACGGAGGACGCGGCGGAGGCACGGCGCCGGCTGAACGCGGTGACGAAGGACCCTGCACTGACGGAGCGGCTCCTGCCGTTCGTCGGCATCCTCCGGGATGACCTGCGGGGCCTGCCGACCGTCATCCCGAACGGCGCGCTGTACGTCACGGAGTCCTCCCTGCGGAAGAACACGGGCACGCACTACACGCCCCGCTTCCTCGCGGAGGAGGTCGTGCTCCACGCGCTGGAGCCGCTGGTGTACGAGCCGGGCCCGCTCCAGACGGCGGACACGGGGGAGTGGCGCCTGAAGTCGGCGGACCAGATCCTCGACCTGAAGGTCGCGGACATCGCGATGGGTTCGGCGGCGTTCCTGGTGGCGGCCTGCCGCTACCTGGCCGACCGGTTGATCGAGGCTTGGGAGTCCGAGGGCCGCGCGGACGCGATGGCCTACCGGGCGGGCCGGGCCGTGGACGCGGTGACGGCGGCGGACGCGGAGCAGGACCCGGTGGTCGTCGAGGCACGACGCCAGATCATCGAGCACTGCCTGTACGGGGTGGACATCAACCCGATGGCGGTGGAGATGGCCAAGCTGTCGCTGTGGCTGGTGTCGATGGATCCGGGGCGACCGTTCACCTTCCTGGACGACCGGTTGGTGGCCGGGGACTCGCTGCTGGGCGTGCACAACATGGAGCAGATCCAGTCGGTGCACATGAAGCCAAGCGGGCAGACCGACGTCCTGGCCGAGCAGGCGCGGGAGTTGGTGGATCAGTTGACGCGGGAGCGGTTGGCCATCACAGCCATCCAGGGCGTGGACTTGCCTGCGCTCCAGGAGAAGCGGGAGCGGCTGGAGGAGGTCAACCGGCATTCACGGCGGCTGAGGCTGGTGGGCGACCTGATCGCGGGGGCGGCGCTGGCCACTTGCGCTTCGGGGCGGGTGCCTTGGTACGAGGAGGAGGGCGGGGAGCGGGTTCGGGACCTGTTCCCTCGGGCCGCGTGGATCGTGCAGCGGATCATGGAGGACGGTGTCGAGGACGACTCCGAGGTGGTGAGGGAGGCTCGGGCTACGGCGGAGGAGTGGCTGGGGGCGGAGCTGCCGGAGGGGGCGTTGGAGCGGCGGCCGGTGCATTGGCCGTTGGTGTTTCCCGAGGTGTTCACTCGGCAGGGTGGCTTTGACGCGGTTGTGGGTAATCCGCCATTCTTGGGAGGGCAGAAACTCACTGGCGCAACGGGCGACGCATACCGGGAGTACATGGTCGACTACCTGGCGGGCGGCAAGCGAGGGAGTGCCGACCTGGTGGCGTATTTCGAACTGCGAGCGCATGAGCTGCTGAACGGAAGCGGGCAGACGGGACTCATCGCCACCAACACCCTGGCCCAGGGAGACACGCGTGAGGTCGGGCTCGACCAGCTCGGCGCTGCTGGGGTTGTGATCCGGCGGGCGATCAAGAGTGCTCCGTGGCCGTCGAGTTCGGCGGTGCTCGAATACTGCGCGGTTTGGACTAGCGCAGCGGCTATTGCTGATAGTGCGGCGTACGTGTTGGGGAAATCTGTTGCGCCTAAGGGAATCTCAACCTCGCTAACTCCGGCCACGCGGGAGGGTTTTTGGGGCGAACCCCTTGCGAGTAATGGAGGCTTTTGCTTTCAGGGTTCGATCGTCCTTGGGCTTGGGTTCACGTTGCCTGAGGCTGAGGCCCGCGCTTGGATTGACCATGATCGACGCTATGAAGAGATCTTGTTCCCCTATCTCAACGGACAAGATGTGAACAGCCATCCGGAGCATGGAACAGCGCGATGGGTAATCAACTTTCACGACTGGTCGGAGACTCGCGCAGGAGAGTACGAATTGGCTTACGGAAAGGTTCTGCGTGATGTGAAACCAGAACGATTGAAAGTGAAGTTTAGTAAGTCGGCGCGTGAGCAGTGGTGGCTTTACGAGCGCAGGCGACCGGAGTTGTATCAGCGGATTGTGGCGAATAAGCGTTGCGTCGTCATGACGCGACACACTCATACGGTAATGCCGGTAATGGTGCCTACAGGTCCAGTGTTCAGTGAGGCCACGGTTGTCTTCGCGTCCGATAGCTATGAGCTCTTGGCTTTGCTGAGTAGTGCCCCTCACTATTGGTGGGCTATCGATCGGGCCTCCACGATGAAAGGGGACCTTCGCTATACTCCTACTGACGTTTTCGAGACTCTTGTGCGTCCTCCGTTCACCTCTCGTCTTCGTGTCGCTGGAAGTCGCCTAGATTCCTGTCGTCGCGAAATGATGCGATCGCGCAATGTTGGCCTCACTGAAATTTACAACTTGTTCCATAGGGTCGACTGCCAGGACGGAGATGTGGTCGAACTTCGCCAAATTCATGAGGAGGTCGACATTGCCGCCATCGAGGCTTACGGCTGGCATGACCTACTGGACAAGCATGGGGGGACGGCACCTGTCCATCCGACCCACGAGACCTACCCCCTCGATCACGGCTTCCACGAGACTGACCAGGGCACCCGCTGCACCATCGGTCTCCTCGCCCGGACCGAGATCATCGACCGCCTGCGCCAGCTCAACCACCAGGCATACGCCGACGAGGTCCACCTCGGCTTCCACAAGGGCGTAACGGAGAAGAAGGCGAGGGAGAAGCATCCCGATCTGCCCCCGCCGTCTCCCGAGGCCGTCCGGAAGCGCAAGGAGCAGCTTGCTGCGCGAGGTGGGTCGGATTTCGGTGAGGGCGCTGAGGGCGCCCTGTTCTGAGCCGACGGAATGACAACGGGCCCCTCACGTCACCCCAAGTGACGTGAGCGAGCCCCTTGTTCCGCTCAGGAGCCGTACTCGGCCCTACTCCACTGTGAGCGCCACGAACGCCGCCCACTCGCTCCGGCCGACCCGCATCACCGGCCCGCCATCCGCGACCTTCGAGTCCCGTACGTACACGGCGTCCAGGCCGGCAGCCACCTCCACGCAGTTGCCACCTCCCGAGCCGCTGTAGCTGCTCTTGAACCAGCGCAGCCCGGCCATGTTCTCGGGTACCTGCTCCACACTCATGTCTCTCCAACCAGCCGTTCGATGAGCCGCGCAGACTCGACGCCGTTCAAAGCCTGCGACCGCAGCTTGCCATACCGCAACCCGAAGGCACTGACCTCTGCGGGATCATGCACGACGCACCCGACTTCCTGAGACTCGATGTAGCCGAGGTGCTGGTGCTCCTTGGTCTCCAGCATCACGAACGGGCCGTTCAGACCGGAGTGGAACCCGCCTGCGGCAGGCATGAGCTGGACCTCCACGTTCCGCAACGCCCCTACCACCAACAGGTGTTGCCATTGTCCACGCATCATCTCCCTGTCGCCCACCGGATTCCGCAGTGCCTCCTCGCCGATGATGAAGGACAACTCTGCAAGCGGTACTCGCGTCAGTAGCTTCTGCCGACTCAGCCGCGCTTCCGCGTGCTGGTCGATGATCTCCTCGTTCAGCGGCGGGCAGTGCCCAGCGAACAGAGCCCGCGTGTACGCCTCCGTCTGCAACAGCCCCGGCACCAGCATTGGCTCATACTCGAACCGGCTCACCGCCTCCGCCTCGATCAACGCGAAGTTACGGAAGAACCTTGGCAACTTGGCGCGATCAACCTCCCCCTGAAGCGCGTCCAGTACCCCACCCGCCTCCAACGCCCGTTCCGCCGCCACCGTGAACGCCGCCTTCGCCGGCCGCCGACCCTGCTCCACCGAGGCGACCTGTTCCAGCGAGTAGCCGATCGCGTCCCCGAGTTGCTGCTGGTTCAGCCCGGCCCGCTTGCGCAGGTACTGCAACAGCACCCCATACGCCGACCACACGCCCGGCAGATCGGACCCCTCATCCTTGGTCTTCGTGCCGCGCCCCGTCCGCGTGTCCCGTACGCCCCGTACCGTCCTCACAGTCCCACGCCCTTCCATCCCGCTCCGCACCCCGCCCACGGCCGCGCTCGCCACCGGTCCATGCCCAACGCGACGCACGAGAACCGGGACACGCACCGGACCCGTACAACGCCCGTACAAGCCCCGTACAACCAAGCCCACAGCCCCCCACCCACTCCGTACGACGAGGACGACGTACGGCCGTCGTACCTGGTCAGCCGACTACTCACCCCACCAGGCTGACCCCGTGACCCACCATCAGCTCACCGACGAGGCGAAGCCGCCTCTCACGCCCGTCCGCCAACTGACCCTGCGCTTCAGCAGCACGAGACGTGGCGCTCGCCTCGCCCGCCAGCTCGCCGTCCAACAGTTCACCGAGTGGACCGGCCTCCCGTACGACTCCGACCCCGCCCGCGCCGTCGCCCTCGTCACCGCCGAGCTGGCGTCCAACGCGGTCCGCCACGGCAGCCTCCCCGGCCGGGACTTCCGCCTGGCGCTGCTGCTCCTGCCCGACCGCTTCCGCGTCGAGGTGACGGACACCCGCCCCGAGCGCCTGCCTCCGCCACCCGTGACGCCACAGCCCGCCGACGAGACGTCGGGCCGCGGACTGCTCATCGTCCAGTCCTACGCCGACCGTTGGGGAAGCACGGTCCGCGACGCGTACACGAAGACGGTCTGGGCGGAGGTGCAACTCCGCACCACGGGCTCGTGACGCCGGGCCCGCCCCTCGTCCGGGACGGCCCCGGCGAGAGCCGCCGCAACGCCGACGAAAAGGACCGTCAGTGATCGGCGTAGTGCTCCGCCAGCTTCTCGATCTCCCGGGTCCACAGCACCATGTCGTCGCCCGGCCGCTTGTACGGTGAGCGCCGGGCCGGCTTGAAGAAGCCGCCGGACGGCCAGCCGCTGTCCTTCAGCACCACGAGCGCCGACAGCAGGGGCAGCGATCCGTCCGGGCTTTCCCGGACGGACGCGTCCTCCAAGAGGTAAGGCATGGCGCCCTCGTGGGCGGGGGCGTGATGACCGAGCCGTGCCAGTTCGCTGCTGAGATCGCCGTACGGAATGGGCACCGCGCCGCGGCGTGCCCGCGAGCGCAGGATCTCGATCACGGCGTCCAGAGCCTGCTCGTACTCAAGCGTGCCCTTGTGCATATGCCCTCCCGACCTCGGATTCCGACGGTCGCCGAACCTACGCAACCGGCCACCCGACCGAGGCCCGAATGCTCGAAGTGAACGTCAACCTCTTGTGAACTGAGTGCATGGATCGCATACTGATGGCGATCAACCGCTGCCCGCCCTCCCGGCAGGCGCGCGGACCCCGGGGGGAAATTCATGATCGGCTCAGACGGCAGACTCGTGCAGACCGCGGTGATCGGGAGCCGGAACTCCGGACGCGCGATCATCCTGCCGACGGACGCCGACGAACTGACTCGCTGGCGGCGACGCCACCCCTCCTACACCTACTGGTGCGGCACCCAGCTCGGCGGTTGCGGCAACGAGCTCTCGGACCGCCTGTACCGCGACAAGGTCTGCCACTTCGCTCACCGACCCCACACCTCCTGCCACCGTACGGCCACAGGCGCAGCCAGCGCGGACCACCTCTTCATCAAGGACGACCTCGCCGCATGGGCCGGACGCAACAGGCTGAAAGGGCGGGCCACTTCACGCGACCTCGGTTCCGGACCCGGAGACGCCGTCGACTTCCGAGTGGGCGCGGCGAGGCAGCATGTGCGATTCCAGTTCAGCAGGCTCGCGCACGCCGAGTGGCATCAGGCCCGCCAGCGGCTCTCCAGTGAATCGGCCACCCTCGACTGGGTCCTCGGTCCGGGCACGGCCCAGCCGGAGACGATGGAGGAGCTGTACGACGAGTACGGATACCTGCTCCGCTTCCACTTCGAGACGCACGGTGCGGTACGGCGAATCCGTCTCAGGGCGGAGGACCCCCGGCGCAGCACCGACTGGGTGCCCCTCGACGCCTGTGCGGTGACCCCTGCGGGGCTCCGGGTCCCGGGAGCGGAGCCGCGACGACGTTCGGGACCCGGCCCAGCCGCCGAGGCGGGAGCCGAGCGTGGCGCGGCGCCGGTGCGACGGTCCCGTGAGGACCAGGCGCTCGCGCTGAAGGAGGCGCTGCTGACCGCCGCAAGCTTCCGAACACGGCCCACCTGGGAGGCGCTGGCCCGAACCGCCGGCAGCGACCTGCTCGGGCTGTCCGTCCCGGACCGTGTCGGTTTGCTGGTCGCTGTAGAGCAGGCCGCCGGCGGTGAGGGGAGCCCCCTGCTGTCGGCGCTGATCAGGACCGGGGAGAGCGACCCGCCGCCCTACGTGGGGAACGTGGTCGCCGCTGTCGGTTGCGGGGTTCCCGCGACGGCGGCGGTACTCAGACGATGGTGCCAGCGTGAGGCGGACCGGGCGTTCGCCGTGCACGGGGTGCCGTCCCGCACGGCTCCGCCGCGGCTGCTGCTCACCGTGGACGGTCAGATCGCCGCTCAGCAGAGTGCGGAGCCCGCTCAGCACCAGACCATCGTCCATGTCAAGGGCGGTCCGGTTCGACAGTCCGCGGCCCCGCCGAAGCCGAAGCCGAAGGGGCACGCCGGTGTTCCTGTGCTCCGTGACACGGAGATTCGGCATGCTCTGCGCAGCGCACGGCAGAGGCGCGGCCCCAGGCCCAGGTACGCCGCGGCTCTCATGGCGCGGGCGGAAGAGGCAATGACGAGGCTGCCGGAGCCGCAACGCACCGAGCTGGTCGCGGAGATGGTGACCACCCGCCGTTGGCTGGACAGCCGACCGGACACTCCGGCGCGCAAGCCGAAGGAGAGCCGGCGAGCCAAGAAGACGGCGGACGCGAAGAAGACCGCGGCCGCGAAGCAGACGGCGCGAGCGCAGAAGACGCGGCAGGGGAAGAAGGCGAAGAACCCGTTGCTGGGTGCACGTCCCCTACCCGGAGTCGGCGACGCCCGACCGAAGACGAGGCCGAAGTGAGCGCCGTTCTCACCGCGAACTGCCGCCCTCGGGGCCTCCGGAGCCGTGCAGGCCCGGCGAATCCGGCTGAGGTCACGGAGGGAAGCTGCGACAAGTTCCTCGTCCAGCGGCGTGAACTCATGGCCGCGATCATGCGGGACTGCTTTCAGACACTTTGATACTTGGGGGCGATGACATGACTCTCTCTGCTTACGAACAACAGGAGTGGGACAAACTCCAGAAGCGAAAGGCGGCCTCCCTCAGCAAGGAGGCGAGGAAGATCCTTCCGCAGTCGGCCCGGGACCGACTCGCTTCGCTCGGCCAGAAGGTGAAGAGCGCCCCGGGCGCCGACAAAGTGGCTGCCGCCTATGGCGGAGCCGCAAGGGGTCTCGGCAAGGCTGTGGGAGACACCGCAAGCCGGACCGTGAGCAAGAAGCGTGTCGTCGTACAGTATGGACGTGCCGGACATGACGTCGCCGGGTTGGACGAGATCCGTGAGCTCGACCTGCGCGTCGTCGATGAGGTCACCAGGCACAACCTGCTTCGGTACGGCCACGCGCTCTCGGCAGCTGCAACCGGCCTCGGCTCCGCCGCGGTCGTGACAGGCGGCGAGGTGCTCGCCAGCGCCGGAACAATCGCCGGCGCTGGCGCGGGTGCCGCACCCGGATTCGGAACCGTAGCCGGGGCGATGGCCGCCGACACCGCGATGATGCTTGCCCTTTCCACTCGAACGGTCGCCGCCACAGCTCTCTACTACGGCTACGACCCAAGCGATCCCGAAGAGGAAATCTTCGTGATGTCCGTGATCGCCCTCGGAATGTCCACGGGCACATCGGCGAAGACGGCCGCTTACGCCGAACTGTCTCAACTCACCCAGTTGCTGGTGAGGAACGCTCCTTGGGCCAAGTTGAACGAGAAGGTTCTCACCAAGATCGCCCAGGCCTTCGCGGCGAAGTTCACGCAGCAGCTACCGAAGAAGAAGCTCGGGCAGCTCGTGCCCATCGCCGGCATGGCTGTCGGCGCGGGGCTGAGTTACATGCTCATCGATCGGATCGCCGTTTCGGCGCGCGACGCGTATCGCGAACGCTTCTTGATCGAGAAGTCGGGTGGCGACCTGACCGGTGACCTTGACTACGGCGACGCCGACCTCATGCAGGACGATGACGCGATCGGCGTGTTCGAACTGCTCCGGGAGGAGGATGCGCTGCCGACGTCCACCCCGTCCGACTCCGTGGATCAGCCGGACAACTGAGCTCGGCGTACTACCGCACGAGGCGCTTCCTGGAGATCACGCAAGTTTCTTGCCACGGGCGAACAACGCGGCTTCGATCTGGTCCGGGAGGACACCCACTCCTTGCGCGTACTCGTGGGCGAGGAACAGGTACCGGCGGTACCACGGCGTCGTCCAACCGCTTGTGGGCCACATCTCGCCGGTGTCGGCGGCCCGCAGCGCCAGGGCGACGAAACGGTCCAGGATCAGCGGACGCCACGCTTCCTCGCCCTGCTCGTGACCGGCGAAGTAGATCACCTTTGTGAAGAACGCCGGGCCCAAGTACTTGATGTGCTGGTCGTTGTTGAAGGCGTAGTACGCCGCGACGGGGCCCTCCTCCCGGAGCGTGCCCAACCCTGCCTCCAGGCGCGCGTCGATGTCCCCGGCGGAGGCCGCGAAGATGTCAGCGCGACGTGCGACCGAACGGGCCTTGGTACCCGTGCCCCAGACGAGGGCGGCGATCAGCAAATGCCGACGGCCTTCGACGGTATCCGAGCGACGCGCGACACCAAAGACCGTGTTGCGGTCGACTCTCCGCCTACCGGCCACCGTCGGGCAGTCATCGAGCTCCGGCGGCCACCAGTCGGCGCTGGACAGCAGTGGCATCCAACGGGCCCGGTCGAACGGAATCGCTTGCCCGAGCACTTCGCCACGGTCAGGGACGGGAGTCCCGGTCGGTATCAAGTCCACCTTGGCCGCCGGCATGCTCTGAGTGTTCCGCATCGCCGTATCAACTCCTCTGTGTCGGGGCGCCGGGACGCCCGCCGCGCGCAATACTGGAGGCATGCTTGTTCCCAGCGGTCAACTGTCGCCGCTCCAGCAACACTTGTTGCGGGAAATGGACCTTTGTGACCTCCCGGCTCCCGAGACGGCGCCGGAGTTCTACGCGGCCCGGGACCTCGACACGGACGAGGTCCGGGACGCCTTGCCGACCCTGTTGTGGTCCGGGCTGGTCGAACAGCGCGGTGGCGACCGGGGCACCCTCCGCCTCACCCCACTCGGCGCGGCGGTCCTGCGCGAGGCGGAGTGCGACGAGCTGACGGCTCGCCTGAGCGCGGTGGCGTCCTTCGCCGACACCGTGTCCACGGGCGCGGCGCCCCGCCCCGCCGGACTCGCCCTGAGACGCCTCGCGGAGGGGACGTGGACCCTGGAGCAGGCGAAGTCCTACGTCCGCACGGGTGAGACGGGCGCCGACCGCTCATGACTCGTCCGGCTGGCCGAAGTCCAGGACGACGCGGCGCCGTGCACGAGTCGCCCCGGGCTGCGGCGGGAGCACGCCCGCCGATGTGAGGTCGGTGATGGTGACGACCGGCGAACCCACGATCTTCGTGGTGAGCGCCTGCTGTGTAGGTGCTAAGTCGACCAACCGCCGCAGGACGGACAGCAGGTCGATCAGTTCCTCGGTCCACTCGCTCGGCCAGGACGTGACGTGGATGTCGTCGAGCGGGCTGGTCTTCCGGCTGGTGGGGGAGGCCTTCCGGTAACCGAACCACTTCTTGACGACGTTCATCCCGCCGACTTCGTAGTTCCAGACCTCGGGCGGGACGCCGGTGAAGGTGCCCGGACCCACCCGCAGGGTGCCGGTCTCCGCGTCGTAGGCGAGCGTGTCGGGCACGGTGGAGCCGATCCCGGTCTCGTAACGCACCTGCCGTGGGTCTCCCGCTGGGAAGGCGACGCTCTCCCGGCCCGACTCCTGCCCGGCGGGAGGGGCGCCGGCGTCGCCGTAGGTCGCCGCCCACAGGAACTCGCGGCCGACGCGGACCGCCTCGCTCCAGAGCACCGGATCGCGGGTGAGGGGTAACCGGACGCCGGGAGTGAGCAGTTCCTCGGCGAAGTGCTCCGTGAAAGCACTATGCCCGGCGACGGCCACGGCGTAGGCGGCGAGGTCGTGCACGGTCAGGTCGTCCGTGCCGAGGGCACCGGCCAGGTACCGGAGCAGCCCGCTGGGCACGTTGGCGCTGCCGTCGGGATGGAGCACGGGGTGCACCCTTCCGCCTCGGCCGTTGAAGTGATGGGTGTCCGGTAACAGCGCTGTCGCCACCAACGCGGGACCGCTGCTTATCTCATGGCTGCTCTGCTGGTTGAGGAACACCTGCCCGGGCCGCAGGGACTCCCACAGGTCGGGCCGGGGCCGGTCGATGGCTCGTCCGTCCGCGATGAGCCACTGGCGGTCGAAACTCCGTAGTCCGATCCGCAGAAGCCGTGGGCTGGTGGGAGGCTCATCGCCTATGCGTCGGTCGGGGCGTGTGAACCCCGGCAGGCTCGCCGGGCGGGCGTCGAGACTGCGGCTGTCAGTCTCCTTGAACAGATGGGCCTTGGCCTCGGGGTCCGTCTCACCGGTGAGGCGAGCCCAGCGCTGTTCCAGAACCGTCGCTGAAGGAGAGCTCACCCAGGACCGGTTCGATGTGATGCCAAGGCTGCCCCACGGGAACACGTCATCCAGCGCCGGATAGTCGTCCCACCCCGACAACGTCGCCGGAGTGAACGGCCGCACCCCCCGCGCATGCGCGTCCCGCCAGCCCCCGTCATCCAGACTCACCGCTCGGAGCTGAGCGAACTTCTCCGCCCGCCTGCCCTGCAGAGCCCGGTAGTGAATGCGCGCCGGGCGGCCGGAATCGTGATCCGCCCGCCGTACGAACACGCAGATGGACAACGGCTGGGCGACGTGGGGGAACACGCGGGTCGCCGCGTCCGACCGCTGCCCCTCCGGCGACAGGTTGATGATCCACCCCTCGTCGCACGTCCTGCGTAGGTAGTCACGCATGCCCCGCCCAGCGGGACCGGTGGCGAACGCCGACGGGGTGATGAAGCAGACGACGCCGTGCCGGTCGTCCGCGTGGGCGTCGAAGACCTTCCAGGTGGCCCAGCGCCAGAAGTAGACGTACAGGTTCTTCAGCGCGTGCTCATAGCGGCCGTTGCCCGGATACCGGAAGTCGTCCAGGGGAGGACGGCCCTGACCTTTCACCCGCTTCTCGATCCAACCGCCGCGGTTCTCCGCCTTGTCGTCGTACGGCGGATTGGAGATGACCACGGTGACGGGGACGTTGGCCTTGACGTGGTTGGCGCGGGCGCGTGACACGGAGAGGGCGGCGTACGTCGAGGCGAGTTGCTCCTCCTGGACATAGGGGTCGTCGAGCGTGTCCGTGACGTGGAGGTTGAGTCCGCCCGGCGGGAGTGGGGCGCCGTGCTTCTTCAGCAGGTCGGCCGCGCGGAGTTCGGCGACCGCGAACGGGCCCATCTGGAGCTCGAAGCCGTACAGTCGCTGCGCCAGCCGGCCGATCGCGTCACGTGCCATGGCCTCGCCGTGCCGCTCGGCCGCCTGGCGCGCCACCCGCTCGATGACGGTGTGCAGGTAGGTGCCGGTGCCCATCGCGGGGTCGACGATGTGCACGCTCTCGTCGCCGTAGCCGCGCGCCTTGCCCAGGCGGGTGCGCAGCACCTCTTCGGCGAGCCGGACCATCTCCTCGACGACCTGGTGCGGGGTGTAGTACGAGCCGCTGCGCTGGCGCAGGCTGTCGTCGTAGACGGAGAGGAACGACTCGTACAGGTGGAGGTAGGCGTCCCGGTTGCCCTGCCGGATTGTCTCCCACTTGACGGCCGCGACGGTACGGGCGAGGAGGTTCAAGGTCACTTCGAACCGCTCGTTGACGTTGTCGGTGAGCAGTTGGAGGGCTTTGCCCATCAGGGCGTGGCCCGCGTTGAGACGGCGGCCGATCTCGTGGAAGCTCGTGCCGGTGACCGGGATGGTCTCGGTACGGGCGAGGAGCAGCGCGAAGGTGACCGTCTGGGCATAGCCGTCGGCGAAGGTCGCGTCGTCGGCGGAGGGGAAGAGGAGCCGGCGCCAGTCGCTTCTGAGGCCGGTGAAAGGACGGTCGGCGGCGGAGTCCGCGGCGTTCAGCCCGGCTTCGGCCCGTAGTTGCTCCCTTACGGCCTCGCGCAGCAGGCGGCACAGCGGAGCGATGTGCTGGACGAGCACCGAAACACGACGGATCTCCGGCGGATCCCAGCAGAGCACGGCCTGTGCCAGCGCGTCGAAGGCGGCGAGGTCGACGGCTGTCAGTTTCTCCCCAGCGCTCTTCAAAGCCCCCGACAGCACGACCTCCTCACCGATCTGCGTGCCGTACTGGAACACACGCCAGTGGGTGCCGTTGGTGTAGAGCAGGTTGGGGAGGTCGCGCAGGCGTTCCCACTGCTTCTTGTCGTGACCGGTGAAGGAGTCGGGGTCGATGCTCTTTCCGGGCCGCTTCACCTCGATGTAGCCGGTCACGTCCTTGCCGACGCGTACGGCGTAGTCGGGTCGTACCCCCAGGTGCGGGATGCGGGTCTCCGGGTACCAGCCGATCTCGTGGCGAGCATGGTGCGCGGCTATGGTGAGGAACAGTTGTTCCAGAGGGCTGCGGATGGCCGCCTCGCGGTCACCCGGGCCCAGCAGGTTCCGTTTGCATTCGGCGCCGAAGACGGAAACAGCTTCCTTGAGCCACTGAAGACGTGCGTCAGCCATGATCGTCCCCCCATCCCCCCGGTCCCGGACGAAATACGGGACCAGCCCCTTGGTGAAGTATGGGACAGCAACATCCCAAATGGGCAGGGGTGTGCAGGAGTTCGGCCGAGGTGAAGGTGCGCCCCACAGCAGTTGTCTGCCGGAGGGAACCTGCTGCGCCGGACGGAAGCTAGTTTTCCAACCGCACCGGCATCAGGAGCGAGAAGGCGCCCTCGTCGTCGGGCCGGCGGATCGCGACCGGCGCCGTGGGCGCGGCCAGCTCCAGGATCAGCTCGTCCCGGGCTCCTGCGGTGAGCGCGTGCAGCAGGAACTCGCGGTTGACGGCGACGTTGTTCGAGTCGTCGTCACCGTCGTCGCACACGATCACGGACCCGTTCTCCGTCACCCTGAGCACACTGAGGTCGTACGGCTCGCCGTCCTGCTCCCGTGTCTCGTTCGCGCGGACCGGACCGGTCTCCAGGGCCTCCCGGAATGCCGCCGTGCCGACGGTGGCCTGGCGACCGGCCGGGAGGTGGACGAGGCGACGGTAGTCGGGGAACTCGTGGCCGAGACTCTGGCCGGATGTCTGCCGGTCGCCGGTCTCCAGCGTGACGCGGTCACCGTCCACCGCGATGTGGACGGTCTCCTTGCCGGTCAGCAGCGCCCGCATCGCATCGGTGAGCGGAAGGGGCACGACCACCTGCGTCCTCGGCCCGCCAAACCCGGCTGTCTGTGCTCGCGCGACAGCCATCCGGTAGCGATCGGTGGCTACGAGATAGAGGTCTTCGCCCTCGATGTCGAAGAGGATCCCGCCGAGCATCGGCAACTCGGCGTCGGTACCGGCGGCGAAACGGACCGCGTCCAACGCGGCGGCCAGCTCCTGTGCCGGGACGGACAACCGGGCGGTGACGGTGTGGAGCGAGGTCATGGGGTCTGTCTCCCTGCGGTCGAGTTGAGCTCGGAGCGTGGAGAACTCGCTGCGGGCATCGGACAGCCCCAGCTCGAGACGGCGCAGGTGCGCCTGAAGGAGACCGCGCACCAGGTCCGTGTCCGCGCCGGCCCAAGCGGCCAGCACGAGTCGGATATCTGCCAACGGCACGCCCGCCCGGCGCAGGCGCGCCAGCAACCGGGCTTCCTCCAACTGCTCGGGCTCGTACCAGCGGTAGCCACTGACCGGGTCCACCCAGGCCGGGACCAGCACGCCGGCACGGTCGTAGAACCGCAGCGCGCTCACGCTCAGTCCGCCGTCCCGGGCCATCTCCCCGATGCTGCGCATCTCGTTCTCCACACCCGGAACTCTGAGCCCTCGACCAGGTCGAGGGTCAACCCCGGCCACGGTCCGGATCTGCTGCGCAGGCCGGACAGTCGGCCTGCGTGGTGGCAGTGTCCGAACGGATCATCATGGAGTGGGACCGCTGATGTCCACTACGGCGTAGCGAGAGTACGGCCGGTCAGATCCCGGAGAAGCCGGGTGCCCAGGTGAGTCGTAGGCCGACACCCTCGGCCAGTGCGGTCCAACGGGCCGCGGACGGGCGTTTCTCCAGTACCAGGACAGGATGTATGACGGTGCTCGGGTGCGCGCTCCGGAGCTGGTGGGCGTAGTCGAGGATCTGCCCGATGCCCAAGCGGATCTGCTGGCCCTCGCGCGCCCCGGTGAGGCTCTTGATTTCGGCGACGAAGATGTCCTCTCCGCGTGACCAGCCGGCGTCGAATTCCGGAGCACCGGAGGAGTACGTACATGCCTCGATGCCCTGGCGGGACAGGTGGGCGATGAGCGCTCCGACCGTCGCCTCGTGCACCGCCGTCGCCTCGTCGAGACGGTTGAGGTCCAGCGTGAGATCAGCGGAACTGCGTCGGCCGGTCCTCCGGACTCGGAGGGGGCCGCCGAGGATGTGTGCTTCGGTCGTAGCGGCGGCGACGGGACGAACGCGTCCCGTGCGTGCCCTTCTCAGTTCCAGGCACGGTGCGGGACGCCCCCGCAGCAGTTTCGAGAAGCCGTCTCCGTCCACGACGCAGACATGCCGTCCCCGGCGGCGCTCGGCCTCGGCGTTCACGAGCGTGCTGCTGTAGGTGCGGCTGTCGTCGGTCACGACCTTGCTGGCCAGATCGCCGTAGATGACAAGGGTGACCTTCTGCGAGAAGTCGGTCTTAGGGGTCGCGCCCTCCTGCCTGGCCCTCTCGGCGCAGTGCGTTCTGACCCTCCACTCGTCGTCGACGAGGACTCGACCTGTGAAGCAGATCGTCTGGCCATTGAGCCTGCGAACAATTCCTCGGCACGGTCGGACCGGCACAGACACTGCCTCCCTCAGTCGCCGTCCCGCGACAGCCAGCCGATATGCCGCAGCACGGGCACGATCCGGAAGCGGACGAAGGCGACTACCGGTGTCTCGTCATCCGCGGCGGGAAAGAACAAAGCGTGCTGGAGGGGTTTCTCGTGCTGTGGGTCGTACAGGTCCACCGGAGGCAGATCCGGTCGGTCGAACGCGGCCTCCAACATGACACCCTCCCGAGCGGTCAGCTCTCTGAGATGGTGCAGTCCCATGGCGTCCGCGAGGTCCACTGTGGTGAGGGACTTCTTGATCCGTGGTCTGCCATGAACGTCGACGTACGTGGGGAACACCATGATGCGCAGTTCCCCAGGCCTCGCAGATGCGCATATTCCGGAGCGCAGTCGGTTGTGCAGATTGGAGAGGGCCGCCGGCATCTCGGGGACGACCGTGGGCTTGTGGAGCACCACGTCGCGCTCGCCGTTCACCCAGTGATTGTCATGGACCGTCAGCGACGCTTGCCCGGGGAGGCGTAGCTCCCACTCGACGGCGGTGGCCCTGGACATTTCCCCGGAACAGGTCGTTCCGCTCTTCTCGATGCCCCTTCCGGCGTTTCGGACCAGCGTGAGGTCGTTCAATAACCGCACGAGTGATGCCTCCTTTGGGAAATCCCCACCACGCATTCAGTCCCTCCGTGCCAGATCCAGCGCCGCCACCCCGACGAACCAGTCCAGCACTTCGCAGATCTCGTCCCCGTGCTCCGCGAAGACCCTGACCGGGAAGGACGGACGCAGCTCCAGTTTCGCCTCGGGCAGGTCGATGCCCTCGATCTTGTTGAGGCGGTTCAGGAGTTCCCGGCGCTGCTCCGTGTCGTCGAAGGGGCTGCGGGTCTTCAGGTACTGGAAGACCACCTCGACCGTTCCGCTGACGGGGTAGATCCCGACCGGCCACATCAGGTGCGGCCGACGGCTGGTCCCGAGGTCCAGCATGGGGAGGCAGCTCGTCTCCTCGTGCCGGCCGTAGGTCACATGGCCGCCCTGGCGGCGCCAGAAGTCGAGGGCCGCCACCACTCCGGCGTACGTGTCAGGCCAGTTCTCCCGCAACTGCGCACGGAACCGCTCGGCGGCCACCGCGTCCTCCCCCTCGGGGAGCGGGTCGTGCGCGGTGGGCTGCGTCACGTCCTTGCCCAGCAGGGTGGCCAGCTCGGCGGCGGACAGGCGCTGGGAGGGGTGAGCCCGCCCGAGCGAGTCGAAGCGCACTCCCTCGCTCGTCAGCAGCTCCTGCGGTGGCGGCCGGTCACTGCCGTCCGCCCAGCGGAACGACGGGGAGATCCTGCCTTCCACGGTGAGTACCCGGTAGGCGCCGAGCACGCTCGTGTTGGCGCCCAGGTAGGTCCCCACGGGTACCGGATGGCTGCCGATCAGCTCGGCGACATCGCCGTACGTCGTCCAGGTGCCGCTCGGCATCGCCGTCAGAGCGGCCCGCAGTTCGGCCCAGCCCGGCGATTCCTCACCGGTCGGCTTGACCCCGCCGATCGGACCGGGCCACAGCTCCACGGCGCGGTCGGCCAGGCGGTCGGCACGCTCCAGGATCTGCGCCTTGCCCCAGCGCTGTGCCGAGGCGATCTCGAGGTTCATGCGCAGCGCGCTGGAGTCGAGGATCTGCTGCTTGCGCTCGAAGGGGTGGTTGGAGAGCTTGGCGTTGTCACCGCTCAGCGTCAGGTTGCCGAGCGTGTGTACCAGCAGGTCGTGCAGCTCCTGCGGAGTCTGGTTCGGCTCCGTCTCCTCCGCGAGCAGGTCGAACCACGCGGGAGCGGGGCGTTGCGGCAGGACGTGTTCCACGCTGAGGGAAGCCTTGGCGAAGTCCACGGGTTCGGAGGCGCGGTAGCTCTCCTCCAGGCGGCGCAGGATGTAGCTGCGCTGTGGAGGGCGCCCGGACCAGTAGAACGGTTTGGTGCGGACCGCCTCGCGCAGCTCCTCGTCGCTCGGCCACCGTCGGCGCCGGCCGGACAGGAACCGCCTCACCGCCTCGGCGGCCGGCCGGTCGGTCTCCAGCTCCTTCGGCGCTTCCATGAAGATGCGGTTGAGGTTGGTGGTCGGCGTCTGACAGATCAGGCGTCGCACCAGATACGACTCGACGTAGGCCAGCGCCTGGGCGGCGTCGTCCGACGTCGTCCCGCCGGCGTCGAGAAGGTCCAGCAGGTGCAGCGTGAGCGGGTAGTGCGTCTGGCCACCCCAGGCGGCCAGACGTTCCAGGACCGCCCGAAGGGCGGGGGACCGCTCACGCGAGGGGTCGATGATCCGCAGGAACCTCCCGGCCCGCTCGGCCAGTTGCTCGATCTCGCGCTGCAGGGCGTCCTCGTCGCCGGCCAGCGGCTGAAGTCGCTTTTGCTGCTCGCGATAGATCTCACTCTGCTTGGTCTTGTAGTGGCCGCGTACCACCAGGTCGAGCCAGACCAGGAGTTCGAGGTTCTTCGGGCCGAGGCTCTGCTGCATGGGCAGCCACAGTTCCTGATAGATCCGCTCGCCTCGCTTGGGCAGCAGCATGAACACGTAGTTGCGCAACAGGTCGCTCTGACTGAGCCCGACCCCCGTGTTGTTGATCGACTCGAAGATCCGGTACACGTTGTCGCCCGGCTCAGCGGTGATCTCCACGATGGAGAGCAGGTCCTTGAGCGCCGTTTCGACCGTGGCAGCCCACTGTGCGTCGCCCGCCTCGTGGCCCTCGGTGAGCGCTCCGCGGAAGAACCGGTAGGCAGCTCCGATGTTGTCGCTTCCGCCGGCGTCCGCGCGGGACCGGACGCAGGCGGCGTACGCGTCCCGGTCCGCCTGAGTGGGCAGCAACCGATAGTGGTCCGCGCCCTCGTGGAACTCGTTGACCAGTATCTGGCGGTGCACCCGGTCCACCCCGCGTGCATCACCCGTCTCCTTCAGGTGGTCGCGCAGGGCGGTGAACGCCAGCATCAGTGTGGTCAACCGCTGTTGCCCGTCCACCACCAGCCATCTCTGAACCCCGCCCGCCTGGATCTGACCGGGTGCGAGCACCACAGAGCCGAGGAAGTGCGGCGCGGCCGGTTCGCCGGCCAGATGCTGGTCGACGAGTTCCCCGATGTCCTCCCACAGTCGTTGAAGCTGATCCCGGCCCCAGCTGTACGTGCGCTGGTAGAGCGGCACCTGGAACTGCTTGTCCCCTTGGACGAGCTTGAGGAAGGTGATCTCCTGGGCGCGCATGCGCCTCCCTTTCCTACGGCACCCTGACGGGTGGACAAACCGAGCCCGTTCATGTCCGATGTATCACGGCCCAGAGGCAGTTGTCCGTTGAATCCAGGCTTTGTCAGGCTTCGCTGTCTGCCGATGCCAGGGACGAACGGCTGGAGATGCGCGGCATCGTCTCGTTGGGGGAGCGGCGCAGCAGCTTGATGGTGCGGCCCTCGACCCACGCGTTCCACGCTTTGAGGTAGTAGAGCAGGTGCTCGCGTGAGTCGTCGCGTCGCCGGTGCGTGTTGCCCAGGGCCAGGTTGAGCATGGTGTTGCGCAACGTCAGACGCGGATCGCCCGGCTCCAGGCGGGCGCCGGTGACGACCCCCGCCTCCCAGTCGGACTGGTCGATGTCGGGCCGGGCCTCGCTGGTGACGTACCAGCCGATTGTCGCGGCTGTGACGGTGATACGGCATCCCCGGTTCAGCGCGATGCCGTGGTGCAGGGCGTCGCGGACACCGGGGTGTTCGCTGAGCAGGTTCAGCAGCTGATCGTTGCTGGTGACCGACGATCCGCCGCTCCACGCGGAGTTGGGGGCGTTGCGATACAGGAGCAGTCCGCGCAGGGCTGCCGCCAGGTGGGTCGCGTTGGCCTCCCCCGCGAGGGCCAGCGCGTCCCGGCCGGTGCGCTTACGGCCCGTGTCCATCACGGTGAACGCGGTGCGCGGCACGCCGTGCGTGACGGTCAGGGGCACGGTGATGCCCGCCTTGACGACGGCGGCCAAGCGATGCTGTCCGTCGATGAGAACGTCGTCCTCGTCGAAGGCGATGCCCTGGTGCGTCAGCTGCCATTCCCCGCGCTGGATCTGACCGGCCAATTGCTGCACTGTGCTCTTGCTGAGCGGCCGATTGCTGGTGTTGCGGGTGAGCCACTGCGCCGCCAACTGCGGCGACACGTCAACCACTTGCATGTGCATGGCATCTCTACCTTCCTCTGGGATGACGTCGAGGACAGCCTCTCGCTCCTTGTGAACTAAGTCAACACAGATGTCTGCGAACGGTCGGACTCGAAGTGTTCACGAGGGCGGTCGACGTCATCGGTGATCACTCGTTGGTGGCGATCTGTGCGGGGTGGGCGTCATGGCGTGATGGGTGTCCGGGTTTGCTGATACGCTCACAATGTGTGCTCAGTTCACACTCGAGTTCGTGCGCCGGGGGGTGCATTGTGATCGAGCTCGTGTTGGTCGGGGCGGTATGACCGGACGGGCCACCGGATGGCCCTCAGGAGCAGTAGTGGGGTGGGCGTGTGAGTCAGGATGAGCGCGGGCTGAGCGAAGGTCTGCGGCCGGTCGGTTCCGTCTACCAATACGACGACGGCCTGTATGTGCGGGTGTACGACGTCGTGCCGCACGTACTGGCAGACGCCGAGGACACTCATGGGTACCGGCAGGGTGACGACTTGGTGCGGTGCACCCTGTCTGTGAGCAACGGCACCGGACGGCCGTTCGACCTCGACGGCGTCACCCTGCTGGTGCGGGGAGGGCCGTACGGCAAGACGGGCCGTCAGGTGCAGGATTACCGCAGTGACGTGCTCGACGACGAGCTCGAGGGCACCCTGCGTACCGGGCGCACGGTCTCCGCGACGTGGGCCTACAGCATTCCGGCCGGCACCGCCGGTGACCTGGACATCGAGGTCCGTTTCCCGGCGCGCGACCGGGAGAGCGTCACGTTCAGCACGGCGTCGGCCGCCGCCACGGTGGTCGGCGAGCGCCCCGCACCGATGGCATTCGACCAGTCCGTACTGTTCGGTGAGCATCAGCAGTCGCTGTTCGCGGAGCCGGACGAGGCCCCGGAGCCCGTGACCGGGGCCGGGCACGCGGACTCGGCCGCGGGTGGGCAGCGAGCGACCGCACCGGCCGCGCTCGACGCCGTCCCGGCCCAGCCGACCGGCCCTGGGCGTCAGACCGCCCGGTCACTGGTCCCGGAAATCTCTGCCGACGGTCTGGACGCCGCTCGCGTCCGGCAGATCTTCCGGTTCCTCGCCGAGGCCGAGGAGTCGAAGACGCGCCCCGTGCGCACGCTCGACGGGGCGGCCGGGACCGTGTGGTTCGACGAGTTGCCGGACGACGACGGCGTCGAGGTGATGATCGACGGCGCTCTCGCGGGGGACGACCCCGCCTGGCTGACCGTTGCCCGCCCCGAACGCGAGGACGCGCCGCACCCCAAGGCTCTGCTCGCGCCCTGGGTGGACGAGACCCGCATCCGTGACTTCAAGGAGCCTCGCGCCCCGCACCTGCGCCGGCGTATCGAACCAGACTTCCCGGACTGGTCCCGGGGCATCCCGCTCGACAAGACCTACCACGAGCTGGACCAACACCCCCAGCGGGAGAAGATCGAGAAGCTGTACGCCGCCTGGGAGCAGCAATGGCTCGCCTGGGCGGAACGGCGCCGCGCGATCGACCCCCTGGTCAGACTGTACGACCGGCTGCACAAGATGCACGAGGACGCCGCGGGCCTCGGTGAGGCGTACGAACTCGTGCTCGGGCTGGGCCGGCTCACGTGGCAGACGGCCTCCGGGCAGCGGGTGGAACGGCACCTCGTCACGCACCGCGCCACCATCCAGCTCGACCCGTCCACCGGCACGCTCACCGCCTCCCCCGACCCCACCGGCGCGGGCCTGGAACTCGAAGAAGGCATGCTCGAAGGAGCCCAGCACGTGCCGGGCGCCGTACGCGAGACGATCGTCGAGGTGCTGGAAGGCGCCTTGGACGTGACCGACCCCGAACACCTCGACGCGGTACACACCGCCCTGCGTAGCTGGGTCAACGCCGCCCACAGCGCCGGAAGTTACGCGCCGACCGTCGAGCGCGCCAAGCCACGCAGCCTCGACGTCCCCCAGGTGGGACTCACCCCCGCACTCGTCCTGCGTGAGCGCAGCCGCCGCTCCACCATGGACGCTCTCAAGGCCATCGCCCGGCAGATCGACGCGGGCACGCCGCCCACCGCACTGCTCGGCTACATCGCGGGCCGGGACGGCGCACTGACAGCGGCGGACCTCGCGGCGGCGGAGGACGACGGAACGGCGCAGGGCGGCGACGAGATGTACTTCGCACTCCCCGCCAACGAAGAGCAGCGCACGATCGCCGAACGCCTCCGCGCGAACCGCCTCGTCGTCGTCCAGGGGCCGCCCGGCACCGGCAAGACGCACACCATCGCCAACCTGGTCACCGACCTGCTCGCCCAGGGCAAGCGCGTCCTCATCACCAGCCACACCCCGCGCGCCCTGCGCGTGCTGCGGGACAAGCTGCCGGAGTCCGTCCGCGACCTGTGCGTGAGCCGCACCGAGGACGGCGCGGCGGCCCAGCGAGAGCTCGAGGCGTCCGTGCAGCGGATCCTCGGTGAGTACGCGGGCTACGACGAGAAGGCCTCCCGCAAGGAGATCCGTACCCTCCAGACACGACTCGCCCAGGCCCGTGCCGCCCAACAGGCCATGCTGCGCGACCTCGCCGTACTGCGCGAGCAGGAGACGCACCGCTTCGAGGCGGAGATCGGCGACTACAGCGGCAGCCTGCAGGAGATCGCCGAGCGCCTCACCGGGGAGGCGGGACGGTACGACTGGCTGGGCCCGGTCCCGCAGGAACAACCCGCCCTCACCGCCGACGAGGCCCTGCGTCTGCTGCACAGCACCCGTGCGTACACCCCGCACCACCAGGCCCTCGCGGCAGAGGTGCCCAGCCCCTCCGAACTCCCCGGCCCCGGCGACTTCGAGGAGGCCGTACGCATCGTACGGTCGGCAGAGGAAGCACATTCGGCCGCGCGCCGGGACCCGCTGTGTGCGGAGTACGACACGGCCGTGAGAAGCCTCGGCGAGGGGGAACAGCAGCGGCTGTCCTCGGCGCTCGACGCCTTCTCCACCACCCGCGCCCGCGCCGCGGCTCTTGCCGCTGCGGCCGGTGACTGGGCCGCAGCGCTCCTGAGGCAGGTGACCGAGGGACAGGACTGGCAGTCACGCAGCCGGCGGGCCGCCGTCACCGAAACCCTTGCGGCCGTCGACAGCTCGCTCTCCATCCTGGGCACCGCCATGGTCAGCGGCCTGGAGCAGTACGATCCGGCCACGGCGCTCGCGCAGGTCACCGCACTGCACGACGGTCTCGGTCAGGGACAGAAACTGCGCGGCCCCCTCGGTATGCGCTCGAAGCTTGCGAAGACGGCCGGCGCGTTCGCGGAGAACGTACGGGTCGACGGCCGGGCGCCGGAGGACGTCCCGACGTCGGCTGTCGTCCTCGCCCGCGTCCAGCTGGAACTCCGCCTGGCCCAGGTGGAGTCCGAGTGGGGCACGCCCGTCGCCGCTTGGCAGGGGCACGGACCGCGCCTCGCGCGGTTGCGGCAGGATGCGGAGGTGCTGGACGCCCTGCTCGCCGTTGCCGCCGCCCGCACGGACGTTCTGACCGCCGCGGCCACCTCCACGGCACTCGCGGTCGCCACCTGGCACGACCCGTCCGTCGAGAACGCCGTACGCACCCTGCTGCGCGCGTCGACCACCCTGCGCGCGGCCGAACAGTCGCGCAAGGTCATCGCGGACAGCGAGGAGCTGCTGCGGACTTGGGGTGACCGGCCAGGTGTGTCGCCGGCTGTCGTGCGCGCACTCGGCACCGTCCGCGACCGTGACCCCGACGGCTACCGCGCGTTCAGCGATGAGATGGCCGGAGTGCGTAAGGCCGCCCGGCTCCGAGCCGAGCAGGATATGGCCCTCGCTCGTGTCCGGGAGGCGTTCCCGGCCCTTGCGGACCGCATCTCCAGCACCTGCACGGACAGTGCCTGGGAGACGAGACTGCCCTCGCTCGCGGAGGCCTGGGCCTGGTCCGCGTGGCGCGACCGCATGGAGCGGCTGACCGATCCCGAGGCCGAGCGTGCCCTGCGCCAGCGGCTGACGGAGGCCGACGACGAGGCCCGTATCTTGCTCGCGCGGCTTGCCGCTGCCCGCGCCTGGCACCGCTGCCTCGGCCTGCTCACCGGCGATCAGTCCCGGGCACTCAGTGCCTACCAGCAGGCCGCGCGGCGCATCAAGGGCAAGTACCAGCACCGCTACCGGCGCGACGCGCAGGCCGCGCTGCGCAAGGCACAGACGGCGGTGCCGGCCTGGATCATGCCCCTGCACCAGGTCGCCGAGACCGTACCCATGGACCGGCCGGGTCTGTTCGACGTCGTCATCGTCGACGAGGCCAGCCAATCCGGCCTGGAGGCCATGCTGCTGAGCTGGCTCGCCGACCGGATGGTCGTCGTCGGCGACAGCAAGCAGGTCAGTCCGTCCAACGTCGGCCTCAAGCAGGACGAGTACTTCCACCTCAGGGATCGCCTGCTCACCGCGCTGGAACCGGACGTCCGCAGCCTGTTCGGCCCCGAGTCCAGCTTCTTCGACCTCACGGAGGCGCTGTCGGCGGGCCGCGGCACGCTCATGCTCAAGGAGCACTTCCGGTGCATGCCGGAAATCATCTCCTTCTCCAACGACCTCTGTTACAACCATGATCTGCTGCCCCTGCGGCAGTACGGCGCCGACCGGCTGCCTCCGGTGCGCACGGTGTACGTCGAGACCGGCGAAGCCGTCGGCGCCAACACCCGGCTGACCAACACCGCCGAGGCCGAGGCCCTTGTCGACGCGATCGTGCACTGCTGCGCAGACCCCGCCTACGACGGGAAGACCATGGGCGTCGTCAGCCTCCGCGCGAGCAAAGGACACCTGACGGAGCTGGAGAACCTGCTCGCCGAGCGCCTCGACTACGAGCAGCGCGAGGAGCGGCGCATCCGGGTCGGTGACGCCGAGGACTTCCAGGGCGACGAGAGGCACATCATGTTCATCTCGTTCGTCAACTCCGCGACAACGGCCGCAGGAGCGGTCCCGGGCGGTTTCAATGGCAAGACCTACGAGCAACGCATCAACGTGGCGGCCTCGCGTGCCCAGGACCAGGTGTGGGTGTTCCACAGCGCGCGGGCCGAACAGTTCCACGAGAACGACCTGCGCCGGCGGTGGCTCGATCATCTCACCCGCCCCGCGGAGGAGGACATCGTCGCGGTCGAGGGCGAGGTCCTGCCCGACGTCCGGCACGAAGCGTTCGACAGCCTGTTCCAGCAGAAGGTGTACCTGGAACTGACGGTACGGGGCCACCGGGTCCGTCCGGCCTACAAGGTGGGCCGTCACACGATCGACCTGGTCGTGGAGGGCGGAACGCGTCGCCTCGCCGTCGCCTGCGACGGTGACGCCTTCGCCGACGGTGAGGACGCCCCAACCGCGGCCGCCAGACAGCGCGACCTGGAACGTGTCGACTGGACGTTCGTCCGGATCCGGGGGAGTCGCTTCCACCTCGACCGCGATCAGGCCCTGGCCCCGCTGTGGGCGGAGCTGGAAAGGTTGGGCATCGAACCGGTCGGGCGGGAGCCGGAGGTCTCCGGTGCCGCCGACGACGCCGCGCCCAGCGGGGCGGAGCCGACCAGTGAGGCGGCGGCCGGCGGTGATGTGTCCGTGACGGGGCACATGGCCGAGGCCGGTCACATTGCCCTTACGCGTGACATGGGCGAGGCGGGTGACGCTGCCGTGGCCGATGCCGGCGTGCCGTCCGAGCTGCGGGGCGCCCCTAGCCATGCCGTGGGGGGCCGGGACGCGGTGCGAGCTCAAGTGCCGACTGGAACTCCGGCCAATCTTGGGGTGGTGCCCGCGCCCAGGGCCACGGACCCGCACGCGTCCTTTACTGGTCCGGCCCGACAGGCGACACCTACTCCGACGCGGACGCGCGCCACGACCGCGGGGAGCGGTGCCGCTTCCACACGGGGGGCTGGGGCGACAGTGCCTGAGGCGGCGCCGGCCGTACGGCCGACGGGTTCGCCGGGGCATGTCGTACCATCCGATGGCTTGGTGCGGTCGGCGATCCCCACAGCGACCGCGTCGAGCCAACTGCCGGTCCGGGAGATCCCGGCTGCGGCCTTCCATAGGTTGGTGCGCGAGGTGCAGCTGTTGCAGGTGGCAGTCGATGCTCCCTGCGAGATCCCCGAAGGAGCGGACGCGGCGCAGCTGGTCTTCTTCAGGAGGACCCAGGACCAGCAGCGCGAGCGGCGTACCAAGCGCCTCGCCTTCCTGCGGAGTTTCCTCGACGCCGTCGGCGTCGGACGTGAAGCTGCAGTGCCGGACGTCGTGATCCCAGGCGCGCTACTCCGGCTCGAGTTCGATGGTCAGGTGGACGAGGACACCTGGTACACCATCGCTGAACTGCCCACGGAGGAGGCAGACATCGTTTCGCCGTCCTCCCCTCTCGGCCACGCGCTGACCTGGCAGCCGACAGGACGCGAGATCTCGTACGACGCCTCCCAGGGCAGGACGCGCACGGTTGTCGTGCGGGAGATCAGCGTCTGATGGCGGCAACAGCACTGTAAAGGGACGGGCCCTGTCCGGCGAAGCCATCTTTTAGGTTCGCCGGACAGGGCCCGTTGCTGCTCAGCCGGTGACCGGGTCCAGCATGCGGCTGCGCTCACCGTTCCAGGAGATCGCCAGTGCGTCGCGCGCCCGCGTACACGCCACGAAGAGAAGACAGTGCTCGGCCAGCAGATCCGAACGGTGCTGCAGGGCGTCCTCGTCGGCCGGCGTCACCTGCGGGGCGAACGGCAGCACGTTGGAGGTCACGCCGACGACGGCCACACAGCGGAACTCCAGCCCCTTCATGGCGTGCATCGTCGCCACGCGCACCCCCGACACCTTCGGCCCCGGGTCGTCCTTGACCGCGACGGCGGGGATGCCCTCCCGGCGCAGGCGGGCGATGACCGCGTCGACCAGTGTGTTGAACCGGGCGCATACTGCCACTTCGGACGGCTTCACACCGTCCTGGTCGATCCATGTGCGGATCTGCTCCACCAGCGCGCGCAGCTCGTCGTCCTGGTTGCCATGGCCGCGAGCCACTGGGACGCGGCCGTGCAGCTCGGAACGGTAGCCGCGCAGCGAGTCCCGACCGCCGTCGTCCTCGTCGTCCTCACCGAGGCGGCCCACCGGCTGACCGTCCAGGAGAGACGCGGAATAGCGCAGAATCTCCTCCGTGCTGCGGTAGTTGAGGCGCAGCCGGGACGTCCGCCCCCGCACGTTGACCCCGAGGGATCGCAATGAGACCCGGGAGTCATAGATGCGCTGATGGGGATCGCCGACGAGGAACAGGTCATCCGCCCGCTCGGCCGCGGAGGCACGCAGCACCCGCCATTGGGCCGGGTGCAGGTCCTGTGCCTCGTCCACAACGACGTGTCGGTAACGCGGCCCCTGCTCGGCCAGAATCCGGGCGGCCTGGTCGCACACCATGGTGTACGTCGCGGAGTCGCGGGAGGCCAGATCCCCCGTGAAACGCTCCATGACCCGCCACAGCCGGGCCCGCTGCACTCGCCCCACTTGTGTGCCGCGCCCCCTGCGCACACATCTCAAGTATTCCTCAGGCGTCCGCAGCCCCTGAGCCAGGACGACGTTGCGGAACTCCTGGGACAGGAAGCGTTCCGACCAGGGCAGGTCCTCGCGCGCGGCGGCTCGAGTCCAAGCGCTCCTCTCCGCTGCCGCCGACAGCGGTTTCGGCGAGCTGCCCCTGGCTTCCCGGAGTACCCGGGCGGCCAGCGAGTCCACCGTCGTGACGTCGACACGGCCGAGCAGATGCGCGTCGGCGTCGCCGAGCAGGAGAGCAAGGCTGTCCCGCAGGGCGGCCGCCATGGCGTTGGTGAAGGTGGTGAGCAGGATCCGGTCCCCCTCGCGTCCGGTGCGCAGCAGGTGACGTACCCGGTGCAGGGCTACGACCGTCTTGCCGGTGCCGGGGCCGCCCGTCACCTGAGCCGGTCCGTTGAAGCCCGCGTGGTAGGCGTACCGGCGCTGGGCAGGGTGCAAGAAGACGCGCCAGCGGATGAAATCCTCGGTGAGGATCCGCTCCAGCTCACCAGGGCCGGTGACCTCCACGATGCGGTTGGGCGTGTTGAGGATTGCCTCGCTGATGGTGACGGCCGTCCGGTTCTCCGCCGTGCGGACCGTCTGACCTCGCGGGGCGATCAACTGCTCCCACACATCCTCGGGGGAACAGTCGGCTGCCAAGTACTCCAGGACCTCGTACTGATCGGCAGGCATCATGGGGGGCGCCATGACCGTCAGATCGTCAGCGGTGACGCACACGCGCGCCAGTCGCATGACCTGCTCGTCGATGCCGAGGTCACGCAGCACGGTGTCGGAGTGGTGGGCGAATAGCCTGGCCGGGGTCCGGACCGCCTTCGTCTCGAAGTAGGTCTCCATCTGCTCGAGTGCCTCGACATTGCGAACCTCCAGGCCTCCGGTGGCGCCGTTCACCGAATAGGCGCGCTTGCAGGCCCAGTTGATCGCCTCGTCGTGGGGCGCCACTCTGAGGAGAGTGAACAACTCGCTGCCGTCGTCCGGGGCGAGGAGAACGCCCCGGTAGAACCTGGTGACCCGGATCGTACGGATCCGGGGGTCGCGCGCCCGCTCGAGCTTCTCCAAATGCATTCCCTTGCTGGCATGGAGCTGCGGCACGGTCAGGCTCCGGAACATCTGGATCGTGTCGTTGACTTCCTTCTGGACAGGTCTCTGCAGGGAGATCAGATCCGCGACGAAGTCGTCGGAGAGGGCGAGACGGGGCATGGGAGTCCTCGGGTCGCGGATGGGTGGTGGGCGCGCAGTGGGCAGGTACCAGCCTAGAGACTGACGAGACGACGAGCGACGGACCCCTCGAATTTGTTGTGTGAACTGAGTCAACGGGTCTATATTTCTCGTGCTGCCGCACCACCGGTGCACAGTCGTGCTCCAACGGCCCTGTCCGAAAGGACCCACCGCATGCCGGCCCAGCCTGCCCAGGCCGCTGTTCCGCATCCGCTCGACGAAGTTCCCCAGACGTTCCGTGCCGGGGACTCGTACGCGGTGCGTGACGCACTCGTGCACTACATCCGCCGTGATCTGCTGGGCCCCTGGGACGGTGAGACGGAAACGCTGCCGAGTGCCTCCTCCGGGCCCCGTGACCGATACCTGGTCGGCATGCTCGGTCCGCGCCCTCAGGCCGTCACCGCGGACCGGATCGCCCGTGCGGCCGCCCAGGGCGCGGACGGGGAGTCGGGTGATGAGCAGGAAGGTGACGACAATGACCTGCAGGACCGGCTGAGTCCCCAGGCAGCCGGACACATCTGGGCGTCCTCCATGGGGCTGTCCTTCACCGCTCCGGCCTCGATCGGCACGCTCAGCGCCACCGTCCGCTGGGGCCGCTACACCCAAGCCGAAGAGGCCACCGAGCGGGGGACAACGCGCAGGGTCTGGTCACGTGAGCCGGTCGAGCGCCTGGTGGACATCGACGTGACCGACGGGGCCGACCGCACCGTGCAACTCGACGGCGACACCGTCGTCCTGGACGTACAGGTACGCCGGCACAGCGGCCGTACGGGCGCCGAGGACCTGCGCATAGTCGAGCTGGCCCTGGTGAACCGGCAGCCGGACAGCGCGGACGCGCGCGACGCGCACTGGCTCTTCCAGACCGAGATCGATGTCACCGCCTTTCCCGACGACCAGGCGGCAGTCTTCCTGCCGGTGGACGACCCTCTCGACCCGGCGACCCACGAGAACGCGCCCGAGGACGCCGAGGAGCGGCGACTGCGGTTGCTCTACCGGGACAGCCTCAGCCACGCCAAGGGCCGCAATGTCGCCGTTCACGCGCACGTCCGCGACGGAGAGCGCAACGCGCACCGACTGACCACCGTCTGGCTTCCCGAGTACGACGTCAGGGCGACCACTGCGCCGGCACTCGAGGAGCAGGACCTCCTCCAGGGGCTGGAGCTGGGCATGGACGAGCTGGCGGCGCTTGCCACGCCCGGCCGCCGATCGGAACTGAGCGCCGCTCTGGCCCCGTTGGCCGACGGGTACGGTACGTGGCTGGAGCAGCAGCGCCGCAGTGCCGCTTCACTCCCCGATGACCTGCGAGAAGCGGCCGAGACCGCGATCGAGCAGGCGCTCGAGGTCTGCGACCGCATCACCCTCGGCATCGACCGGCTCGTGGCCGACGAGACGGCCCTGCTGGCCTTCCGGTTCGCCAACCGGGCCATGGCCCTGCAGCGCCGCAACACGGCCATCGCGGCCTCCCGCGCCGGCCGCGAGAACGATTCCCGGTCCTACCAGGAGGCCTACGACGAGGTACACGGGAAGGGCAAGGCGGCAGCCAGCTGGCGTCCGTTCCAGCTCGCCTTCGTCCTGCTGAACATCGACTCCCTCACGCAGCCCGGACACCCGCACCGTGGTACCGGCCGTGAAGCCCTCGTCGATCTGCTGTTCTTCCCGACCGGCGGTGGCAAGACCGAGGCATATCTCGGACTCGCCGCCTACACCTTCGCACTGAGGCGTCTCCAGGGCACTTTGGGCTCGGGTACGGAAGCCCGCAGCGGTGAGGCGGGTGTGGGCGTTCTCATGCGCTACACCCTGCGGCTGTTGACCGCTCAGCAGTTCCAGCGCGCCGCCGCCCTGGTGAGTGCCTGCGAGGTTTTGCGCCGCGAGGAGTTCGCGCGGGACCGGCGCTGGGGGCCCACCCCCTTCCGGATCGGGCTCTGGGTGGGTACCTCCGTCTCACCGAACTGGTTCGACGAGGCCAAGGAGCAGATCGCCGAAGCCAAGGAGAACGCCAGCGACAAGCACGCCCGCGTCCTGCAGGTTCTCACCTGCCCTTGGTGCGGCAGCGGGCTGACCGCCCGCTCGAACATGGAGTACGACGAGGGCCGCCGCAGGGTTCTGCTGTACTGCCCTCGCGGCGAGGGGGAGGACCGCTGCCCCTTCTCCCGTCGCGAAGCGCTCGGCGAAGGCGTTCCCGTGCTCACCGTCGACGAGGAGATCTACCGGCTGGCACCCTCACTGCTGATCGCCACGGTCGACAAGTTCGCCCAGCTTCCGTGGAACGGCTACTCCGGCCTGCTGTTCGGCAGGGTCACCGAGCTGTGCCCCCGCCACGGCTACCGCCACGAAGACCTGGACGCCAAGACCGGCTGCGGTGGCCGCCACAACGCCAGGGGCGACCTGCCCGGCGTGACCGCCCAGCCCGTCACTCGCCTGCGACCTCCGGACTTGATCATCCAGGACGAGCTTCACCTGATCTCCGGAGCCCTGGGTACCACCGTGGGCCTCTTCGAGGCGGCCGTCGACCAGTTGTGCACGTGGAGCTTCACCGACGCTCACGGCGGACGTCACGAAGTCGGCCCGAAGATCGTCGCCTCCACCGCGACCACGAAACGGGCCGCCGATCAGGTGCTCGGTGTCTTCGGCCGCAAGGTCGCAGTCTTCCCTCCCCAGGTGCTGGACGTCGGGGACACCTTCTTCTCCCGGCAGGTGGAACTGAGCCGGGAGAATCCCGGCCGCCGCTACCTCGGCGTGTGTGCGCACGGCACCCGTCTCAAGGCCGCCGAGATCCGTGTCGCGGAGATCCTGCTGCTCGCGGCGCAGCAGCTGTTCGACGACTACGGAAGGCCGGCGGACCCGTACATGACCCTCGTGGGCTACTTCAACGCAACGCGTGAACTCGCCGGCATGCGGCGGTACATGGACGACGACATCACCACGCGGGTGCGATCCAACGGCAGCCGCAAGGGTCAGGACACGCTGTCGGACCGCATCGTGAGCAGAGCCGGGATGCTCAGCATCCAGGAACTGACCTCCCGCATCTCCTCCTCCGACATCGGCGCGGCCCTGAAGCGGCTGGAGATCGAATTCGATCCCGAGCGGGACACCTCGGTGCGCAGGCTGGCCTTCCTGCGCGAGTACGCCGCCGCCATAAAGGACAAGCGCGAGCCCCGAGCGTCCATGACGCCCTTCGTTCGACAGGCTGTCGACGTCGTCCTCGCGACCTCGATGCTGCAGGTCGGTGTCGACGTCTCCCGCTTCGGCCTGATGCTCGTCGTGGGCCAGCCCAAGAACACCGCCGAGTACATCCAGGCGTCCTCGCGAGTCGGCCGCGATGCTGCCCGTCCGGGCCTGGTGGTGACCCTCTACAACTGGTCACGTCCCCGCGACCTCGCCCACTACGAGGACTTCGAGCACTACCACGCGACGTTCTACCGCCAGGTGGAAGCGCTGTCGGTGACCCCGTACACCCGCCGCGCGCTCGACCGAGGCGTCGCCGCCACCTATGTCGCAGCGCTACGCCACGCCACCCACGACTCTTCCCGCAACCTCGACGCCCACCACGTCGACCTCGACGGACCGCTCGCCCAGGAGGTCGAACGGCGGCTTCTCGAACGCGCCGAGCGGGTGGGAGGCGAGCGGCCCCGCCAGTACCTGAGCGAACGTCTGGACCGGCTCAAGGACGAATGGCGCCGCAAACGCGACGAGAGCAGTTCTGCCCTCGCCTACCGCAAGGAGAAGCACAAGACGACTGTCGTGAACGGCCTGCTGCGCCGGGCGGACGGATCCCGGTGGACCGAGCTGACCGTCGGAATGTCGATGCGCGAGACGGAGAACGAGATCAACCTGCTCCTCCCCGGCGGCGCCTTCCTGGAAGAACCCTCGGGCGACGGTCCCGATTGGACGTTCGGCGCCTCTGGGACCGACACCGACACCGACCCTGACACGGCGAGCACCGTGGACAGCGACGAGTACGGACCCGTCACGGCCGGCACGGTCAGGAAGGCACAGCGATGAGCAGTCAGGGAAGCAACCGCAGGGTCGGCGCCGTACGGCCCAGCCACCTCATGTTCACCGCCGGGGTCGGCGCCCTCGTCGACCTGCCCAACTTTTCCGTCCTGATCCGGGGAATCGACTCCTGGAGTCACTCCGGTGTCACCGAATACGACATCGACGAACCCCGGCTGCGCGCTGCCGTCAACCGGTCGCTCCAGCGCTTTGGACGCGGCCAGGTCGAGCAGTTGCGCGCCGCTCCCTGGCTGGAGGGCGCCGACGCGGACCCGAAGGGCTGGGCGGCACAGGGGGTCGGAGTGCCCGTGACACCCTTCCCGCAGTGGCTGCGCTGCACCGCGTGCAATGTGCTGGCCGCGATCGACTCGGGCGAGTTCGCCTTCGTCAACGCCAACCCACGGACACCGCACGAGGCGAAGTTCGTCCACGACTGCAAGCGGGGCAAGCCGCTGGCCGTGGCGGCCCGTTTCACCCTCGTGTGCACCGCCGGCCATCTCGACGAGTTCCCCTACACCGCGTACGTGCACCGTGGGCAGGCCTGCGGCAAGACACCGCGCCCGAAGCTGCGCATGAAGGACCATGGCGGCAACCAGGCCGCCAACGTCACCATCGAATGCGTCGCCTGCGGCGTGAAGCGCAACATCCGGGAAGCCATGGGTGAACGAGGGCGCCGCAACCTGCCACGGTGCCGTGGACGGCATCCGCATCTCGGCACCTACGAGACGAACGGTTGCAACCAGGAGCCGGTCCTGATGGTGGCGGGCGCGTCCAACCAGTGGTTCCCGCTCACCCTCAGCGCCCTGGCACTGCCCAAGGCTCAGGGCGGAGACATCGGCAAGCTCCTGGACAACCACTGGCCCGACCTCGAACTGATCGAGGACCGAGGGCAGTTCGACTTCATGGCACGCATGCCCAAGTTCACCTTCCTCAAGGAGTTCGACGCCGACGCAGTGGTCGCGGCGATCACGGCCCGCAAGCAGGGAACCACCGGGCCGGCTCCCTCCGCCCCTGACGTCCAGGCCGACCTCTTCGGACCCGAATGGGACGCGCTCTCCGGTCCCGTTCCCACCCCCAGCGACGATTTCGCGCTCCGGCAGATGCCCGTGCCGGCCCGTCTGAGTGAGTTCTTCGCCGACATCAGGCAGGTCGAGCGGCTGCGTGAGGCACGAGCGCTGATCGGATTCAGCCGGCTCGATGCGCCCGACCCCGAATCACCGGAGATCGCCACGCGCGTCGAACTGTCCCGCGGGATCCGGAACTGGGTACCGGCCAGCGAGGTGCGCGGCGAGGGCGTCTTCCTGCGCGTGCGGGACGGCCTGATGGCCGAGTGGACCGCTCGTATGGAGAAGTCACCGCATATGGAGGCGCACAGACAGGCGTACGCACGGTTCCGCGCCAACCGAAAGTCGGACCGTAAGACCAGCGACTTCGACCCCTACTACGGTTGGCCCGGAGCGCGGTACATCGCCCTGCACACCCTCTCCCACCTGCTGATCCGTACCATCGCCCTGGAGTGCGGCTACAACTCCGCCTCGCTCGCCGAACGGATCTACGCGGGGGACGAACAGAATCCAAGGACGGGCATCCTCATCTACACTGCCGTCCCGGACTCCGAGGGCACCCTGGGAGGTCTGGTGTCCCTGGCCGAAGAGCGGGAGTTCGACCGGATCGTGCGCCGGGCCCTGACCGACGCCCGCCACTGCTCCGCCGACCCGCTGTGCGCCGAGCGCCTGCCGCAGGATCCGGCCGACTTCCTCCACGGAGCCGCATGTCATGTCTGCCTCTTCGTGTCGGAAACCACGTGTGAACGCGGAAACCGGTTTCTGGACCGTCGGTTCCTCGTTCCGCTGACCGGGGACCAGGATCCGGTGCTGACGCCGGTCGGTCTGGTGTCGTGAGCCGACCCGCGTTCGAGGGCGCTGCCGAGGTCGTTGTCGAGGCTCTCGGCCTCTCGCGCAGCAAGGACCTCGCCGGCATGCTTGCCCAGGGACGCACCAGGGATCGGATCCTTACCGAGTTGGCGACGCCGGGAGTCAGCGCAGCTGTCGCGGCGCTCTACGACGCCATGGAGTCGGAGTCGGTGCCTGCCTCCGAGGCGGCTGCCTATGTGCGCGGCTACGTCGCCGCCCGGCGGCGGGCCCGGGACACGGTCCGGGTCCGCACCGTGTGGAGCGGTCCCTCGACACCGGCGGTGCCGGTGCGGGCGACCGCCCAAGTGCTGGTCGAGGTCATCAACGAGGCGCAGCACGAACTGCTGGCAATGACGTACGCGGCTCGTCCGTATCCTGCCCTGACGAGGGCCCTGACAGAGGCTTCGGGCAGGGGTGTCCAGACGCACATCGTGGTCGAAACCCTGGCCGGTGCGGGTGGCCTGCTCTCGGGGAGGGAACCGGCCGAAGCGTTCGCATCCGTGCCCGGATTGCGGCTGTGGGTCTGGGCACGGGACCTGGCTGAACGGGGCCGCTCCCGCCAGCACGCCAAGCTGGCGGTCGCCGACCGTCGCACCCTCTTGCTCGGCAGCGCCAACCTGACCGAGTCCGCCGCTCGGCGCAACATCGAGGCGGGTGTGCTGGTGACCGGCGGTGAAGCACCGCGTCGCACGGCAGAGCACATCGTCGAAATGCAGCGTCTCGGCATACTCAGGCCTTTCACGCCACGCCATGCTGCTGGCTGACCACGGAACAGTGCTCGCGGCCTGATCGAACAATCGCCATGGCTGGGCAGAAAAGATTGTCACTGGAGACAGCACTTCATCCGGACCGCGGGTCGGATGGGCCCAGAGTTCCAGGCCGATGTCGATCCGGTTCGGGTGGCCCTGTGTATTGGCAAGCTGGGCTCGTCGCCCCGGAGACGGTGGACCCGGTTGCGGTCACACAGCAGGTGCGACTGATGTGTGAACACCCATGACAGCCCCTTGACTTGCGTGACGGCATCGACCGGCCCCGAGTTGATATCGAAGACCCGGCCGGACTGGATCGGGGAGGCGCGGGTCGGTGAGAGAATACTTGGCGACAGCTGGCCGAGCATGCCGACCGTTGTAGTCTCTTGAGACGGCCCTTGACCTGCAATATGCAGGCAGGGAGCTGACACATCAGGAGCACTCCATGCTGCGCACCATGTTCAAGTCCAAGATCCACCGTGCCACCGTGACCCAGGCCGATCTGCACTACGTCGGATCCGTCACCGTCGACCGCGATCTCATGGACGCCGCCGACCTCCTTCCCGGCGAGCTCGTCCACATCGTCGACATCACCAACGGCGCCCGCCTCGAGACCTATGTCATCGAGGGTGAGCGGGGCTCCGGTGTCGTCGGGATCAACGGGGCCGCCGCCCATCTCGTCCACCCCGGCGACCTGGTCATCCTCATCAGCTATGCCCAGGTCGACGACGCCGAGGCACGTGCGCTCGTGCCCGCCGTCGTCCATGTCGACGCGCGCAACCGCATCGTCGAGCTCGGCTCGGACGCCGCCGCGCCCGTGCCCGGCAGCGGCACCGAGCGCAGCCCCCACGCCGCCGCGCCCGTGCCCGGCAGCCGCACCGGCGCAGTCCCCACGCCGTAACATGATCGCCCGTCAGGCAGCAGACCCGTAGACAGCAGACCCGTAGACAGCAGACCCGTACACAGCAACCGCGTCAGACAGCTGATCCGAGCGAGGGAGCCCGCCGCCATGTCCGAGCCCGACATCCGCGACAACCGGTCGAAGGGCCTCCTCGAGGCCTACGAGGACGGCCAGGTCACCGGGCACATCGCCTACTTCACCCTGGACGCCGTGCCGCCGGCCCTCGTCGCGGTGCACACCATCGTCGAGCCGGAGCACGAGGGCAAGGGCATCGCGAGCGCCCTGGTGCGTGAGCTGTTCCGGATCGCCGAGCGGGAGGGCGTGCCCGTCGTGACGCTCTGCCCGTACGCCGCCCGCTGGGTGCAGAAGCACCCCGACGAGGGCCCGACGCCCCCGTCCGAGCTGGTCGTGGCCGCCGAGGACCAGCTGAAGGCGAACCCCGACCTCTGGTGAGCGAGAACATGCTGGCCCTGCTGCACACCTCCCCGGTTCACGTGCCGGTCTTCGACTCGCTGCGGGACACCGACCACCCCGGCGTCCTGCTGCGCCACTACGTACGAGAAGAGCTGCTGTCCCGTGCGGTGGCTCAGGGGCCCGACGCCGTCGGCGAGGACGTCGCCGCCGTGCTCGGGGAGGCCGTGGCCGGCGGGGCGCGGGCCGTGCTGTGCACCTGCTCCACGATCGGAGCAGTGGCGGAGAGGCAAGCGGTACGGACCGGCGTACCCGTGCTGCGGGTCGACCGGCCGATGGCCGCCGCGGCGGCGGCCCACCAGCGCGTCGTGGTGGTCGCCGCCCTGCACAGCACCCTCGCGCCCACCGCCTCGCTGATCCGTGAGGAGGCCGGCGGGCGCCGTGTCGATCTGCGGACGGTCCTGGCCGGCGGGGCATGGGAGCACTTTCTGGCGGGTGATCGCGAGCGCTATCTCGACCGGGTGGCCGCCGAGGTCGATGCCGTGCGGGACGCCGATGTCGTCGTGCTGGCCCAGGCGTCGATGGCGGACGCCGCCGCCCGTACGACAACGGCTCTCCCCGTCCTGTCCAGCCCGCGTCCGGGCCTGCGGGCGGCCGTGGGAGCGGCACGTTCCGCATCTTGAGGCGTGTGGACCCGGCGCGCGTGGGCAGGCGGAGCACGAGACATTGGGAAGGCACGACTCCGAACCCTGGAGGTCAGGCATGACCCAGCCGCCCGTACCGCCGTCACCCGTCCCCTCGCCGGGACCGCCCGGCCCGACACCGGGCCCGCTGCCCGGCCCTGTGCCGGTGCCCTCGCCCCCGCCGGGGCCGGCGCCCGACCCGATTCCGAAGCCGCCGGGCCCCGACCCGGACCCGTCGCCGGAGCCCGAACCCGCGCCCGGACCCGCGTGAGAACCGGGCAAGCACACGCCCGGCCCGGCGCAAGAAGCCGTAGAAGACCAGGCGTGACAGACGGAAACCCGCACCGGGCCCGGCCGAAAGGCACGGGCCCGGTGGGCTGATCAGCGGTTGTCGCGGCTTCGTCAGTCGGTGCCGACCTCGGAGCGGTCGCCACCCCACAGGGTGTGGAACGAGCCCTCCCGGTCCACGCGCCGGTAGGTGTGCGCACCGAAGAAGTCCCGCTGCGCCTGGGTGAGCGCCGCAGGCAGCCGGTCCGCCCGCAGCGCGTCGTAGTACGCGAGAGCGGCGGAGAAGCCGGGCGTGGGCACGCCCTGGTGCGCGGCCGTCGCGACCACATCGCGCCAGTCGTCCTGCGCGGAGCCGATCTCCGACGCGAACTCCTTGTCGGACAGCAGGCTCGGCAGGTCGCGCTGGGTGTCGTAGGCGGCGCGGATCCGGTCCAGGAACGCGGCCCGGATGATGCAGCCCGCCCGCCAGATCGCCGCGACGGAGCCGAGGTCGATGTTCCAGTCGAAGGCATCACTGCCCGCCTGGATCTGATGGAAGCCCTGGGTGTACGACACGATCTTGGACGCGTACAGGGCCTGCTCCACCTGGTCGGCGAAGCGCGAGGCCTCCTCGTCGCTCAGCGCGCGGGGCGTCGGGCCGGGCAGCCCGCGCGAGGCCGCGCGCAGATCCGCGTGCCCCGACAGCGACCGGGCGAAGACCGCCTCGGCGATACCGGAGACCGGCACACCGAGGTCGAGCGCGATCTGCACGGTCCAGCGGCCCGTGCCCTTCTGCTCGGCCTGGTCGGTGACGACGTCGACGAACGGCTTTCCGGTGGCGGCGTCCGTGTGGGCCAGCACCTCCGCCGTGATCTCGATCAGATACGAGTCCAGCCGGCCGGTGTTCCAGGTCCGGAAGGTCTCGGCGATCTGCGCGGGGGAGTAGCCCGCGACCGACCGCAGCAGGTGGTACGCCTCGGCGATCAACTGCATGTCGGCGTACTCGATGCCGTTGTGCACCATCTTCACGAAGTGACCGGCGCCGTCCGGGCCCATGTGGGCCACCGTCGGAGTGCCGTCGGGCGCCTTCGCCGCGATCTTCTCCAGCATCGGGCCCAGGGTCGCGTAGGACTCGGCCGAGCCGCCCGGCATGATGCTCGGCCCGTGCAGCGCGCCCTCCTCGCCGCCGGAGATGCCCGTACCGACGAAGTGGATGCCGCGCTCCCGGAGATCCTTCTCCCGGCGGCGGGTGTCCGCGAAGTGGGCGTTGCCGCCGTCGATGATGACGTCGCCCTCCTCCAGCAGCGGCGCGAACTCCTCGATCACCGCGTCCGTGGGGTCACCGGCCTTCACCATGATCACCAGGCGGCGCGGCCGCTCCAGCGCCGCGACGAACTCCTCCGCCGACTCGGCGGGGACGAACGCGCCCTCGTCGCCGAACTCCTCCACCAGCGCCCGTGTCTTCGCCGCGGTGCGGTTGTGCACGGCGACGGTGAAGCCGTTGCGCGCGAAGTTACGGGCGAGATTGCGCCCCATCACCGCGAGCCCGGTGACACCGATCTGGGCTGTACCACTCATACGTGTGCTCCTGGAAGTCCGTCGGAGAATCCATGTCCGCGCCTACGCATACGTACGGGCGGACCCAGCCATTCATCGATTTTCCAGCCCTCCGGAGCTCACCGCATTCCGGGTCCCGAAGGGGTGTGCGGTTCCAGTCTCCGCCCTCGGGCGCCGTTCGGACGCCACCGGGGGGCCAAGCGGGCACGACAGGGGCCCGCGATCCCCGTGCCCGGCCCTGCGACCAGCGGGGATCGTGTCGGGGAAACGGGCGCACACGGGCACACCGGATTCGGCGAAGAGCCTGGTCGAGCGGCCGGGACTGCTTGTACAAACGAGGCATGGGCCCGAACGGACTCCGGGCCCGGCGCGAACAGTGCACGGAGCGGAAACAGGGAAGTGTGGCGTGGACACCGAGGAACGCCGACGGGGAATTCTCGACACGGCCCGACGGGACGGGTCGGTCGACGTCACCGCTCTCGCGGGCGTCTTCCGGGTGGCCAAGGAGACCATCAGGCGCGATCTGCACGCCCTGGAGGAGCACGGGCTCGTGCGGCGCACTCATGGCGGGGCCTACCCCGTCGAGTCGGCCGGCTTCGAGACCACCCTCGCCGTGCGCACCACCCGTCATGTGCCGCAGAAGTCACGGATCGCGGCCGCGGCCGCCGATCTGCTGGGTGACGCGGAAACCGTCTTCGTCGACGAGGGCTTCACCCCGCAGCTCGTCGCCGAGGCACTGCCGAGGGACCGGCCGCTGACCGTGGTCACCGCGTCCCTCGCGGTCGCGACCGTCCTCGCGGACGCCGAGAAGATCGCCGTACTCCTTCTCGGAGGCCGGGTGCGCGGCGGCACCATGGCCACCGTCGACCACTGGGCCACCCGGATGCTCGCCGACTTCGTCATCGACCTGGCGTACGTCGGCGCGAACGGCATCTCCCGTGAGTACGGACTGACCACCCCCGACCCGGCCGTCAGCGAGGTCAAGGCGCAGGCCATGCGCAGCTCACGACGCCGGGTGTTCACGGGAATCCACACGAAGTTCGGCGCGGTCAGCTTCTGCCGCTTCGCCGACGTCGGCGACTTCGAGGCCATCGTCACCGACGCCGCCCTGCCCTCCGCCGAGGCCCAGCGCTACTCCCTCCTCGGCCCCCAGGTCGTCCGCGTCTGAGGAGGACCCCTCCTCCGGCCTCCCCTCCAGTCCCCACACATGTCCTGTCCAGCCCCCGTCACCGGCCGGGGGACGGGCCGGCCATGCCCCGCACCACCGATCACCGAGCCGCTACGACTGATCAGGAGAACTCATGCCCCACCACCGACGACGACGGGGAATCCGCGTACGTGCGGGCGCGGGCACGGCAGCGATGGCACTGCTCGCGGCAGGTTGCGCCGGAGCGGGCGGCACCTCCTTCGGAGGCGGCGACGCGCTCAACGTCCTGATGGTGAACAACCCGCAGATGGTCGAGCTGCAGAAGCTCACCAGGAAACACTTCACCGAGGAGACCGGCATCAAGGTCAACTTCACGGTGCTCCCGGAGAACGACGTACGCGACAAGATCAGCCAGGACTTCTCCAACCAGGCGGGTCAGTACGACATCGCCACCATCAGCAACTTCGAGGTCCCCTTCTTCGCGAAGAACGGCTGGCTGCACCCCCTCGACGAGTACGCCCGGGCCGACGCCGCCTTCGACCAGCAGGACATCCTCGAACCGCTGCGGGACTCCCTGACCGCCGCGGACGGCAGGCTCTACGCCGAACCCTTCTACGGCGAGTCGTCCTTCCTCATGTACCGCAAGGACGTTTTCGCGAAGAAGGGGCTGACGATGCCCCCGAAACCCACCTGGCAGCAGGTCGCCGACCTCGCCGCGAAGGCGGACGGGGCAGAGCGCGGTATGAAGGGAATCTGCCTGCGCGGCCTGCCCGGCTGGGGCGAGGTCATCGCCCCGCTGACCACCGTGGTCAACACCATGGGCGGCACCTGGTTCACCGAGGACTGGCAACCGCGGCTCACCGCACCGGAGTTCAAGAAGGCCACCGAGTTCTATGTGAACCTGGTCCGCGAACACGGGGAGCTGGGCGCACCGCAGTCCGGCTACGCCGAGTGCCTCAACAACATGACACAGGGCAAGACGGCCATGTGGTACGACGCCACCGCCGGCGCCGGATCGCTGGAGGCGGCGGGCTCCCCGGTGAAGGGGAAGATCGGCTACGTACCGGCCCCGGTCGAGCGCACCAAGAGCTCCGGCTGGCTCTACACCTGGGCCTGGGGCATGCAGAAGGCATCCAAGAAGTCCGACGACGCCTGGGAGTTCATCTCCTGGGCCTCCGGCAAGAAGTACGAGGCCCTGGTCGGCGGGACGAGCGGCTGGTCGAACGTGCCCGCGGGCAAACGGGCGTCGACCTACGCCAACCCCGACTACCGCAAGGAAGCCGGTGCGTTCGCCGACGTCACCGAGCAGGCCATCTCCAGTGCCGACCCGAAGAACCCCGGCACCCAGCCCCGGCCGACCGCCGGGATCCAGTTCGTCGGCGTACCCGAGTTCACCGATCTCGGCACCAAGGTCGCCCAGGAGATCAGTGCCGCCATCGCCGGCCGCCAGTCCGTGGACAAGGCCCTCTCCGCCTCCCAGAAGCTGGCCGAGAAGGTCGCCGAGGAGTACCGATGACCACATCGATCAGCCGGCCCGCACTGTCGCGCCGTCCCGCCGTGGCGCGAACCGGAAAGAGTGGCCGGGCCCGCGCGTGGGCCACCCGCGCCCCGCTGCTGCCCGCCCTCGTCTTCCTGATCGCCGTCACCCAACTGCCGTTCGTGGCAACCCTGGTGACCTCGCTCTTCGACTGGAACTCCCTCAGCCCGGACAAGCGCCACTTCACGGGGCTGTCCAACTACGCGTCCGTCGTCACCGACCCGGCGCTGCGGGAGTCCGTCATCACCACGGTGGTGCTGACGGTGGCCGTCGTCCTCGTCACCGTGGTCCTCGGCCTGCTCTTCGCCCTCCTCCTGGACCGCACCTTCTTCGGCCGGGGCATGGTGCGCACGCTGCTCATCACACCCTTCCTGATCGTGCCGATCTCCGCCGCCCTGTTGTGGAAGCACGCGCTCTACAACCCGGAGTACGGGCTGCTGAACGGAGCGCTCACCTGGGTCGGCGACCTGTTCGGGATCGAGAGCATGTCGCAGCCGGACTGGATATCCGGCATGCCGCTCCTCGCCGTCGAGGCGGCGCTGGTGTGGCAGTGGACCCCGTTCATGATGCTCATCCTGCTCGCCGGTCTGCAGAGCCGGCCCGCCGAGATGATGGAGGCCGCGCGGCTGGACGGGGCGAGCAGCTGGCAGACCTTCCGCTATCTGACCCTGCCGCATCTGCGCCGCTACCTCGAACTGGGCGTTCTGCTCGGCTCCGTGTACATCGTGCAGAACTTCGACGCGGTGTTCACCATCACCTCCGGCGGACTGGGCACCGCCAACCTCCCCTACACGATCTACGAGACCTTCTACCGAGCCCACGAGTACGGGCTGGCGTCCGCCGCGGGAGTCGTCGTGGTGATCGGCACCATGATCATCGCGACCTTCGCTCTCCGGGTGGTCTCCTCCCTCTTCCGCGAGGAGGCGAACCGCGCATGAGCGCTGCCACCACCACCGAGCCCGCGGCCACCGGCCGAACCCCCCAACTGCCGCCCGCGGCACGCAAGGCCGGACGGCGCTCCGCGGCCCTCGGAGGCGTCGCCTGGATCGTCGGGCTCGCCTTCTGCCTGCCTGCCCTGTGGATGGTGCTGACCTCGCTGCACTCCGAGGCCGACGCCGCCACCAACCCGCCGTCGCTCGCCGCGTCGCTGACCCTGGACGGCTACCGTCAGTTCTTCGGCGGCGGAGGGGGCCCGACCCCATGGCCGCCCCTGATCAACTCCCTTTCCGCGTCGCTGCTCTCGACCGTCCTGGTGCTCGTCCTCGCGCTGCCGGCCGCATACGCCCTGTCCATCCGGCGGGTCCGCAAGTGGACCGACGTGATGTTCTTCTTCCTCTCCACGAAGATGCTGCCCGTCGTCGCCGGACTGCTGCCCGTCTATCTGTTCGCGAAGAACGCCGGGATGCTGGACAACATCTGGCTCCTCGTCATCCTCTACACCTCGATGAACCTGCCGATCGCGGTGTGGATGATGCAGTCCTTCCTCGCCGACGTGCCGGTCTCCATCATCGAGGCCGCCCAGGTGGACGGCGCCCGGCTGCCCACCGTGCTGGCCCGGGTCGTCGCGCCCGTCGCCGGGCCGGGGATCGCGGCCACCGCCCTGATCTGCTTCATCTTCAGCTGGAACGAGCTGTTGTTCGCACGGGTGCTCACCGGCGTCGTCGCCCAGACGGCACCCGTCTACCTGACCGGATTCGTCACCAGCCAGGGCCTCTTCCTCGCCCAGCTGTGCGCCGCCTCCGTCATCGTGTCCCTGCCGGTGCTCGCCGCCGGCTACGCCGCCCAGGACAAGCTCGTCCAGGGCCTCTCGCTTGGAGCAGTCAAATGAGGGCAGCGATCGTCGAAGCCTCCGGCAAGGTCTCGGTCACGACGGTTCCCGACCCCACCCCCGGCCCTCGCGAGGTCGTCGTCGACGTCGCCTCCTGCGGACTGTGCGGCACCGATCTGCACATTCTCCAGGGCGAGTTCGCACCGACGCTTCCGATCGTGCCCGGCCACGAGTTCGCCGGTGAGGTCGTGGGTATCGGCGCCGACGTCACCGAACTGGCCGTCGGGGACAGGGTCGCCGTCGATCCGTCGTTGCACTGCCACGAGTGCCGCTACTGCCGGTCGGGCCGCGGCAATCTGTGCGACCGGTGGGCCGCCATCGGCGTCACCGTCCCCGGCGGCGCGGCCGAGTACGCCGTCGCTCCGGTCGCCAACTGCGTACGCCTGCCCGACCACATCGACGTCCATGACGCGGCCCTCATCGAGCCGCTTTCCTGCGCGGTGCGCGGCTACGACGTACTCAACAGCACGCTCGCCGCCGAGGTGCTGATCTACGGCTCCGGCACCATGGGCCTGATGATGCTGGAGCTCGCCAAGCGCACCGGCGCCGCATCCGTCGACGTCCTCGACGTCAACCCCGAACGCCTCGCCACCGCGAGCCTGCTCGGCTGCTCGCGGACGGCATCCGGCGCGGACGCGCTGGACCGGCCGGGCGGCTGGGACGTCGTCATCGACGCCACGGGCAACGCCGGAGCCATCCAGGACGGCCTCGGCCGCGTCGCCAAGGGAGGCACCTTCCTCCAGTTCGGGGTCGCCGACTACGCGACGACCGCCGTCATCGAGCCCTACCGGATCTACAACCAGGAGATCACCATCACCGGATCGATGGCGGTGCTCCACAGCTACGAGCGGGCCGCCGCCCTCTTCGCGGCCGGAGTACTCGACCCGTCCGTCTTCATCAGCGACCGGCTGCCCCTGGAGCAGTACCCGCAGGCGATCGAACGCTTCCAGGCCGGCATCGGGCGCAAGATCGTGGTGGAGCCGTGACCCGCGCGTCCGATGCGGTGCTCGTCGTCGGCGAAGCGCTGATCGACCTCGTCCCGGTGGCCGGTGAGCCCGGCGTGCTGCGTGCTCAGCCGGGCGGCGCGCCCGCCAATGTGGCGGTCGGCCTCGCCCTGCTCGGCCGGCGGGTCTGCTTCGCCGGAGGTCTCGGCGACGACGGCTTCGGACGGTCCGTCGAGCAGTGGCTGACCGGCGCGGGCGTCGACGTCGGACTCAGTGCGAGGGCGGACCTCCCGACGGCGCTCGCGGTCGCCGACCCGGGCAGCAGCGGCAACGCCTACCACTTCCACCTCGAGGACACGGCGACCTTCCGGCTGCCGCGGCCGGCCGAGGAGGCCGCCCGGTTCGGCGCCGTGTACGTGGGCGGGCTCGCGGCGGTCGTCGAACCCGCGGCGAGGGCGGTCGCCGCCGTCGCACAGGAGGCGGCACGGCACTCACTGCTGGTGGTCGACCCCAATGTGCGCGAGGACCGGACCGTCGACGCCGTCCGCGGTCTGCGACGGCTGCGGGACCTGTGCGCCCTCGCGCATGTCGTGAAGGCCAGCGACGAGGACCTGGTGCGGCTCTGGCCGGACACCGAACCGGACCGGAGCTGCCGCAGGCTGGCGGACGAGGGCCGGCTGGTGGTGGTGACCCGCGGGGCCCAGGGCGCGACCGCGTATGTGCCCGGCGCGGAACCCGTCTCCGTCCCCGCTGTCCCCGTCGAGGTGGTCAACACCATCGGCGCCGGCGACGCGTTCATGACCGGGATCCTGACCTGGCTGGGCGCCGAGAGGAGCTGGGACCGGGCGCTCTCGCCGTCGTCCGCCGGGGTCATGCTGGAGTTCGCCGCCCAGGTCGCCGCCTCCGTCTGCGCCAGGACGGGGACCGAGCCCACGGCCCCGGCCGCGGTGTGAGGCCCGAGGGCAGGGCTGCCGCGGTGTGACGGTCCGGCCGGAGGAGAACCGAAGACCGAGAAGGCGGGCCCTGCGGGACGCGGCACGGACGATGTCCGCGTACCGGTACCCACTGCCCTTGATGGTCCGCTTCTGCGTCGTGTAGTCGACGTGCACCAGGCCGAAGCGCTTGTCGTAGCCGTACGCCCACTCGAAGTTGTCCAGCAGCGACCAGGCGAAGTAGCCCGCCACGGACGCGCCCCGGCGAGCCGCCCGACCGCATGCCGCGAGATGCTCCTCCAGATAGCGCACCCGCTCGGGGTCGTCGACGGTCCCGTCGGCTCGGACGACGTCGGGATACGCCGAGCCGTTCTCGGTGACGAAGACGCGCTGCGCGCCGTACTCCTGCGACAGCCGCACGAGCAGCTGCTCCAGACCGTCGGCGTGCACCTCCCAGTCCATGGCGGTGTGCCGGGCGCCGGGCGTGTAGATCTGCTTGGCGTACGGGACCGGGCCGCTGAGGTCGGCGGTGACGATCTGGCGGAAGTAGTAGTTGAGCCCGAGCCAGTCGAGCGGGGCCGCGATGGTCTCCAGGTCGCCCGCCTTCTCCGGGAGTTCGACCCCGTACAGGTCCAGCATGTCCTGCGGATACCCGCGGCCGTGGATCGGGTCGAGCCACCAGCGGTTGGTGTGACCGTCCGCCCGCACCGCCGCGGCCCGGTCCTCGGGACGGTCGCTCGCGGGCTCGATGGGGGAGAGGTTGTTGACGATGCCGACGCGTGCGTCGGACGAGGCCGCGCGGATCGCCTGCACGGCGAGTCCGTGGCCGAGGTGCAGATGGTACGAGGCCCGTACCGCCGCCGTCAGATCGGTGAGACCGGGCGCCATCTTGCCTTCCAGATGGCCGATCCACGACGAGCACAGCGGCTCGTTCAGCGTCGCCCAGTCCTTCACGCGGTCGCCGAGCCGGTCGGCGACCGCCGACGCGTACGCGGCGAAGTGCTCGGCGGTCTCGCGGGCCGGCCAGCCGCCCCGGTCCTGCATCGCCTGCGGCAGATCCCAGTGGTACAGCGTGGCGAAGGGGGTGATGCCCGCTTCCAGCAGACCGTCGACGAGACGGTCGTAGAAGGCGAGGCCCGCGGGGTTCACCGGGCCGTCGCCGCCGGGGACGACGCGCGGCCAGGCGATCGAGAACCGGTAGGCCCCCACCCCGAGCTGCCGCATCAAAGAGATGTCCTCGGGCCAGCGGTGGTAGTGGTCGCAGGCCACGTCGCCGGTGTCGCCGTTGTCCACCGCGCCCGGGGTGTGCGAGAACGTGTCCCAGATCGAGGGCGAGCGGCCGTCCTCGGCCACGGCACCCTCGATCTGGTAGGCGGCGGTCGCGACGCCCCAGGTGAAATCGGGCGGAAGGGCGTTGAGGTCGTTCACGGACTGCCTTTCGCTTGAGGTCACTTGACTGCGCCGGCGGTGAGGCCGGCGACGAGATAGCGCTGGAGGAGCAGGAACCCGGCGACGACGGGCACGCTGACGACCAGCGACGCGGCCATGACCTGGTTCCAGTAGACGTCGTTCTCGGTGGCGTAGCCGCGCAGACCGACGGAGAGCGTTCGTGTGGTGTCGTTCGTCATCACGGAGGCGAAGAGGACTTCGCCCCAGGCCGTCATGAACGCGTAGACCGACACGGCGACGATGCCGGGGACCGCGGCGGGCACGACGACCCGGAAGAGCGCCCCGAGGGCGCCGCAGCCGTCCACCATCGCGGCTTCGTCCAGGTCTCGCGGGATGGAGTCGAAGTAGCCGATCAGCATCCAGATCGAGAAGGGGAGCGAGAACGTCAGATAGGTGAGGATCAGTCCGCCGCGCGAGCCGTACAGCGCGATGCCCGTGCTGTTGCCGATGTTCACGAAGATCAGGAACAGGGGCAGGAGGAACAGGATCCCCGGGAACATCTGCGTGGAGAGCACCGTGACGGTGAAGATCCGCTTGCCGCGGAACCGGTAGCGGCTCACCGCGTAGGCGGCGAACACCGCGATCACCACGGACAGCACCGTCGCCGACACCGCCACGATCAGCGAGTTGACGAAGTAGTGGGCGAGGGGAACGGTGTTCCAGATGTCGATGTAGGGCCGGATGGTCAGACCGGAGGGAATCCAGCGGAACTGGCCCGAGACGTCCTGGAGCGGCTTCAGCGAACTGCTGAGCATCACATAGACGGGCAGCAGGGCGAAGACCGTCAGCAGGGTCAGCACGACCCGGCGGGTCCAGAGGAAGGACTGCGGCGGTGCGATCGGGGATCGGGGCGGCCTAGGCATCGGCGCTCTTCCTTGTGCGGGAGGCTCCTCGCGGAGTGCGGGAGGTGAGCAGCAGATAGACGGCCGTCACCACCAGCAGGAAGAGCAGCAGCAGGACGGACATCGCCGAACCCTGGCCGAAGTTCCAGGTGACGAAGGACGACTGGTAGATGTGCACCGAGATGAGGTCGGCCGCCTCCGGGGCCGCCCGTCCGAAGAGCACGTAAGGCGTGTTGAAGTCGTTGAACGTCCACAGGAACAGCACCAGGACGAGCACCTGGTTGACCGGCCGCAGCGACGGCAGGGTGATCTTGCGGATCTGCTGCCAGACGCCCGCGCCGTCGATCGCGGCGGCCTCGTAGAGCTCGCGCGGGATGTTCTGGAGTCCCGCCATCACGATCAGGAACGCGAACGGCCACGACTTCCAGACCGCGACGACGACCACCGCGAAGAACGCGTTGTCGCCGATCAGCCAGAAGGACGGCTGGTCGGTCAGTCCCAACTGGTCGTGCAGGACGTGATTGATCATGCCGTTGTCCCGCTGGAACATGAAGGCCCAGGTGATGACGGCCGCGTACACCGGCAGGGCGTACGGCGTGAGGAAGACGGCCCGCAGCAGTCCCCGGCCGCGGAAGTTCTCCTGCATCATGATCGCCGCGGCGACGCCGAAGAGCCAGGACAGGCCGACGGCGAGAACGGTGAACGCACAGGTGACGAGGAACGAGTTGAGCAGGTCCTCGCCGATCGGCGCGCTGAAGTCGACGGCGATCCGGTAGTTGTCGAAGGCCGTCCACGGGGCCTCGCCCCAGTTGCGGATGTAGAACTGCGTGAGCTGACGGAAGCTCATCACGATCCCGATCACCATCGGGACCAGGTGGATGAGGAGTTCGAGCAGGACCGCGGGCAGCAGGAGGAGATAGGGCAGACCGCCGTGGCGGATCCGGTCGGGGATGCGCGGCATCCTGCGCCGCGCATCCCCCTTCCCCACCCGCTCACCGGTGTCCGCCGGGCCGGTGCGGCCGGGAGTGACGGTGGTGGTCATCGGGTGTGCCTCACTGCTGCATCTGCTGCTGGGCCTTGTCCAGACGTTCCTTGACGGACGCCGTGGTCACCGGGCGGCCGGCCGCGGCGTCCGCCCACAGCTCCTTCACGGCCGTGCCGACCGTGGTCTCGAACTGCGACTCCGTCGGCACCTGCGGCAGCGGCGCTGCGCTCGTGGACAGCGTGTCGCGCAGGACCTTCAGATCCGGTGCGGCGAACGCCGGGTCCTGCTGCGCGGCCGTGACCGGCGGGATCGATCCGTATGTCTTGTTGAGGAGCTTCTGCTCGGCGTCGCTCGTCATGAACTTCACGAACTTCTTCGCGCCGTCCACGTTCTTGGTGTTGTTGAAGACCGCGATGTTGATGCCGGCGACCATGGAGTTGGTGTTCGCGCCGGTGCCGGGCGCGCCCTGCTGGACGGGCACGGGTGCCACGCCCCAGTCCGCGGGCTTCATGCCCTGGGCCGCGAAGGTGGACGCGGCGGCCTGCCACAGCACCATCGCCGTCTTGCCGCGGGCGAAGTCCTGGAGCGACTGGTTCTGCGCGTACTCCGCGTTGCCCGGAGCGACGATCTTGTCCTTGGCCATGAAGTCCACGTACTGCTTCACCGCGGCGACCGCGCCGTCGGAGGTGAAGGTGGGCTTGCCGGCGGAGTCGAAGAAGTCGGCGTTGTGCTGCTTGGCGAGGACGAAGACCTGGTGGATGTTGTTGGCGAGGTTGCCGCCCTCGGCGCCCAGCGCCCACTTCCCGCCCTTGGAGATCTTCTTGCCGTCCGCCACGAGCTGGTCCCAGGTGGCCGGCGGCTGTGAGATGCCCGCGTCGGCGAACATCTTCTTGTTGTAGTAGAGGGCGTACGCGAGCGAGTACAGCGGCACGGCCGCGGGGTCCTTGCCCTCGGCGCCCGCGGAGGCGACGGCCGAGTCGACGAAGCGGTCCCGTCCGCCGATCGCGTCGAAGTTCTTCTGGTCCCAGGGCAGCAGGGCGCCCGTCGCCTGGAGCGATGCGGACCAGGTGTTGCCGATGTTCAGGACGTCGGGGCCCTGTCCGGAACTCGTGGCGGCAAGGATCCGGTTGAGGAGGTCGGACCAGGGAATGACCTCCAACTTGACCTTGATGCCCGTTTCCTTCTCGAACTTCTTGAGTTCGGGCGTGAGGATCTTCTTGTCGGCCTCGATGTTGGGGCCCTGGTTGGAGGCCCAGTACGTGAGCGTTTTGGGGGATTCGTTGCTGCCGCTTCCGTCGGTGGAGGAACCACCGCCGCAGCCGGATATGGCGACGAGCGCGCTGATGACGGTGACGGCTGCTGCGGCTCTGATGGTGCGCATGAGAGATGGCCCCTTCCCGGGGATGGCTGCGTTCGATTCCCGAACGGCATCCATGACTTAATTTAGATCGTGATTTAAGAGGTGAGGGAAGGTCGCGTCAAGGTCTGCGACCGGGGTATGTTGCGACGAGGGAAGGAGCACCATGGCGGAGCGCAACAGACGGACAGTGCGTGACCTGCGGCGCGGCAACCGGGCCAGGGTTCTGCAACGGTTGTATTTCGACGGCCCGTTGAGCCGCCAGGAGCTCGGACCGGCCACCGGCCTGAGTTCAGGCTCTATCAGCAATGTGGTGGCCGAGCTGGTCGCCGAGGGAGTGCTCGAAGAGGCCGGTGTCGTCGACTCCGACGGCGGCCGGCCGCGCACCCTGCTGCGTGTCACCCCGTCCGGCGGTCTGCTCATCGGCATCGACATCGGCGAGACGCGCGTACGGGTCGAACTCTTCGACCTGTCCCTCACCGAGCTCGCCCGCACGGAACGGCTGCTGGCCCAGCACGGCTACGACGTCGACCGCGTCGTCTCCCATGTGAGCATCGGCGTCGCCGACGTCCTGCGGGACGCCGGCGTGGACGCGGCCGGTCTGCTCGGCATCGGCATCGGCGTGCCCGGCATCATCGAGCAGGACGCACAGGACGGCGCGATCGTGCACGGCCAGACCATCGGCTGGACCGCCGTCCCCTTCGAGAAACTGCTCCGCGAGGCCATCGAACTGCCCCGGGAAGTACCGCTGTTCATCGACAACGGGGCCAAGACCCTGGGCCAGGCGGAGATGTGGTTCGGCGGCGGACGTGGCGCCCGGGAAGCGGCCGTCGCCCTCATCGGGTCCGGCGTCGGCGCCTGCGTCGTCCACGCCGCCACGCGCGAGGAGTCCGCCAGCAACAGCGCCCTCGAATGGGGTCACACCACGGTCCGGATCCGGGGCAGGCGCTGCCGCTGCGGATCCCTCGGCTGCCTGGAGGCGTACGCCGGCGCGGAAGCGCTGCGCGAACGCTGGCAGGAGGCGGGCGGCCCCCTCCCGGCCGCCGCCGACGACGAGACCGCGCTCGCCACTCTGCTGGCCGCCGCCTTCCCCGGGCCCCACGGCCCCGATCCGGACCCGGTCGCACTCTCCCTGCTCGACGACACCGCCGAGTACCTGGGTGCCGCGGTCGCGGACCTGATCAACCTCTTCCGTCCCGAGCGCATCCTCCTCGGCGGCTGGGCCGGACTGCTGATCGGACCCCATCTGCTCCCCGAAGTGCGCCGGTACGCGGGTGAGTACGCCCTCGACCATGCCGCCGCGCGCACCACCATCGAACTCGGCCGGCTCGGCCCCGACGCGGTCACCGTCGGCGCCGCGACCCTGCCGCTCGCCGACTTCCTCGCCCGGGGCGGCAGTCGTCCGCCGGCTGCCGGGGCCGGCGATCCGGCAGGCGCCGAACGGGTCGGCGCCGGCCGTCGCTGGTCACCCGCCCCGGCCGCGACCGAGGGCGCCCCCGGCTGATCGACCGCACCGGCGCCCTCCCGCCCCCGCCGCCCCGGTACGCCTGGGCTGAATCCTTGTCACGGTCGGTGCACAGCACCTAAGTTGACCGCTTGCGACGTGACCTACATGTCAGTGGGGGAGTCTCGAGATGGCCGCAACCGGTCGGCACCGCCGATATCAGCCGAGCCGCATCAACCGCGCCTCACTCACCGTCACCGCGGGCGGAGCCGGCATGGCCCTGCCGCTCATCGGTGCCGGTACGACCCATGCGGCCTCGGTGGACGTCTGGGAGAAGGTGGCCGCCTGCGAGTCCACCAACAACTGGCGCATCAACACCGGCAACGGCTACTACGGCGGACTCCAGTTCACCCAGTCCACCTGGGAGGCCTACGGCGGCAGGCAGTACGCCCCGCGCGCCGACCTCGCCAGCAAGGACCAGCAGATAGCCGTCGCCGAGAAGGTCCTCGAGGGGCAGGGCCCGAGAGCGTGGCCGGTCTGCTCCGCGCGCGCCGGTCTCACCCGCGGCGGGGACGCTCCCGACATCGCGCCGGACCGCCGATTAGCGGCGAAGACCGACGCGAAGGGCAAGCAGAGCGACCGCCGGGACAGACCCGCGGCCCAGCGTCGGTCGGCGCCCCCGAAGGCGACGCCGACGACGGTGCCCACGCATCGGGAGGGCTACACCGTGGCCCGCGGCGACTCGCTCTCACGGATCGCCGACGCCGAAGACGTACGCGGCGGCTGGCAGGGCCTGTACGCACAGAACCGTACGGTCGTGGGGCCCGACCCCGACCTCATCCACCCCGGTCAGAAGCTGATCCTGCGCATCGAGGCGCCCAAGAGCCGCACGGGACCCGTTCCGTCCGCGGAGGCACCCGAGCGCAGGCCCGCGGCCAAGCCCCGCCCGGCCCCCAGGCAGCAGCCGCCCAAGCAGCAGGCCCCGAAGCAACAGGTGCCCAAGCAGCAGGCGGCCAAGCCCGCACACGTCAAGAAGCCCGTGCAGAGGTCCGGCTTCAGCGCCCCGGTCGACGCCTCCACCGGCACGCCGTACCGCAAAGCCGGCTCCTCCTGGTCCAGCGGCTACCACACGGGCGTCGACTTCCCCGTCCCGACCGGGACGTCCGTGAAGTCCGTCGCCTCCGGCCGGGTCATCTCGGCCGGCTGGGCCGGTGCGTACGGCTACCAGGTCGTCATCCGTCACACGGACGGCAAGTACAGCCAGTACGCGCATCTGTCGGCGCTCACCGTGCGCTCCGGCCAGCAGGTCACGAGCGGCCAGCGCATCGGCCGCTCGGGGTCGACCGGCAACAGCTCAGGACCGCATCTCCACTTCGAGATCCGTACGGGTCCGGGGTACGGATCCGACATCGATCCCCTCGCCTACCTCAGGGCGGGCGGCGTCTCGGTCTGAGACCGGGGTCCGCTGCTCGGGCGCCCTTCCCGGCGTCCCGGGGGTCTGTGACGACCGGTCGTCGCCGGGCGCGCGCCGGTCGTCCCGGGGCCCGCGCCCGTCCGCGTCTCCCGCCGCTGGGGAACCGTCCGCGTCCTTCCTCCCGGCGGCGGCGAGACGTTCCGTCGTCAGCAGGATCAGACCGCCGGCCGCCAGGGCGCCGAAGCCGAGCGCGAGCAGGGTGCCCGGGATGCCGCCCCGGAACGATTCGCCGAACATCGTGATGCCGACGGCCGCCGCGATGACCGGGTTGACCACGGTCACCGTGGCGAGCGGTGCGGCCAGACCCGCGCCCCGGTACGACGCCTGCGACAGCAGCAGACCACCGATCGCGAGCACCCCCGTCACCAGCAGACTGCTCCACTGGGCGAGCGGCGCCGACCAGTCCCAGTCCACCGCCACCGTCTTGGTGAACACCGACGCGATACCGAAGGCCACACCCGCCGACGCCGCGAGCAGCACACTGCGCAGGACCGGCCGGTGAATGGTCTGGGCGACGAGGAAGAGGAGAGCCACCCCGCCGAACGTCGCCGCCGCGAGCACCCCACGCTGGCCCATGCCCAACGAGTGCGTGTCCGCCGTGTCGGTCAGCGCCAGCAGACCTGCGAGACCGGCCGTCGCCATCAGCGCGCCCCTCCACGCGGTGGCGCCCACCCCACGCCGGACGAACAGGGCGGCCATCGGCAGGGCGAAGACGATCGTGAGCGCGCCGAGCGGCTGCACCAGGCTCAGCGGCCCGTACGCCAGCGCGACGACGTGGAGCACCGCACCCAGCGAGTTCAGCGCCACGGCGAACCACCACCCCGCGTGGTGGAGCGGGGCGTAGGGCCGGGCGGAGGTGGATGCCGCGACATGCTCCTGCACGATCGCCCCGGCCGCATAGGCGACCGCGGAGACCAGTGACAGCAGCACTGCCGGCACAAGGGAACTCATAGAGACCACGATCTCCCTGTTCCGCGTTCGCGTCGTCGTCCTTGAGCAGGCATTTGGACGTACTGCCGACGTAGTACGAGCCTAGGCCAAAAGTCCCCCGTGCGGCGGTCGGGCAGGTCAGCGGGGGTGGACCGGTGTACGCCCGACGTTACGGTGACCGGTGTTGCGCGGCGGTCGAGAAATACTCGAGAACAGGGCGGTGAGCTGGGGATGGACCTGACGGAGCTGGACGCGGTCGGCGGCTTCTTCGCGCTGCGCACGGATCCCTCCGGCGGGGGAGGCGCGCCCCTGGCCCGGTTGTACGCCGGCGAGACCGCTCCCCTCGTCACCAGGATCGACACCGTCGCGGCCCGCCTCGGCACCACCGAGCGGCGCGTGGCGGCCTCAGTCGCGCACTTGGGACTCGCCGCCCGGCTGTGGTCCATCGCCCTCGGGTCCGCCGCCCTGTACGGCGAGATCCCCGATCTCGATGCCGAGCGGCTGCACTGGGCGCCCGAACACGGCGCACCGGACGATCTGTGGCTCACCGGCTCCGGTTCACTGTCCGCAACCGCGGTCACCCTGCGTGAGACGGTCCAGTACGGGCATCTCGTCCCCCTCGCCGACGCGCTGTGCCGGGACACGACCGTCTCCCGGCAGCTGCTGTGGGGAAACGCCGGCTCGGCGCTCGCCGGAGCCGTGCGCGTGCTCGCCGACCGGGCCCGCCGCGGCGGTGGGACCGCTGTGGCCGAACGGGCCGCCGCCCTCGCCGCCGAACTGCTGAGCCACCCCGATCTGAAGGGCACGGTCCGCGGCCCGGCCATGCGCCGCAGCACATGCTGTCTCTACTACCGCGTGCCCGGCGGCGGACTGTGCGGCGACTGCGTCTTCGACCGACCGCCCCGCCGGACGGCGCGGTGATCCTGACCGCGGTCTTCCCCGTACGCCGCGCGTGGGTGACCATCAAGGGGTGAAGGTCGGACTGCTCACACGCGAGTACCCCCCGGACGTGTACGGGGGCGCCGGTGTCCATGTGGAGTTCCTCGCCCGGGAGTTGAGAACGCTCGCCGACCTGGAGGTCCACTGCTGGGGCGAGGGCGAGGCGGAAGGGGTGCTGCGGCACCGAGCGCCGTCCCGGCTCGACGGGGCGAACGACGCACTGCGCACCTTCGCCGTCGACATCGCCATGGCCGCCGAGCTCGGCGGACGTGAACTGGTCCACTCCCACACCTGGTACGCCAATCTGGCGGGTCATCTCGCCAAGCTCCTCCACAGCGTGCCGCATGTGATGACGGCGCATTCCCTGGAGCCGCTGCGGCCCTGGAAGGCGGAGCAGCTCGGTGGCGGTTACGCCCTCTCCAGCTGGGCCGAGCGCACGGCGATCGAGTCGGCCGACGCGGTCGTCGCGGTGTCCCGCGGCATGCGGGACGACATCCTCGCCTGCTATCCCGCCCTCGACGCCGACCGCGTGCACGTGATCCACAACGGCATCGACACCCGGCTCTACCGGCCCGATCACGAGACGGCCGCGCTGAGGCGGATCGGTCTCGACCCGGACCGGCCCTTCGTCCTGTTCGTCGGCCGCATCACCCGTCAGAAGGGGGTGCCGCATCTGCTGCGCGCGGCCCGCTCGTTCGACCCCGATGCCCAGCTGGTGCTGTGTGCCGGAGCGCCGGACACCCCCGAGATCGGCGCCGAGTTCCGCGAACTGGTGGACGAACTGGAGCGGGTGCGCGACGGCGTGCACTGGATCCCCGAGATGCTGCCACGGCCGCAGGTCATCCAACTCCTCAGCCATGCGGCCGTGTTCGTCTGCCCCTCGGTGTACGAACCGCTCGGCATCGTCAACCTGGAGGCCATGGCGTGCGGCACTCCCGTCGTCGCCTCCTCGGTCGGCGGCATCCCCGAGGTCGTGGACGACGGACGCACCGGTCTGCTCGTGCCCTACGAGGCGCGTCACCCGGAGGATTTCGAATCCGGTCTTACACAGGCGGTGAACCGGGTACTCGACGATCCGGCGGAGGCCGCCAGGATGGGCGCTGCCGGACGGCAGCGCGCGGTCCGCGAGTTCGGCTGGGACCAGGTGGCCCGGCGGACGTACGAGCTGTACGAGGACCTGCTCAAGCAGGTGTGACAGGGACGGCAGTGCGACACACACAGCAGGTGTGAGGGGGCACGATGCGCGGTGGACCTTCGGTGCTCGGGATCGTTCTGGCCGGCGGGGAGGGCAAGCGGCTGATGCCGCTCACCGCCGACCGTGCGAAACCGGCGGTGACGTTCGGCGGGATGTACCGCCTCGTCGACTTCGTCCTCTCCAGTCTCGTCAACGGGGACATTCTGCGCATCTGCGTGCTGACGCAGTACAAGTCGCACTCGCTGGACCGGCATGTCACCACGACGTGGCGGATGTCGAGCCTCCTCGGCAACTACGTGACACCGGTCCCGGCCCAACAGCGGCTCGGCCGGCGGTGGTACCTCGGCAGCGCGGACGCGATCCTCCAGTCGCTCAACCTGGTCAATGACGAACAGCCCGACTACATCGCCGTGTTCGGCGCCGACCATGTGTACCGGATGGACCCGCGGCAGATGCTCAAGCAGCACATCGAGGGAGGCGCGGGGGTCACCGTCGCCGGGATCAGGGTCCCGCGCGCCGAGGCGTCCTCCTTCGGCATCATCACGCCTGCGTCCGACGGCGCGAGAGTGGAGCGGTTCCTCGAGAAGCCCGCGGACCCGCCCGGACTGCCCGGCGACCCCGAGCGGGTCTTCGCCTCCATGGGCAACTACCTCTTCACCACCAAGGTCCTCGTCGACGCGCTGTACCGGGACGCCGAGGACGACAACTCCGTCCACGACATGGGCGGTTCGATCCTGCCGATGCTCACCGAGCAGGGCATGGCGCAGGTCTACGACTTCAACGAGAACCATGTGCCGGGGGAGTCGCCACGGGAACACGGCTACTGGCGCGACGTGGGCACCCTCGACTCGTACTACGACGCCCACATGGATCTGATACCCGACCGGCCGGCCTTCGACCTCTACAACCGCCGCTGGCCCATCTACACGCACCCGGGCCAGCTGCCGCCGGCCCGCTTCATCGGCGCCGGCATCGCGAGCGAGTCGATCGTCAGCCCCGGCTGTGTGGTCCGCGGGCAGGTCACCCGGTCCGTCCTCTCTCCCGGTGTGATGGTCGGTGAGGGCGCGGTGGTGCAGGGTTCGGTGCTGCACGACAACGTCCGGATAGGCAGGGGCGCTGTCGTCCGTGGTTCGATCCTGGACAAGAACGTCGACGTGCCACCCGGTGCGACCATCGGCGTCAACCCGGAGCGGGATCAGGAGCTCTACACGGTCTCCAAGAACGGCGTCATCGCGCTCGGCAAGGGCCAGAGGGTCCTGTGAGCCGTCCTGTGAACGCGCTGTGACATGAACCCCGATTGCGGATCACCCTGTCCGGGCACCACTTGGAGGTAGGGGCACGCCGTCGCGCATCCGCGGAGCACGGCAGCCCCGTTCGGCTTTGAGGGTGTCACCGACCGGAACGGAGTGATGAGGATGCGTACGCAAGGGCGCACCCGTCGGCGCGCCGCTCGTGCGACGTATCAACTGCCGCAGGCGGAGACATCCGCCCGCTGGGCGCGCCATCTGACGACGGTCTTCCTGAGCCGCCGTTGCGGCGAGCCGGTGACGGGGGACCAGATCGAGGACGCCACCCTGATCGTGTCCGAACTGGTCACCAACGCCACCCGGCACGGCCGCAGCGGCTGCCGGCTCCGGCTGCACGTCGACCCGGGCCTGGTCACCGTCGAGGTCGAGGACGCCAGTCCGATACACCCGAGAGTGTGCTCGCCCCTGGAGAGCGACGAGAGCGGGCGCGGCATCGTCATGGTGCGCGAGCTCTCCCGGCACTTCGCGGTACGGGGCGGACCGGGCGGCGGCAAGACCGTCCAGGCGGTGCTGGCCGCGTCCTGAGGAGTTCCGAGGACGCTCATCGCTGTCGTTCCGCACGGCGGACGCCACACACCGGAGCCGAGCTCCGTGCCTATCGAGCGGACCCCTGGCTGCCGCGCGCCGTGACGGAACTCATCGACGGGCAGGGCGCCGTCGACGGTGAACCCGGCGTTGCCGGCCCTCACGGATATCGTTGTCGACCCGACGGGCAGGCTGCGGTCGCGCGTGAGCGCGCGATCATCCTTTTGTACGCGAGCTGGTGACCGGCCGTCAGCGGGAGGCCGGGTCGTCGAGACAGGTGTCGGGCAGATCGGGCTCCGCCGCGTCGAACGCGGGCTCGCGGCACCGCTCGATCCCGGCCGCCATCGGGGGCACCCCGTCGTTCCCGATGCCGTCGATGCCGTCGATGCCGTGGTCCCGCCGGGACGCCGGGATGCCGTGGACGGGCAGCCATCCCGTGCCCTCACGCCTTTCCGTACGACCGACAAGGGTCTCTTGTCCTGTACCTGCCCAGGCCCCAGGGGTCTGCCGCTGTCGGCCCGCCGCGACCTGTCACCGACAACAAAAGGGTGCTGGACAAGAAAAGTTTTCGGTGAGACCGTGGAGCCATGTTGGACGTCACAGTGATCGAGGACTCCGCGGCAGCCGCCGTCTCGCTGGACCCCGTGCGCTCCCGGCTCCTGGCCGAGCTCGCCGCGGGCCCCGCCTCGGCGGCCATGCTCGCCGGCCGGGTCGGCCTGCCCCGCCAGAAGGTGAACTACCACCTCAAGGCACTGGAGCGGCACGGACTGGTCGAGCTTGCCGGTGAACGACGCAAGGGCAACGTCACGGAGCGGCTGATGCGGGCCACGGCGGCCTCGTACGTCATCTCTCCGCTGGCTCTGGCCGCGGTGCAGCCGGATCCGGCAGGGTTCCGCGACCAGCTCTCCGCGCGCTGGATGCTCGCGGTCGCCGCGCGCCTCGTGCGCGATGTCGGCAGCCTGATCACCGGCGCGGCCAAGGCGCGCAAGCGGCTCGCGACCTATGCGCTCGACGCCGAGGTGCGGTTCGCCTCCGCCGCCGACCGCGCCGCGTTCGTCGAGGAGCTCACCCAGGGCGTGAGCGCGCTGATCGCCCGGTACCACGCCGAGGACGCCCCCGGCGGCCGCGATCACCGCCTTGTCGTGGCGCTCCACCCGACCGTGAAGATCCCGGACGCAGTCGAGGGCCCGGACACCGGGGCCCCCGCCGCGCTGCCCGGGGAGCCGTCATGACAAGGCCACCCGCTGCGCACGACCACCACCTCGCCGGGGCGTCGCGGCGCGCCTGACCGTCCATCCCCATCCCCTCATCGACGCACTGAACCAGCACGACACCCAGCACGACACAAGGAGACGTCATGTCCAAGGAATTCGAGATCGTCCGGGAGTTCGAGGTCGACGCCGAGCCCCAGCAGGTCTGGGAGGCGATCACCACCGGGACGGCCGGCTGGCTCTGGCCGATGGAGTACGAACCCCGCGAGGGAGGCGCCGCTCCCTACGGCGGCACCGTCACCGCCTGGGATCCTCCCCACCGGCTGACCGGCCGCACCGAGGACGTGGAAGGCATCACCCAGCAGACCTTCAACCAGCTCGATCACGTCATCGAGCCCCGCGAGGGCGGCGGTTCCTGGGTGCGTTACGTCCACAGCGGCATCCTGGTCGAGGACTGGGACAACCAGTACGACGGTGCCGACAAGCACACCGACTTCTATCTGCACACCCTGCGGCAGTACCTGCTGCACTACACCGGCAAGGCGGCCGTGTTCATGAGCGTGGATGCCCCCGACACCTCGAACGAGCCGGGCGGCCTCGACGTCGTGAGCCGGGGACTCGGGCTGGCGGACGACGCGGCCGAGGGCGCGACCGTACGGGTCGAACTGCCCGGCACCGGCCCGGTCGACGCCGTCCTGGACTACCGCAACCGCTACTTCGTGGGCCTGCGCACGGACGACGCCATGTACCGAGTCTTCGGTCGCAACCACTTCGGCGCCCCTGTCGGCGTCAGCGTCCACGACTTCGCCGCCGGAGCGGACGCGCAGAAGAACGAGGAGGCCTGGCGCACCTGGCTCACCGGCCTCTTCGCGTAGTCGTCCCCCTCCGCGCCGTCGGTCTCCCCGGATCAGCCGGGCCGGGGGAGACCGACGGCGGGCGGGAGCGGCGGGCAGAGCCGGGTGGGCAGGGGAGACCTGCGCCGCACGGTCGGGCTCGAAGGCCCCGGTCACGGGATTTTGTCGTCACCCATTTGCTCAGTAAAGTTGCGCTTTTGAAACCCCCACAGCGCGCGAGCGACCGAGGAACGGCAAAGGCCATGACGGTGACAGAGGACAGTCAGGTGTTCGGCCCGGGCATCGACCCGGAGCGGATGGCCGTCTGCCTGAGCGTGCTCGACGAGCTCGACAAGCTGGACGTCGACCACCCCGACGCCATCGCGGTCCGCCGGGCCACCGCCGGTATCTACCGGACGGTGAAGCAGCGCCGCCGGCAGGAGCGGCGCGCCGCCAAGACCGCGCACGACAAGTCGGTCACCGAGGCCACCGCCACCGGCTCCGCCGAGCGGATCGACGACGAGACCGAGGGTCTCCTGCCGTCGTCGTCGGCCACGGGCGAGATCGCCGGCATACTCCAGCGCCCCCGGTCCTGCTACATCTGCAAGACCCGCTACGTCGAGGTCGACGCCTTCTACCACCAGCTCTGCCAGGGCTGCGCGGCCGAGAACCGGGCCCGCCGCGATGCGCGGACCGACCTCACCGGCAAGCGGGCGCTCCTCACCGGCGGACGCGCCAAGATCGGTATGTACATCGCGCTGCGGCTGCTCCGTGACGGTGCCCACACGACGATCACCACCCGCTTCCCGAACGACGCGATCCGCCGCTTCAAGGCGATGCCGGACAGCGACGAGTGGATCCACCGCCTCAAGATCGTCGGTATCGACCTGCGTGACCCGGCGCAGGTCGTCGCGCTCGCCGACTCCGTCTCCGCCCAGGGCCCCCTGGACATCCTGATCAACAACGCGGCCCAGACGGTACGCCGCTCCCCGCAGGCATACAGCGAACTCGTCAGCGCCGAGTCCGCGCCGCTGCCCGCCGGTGAGCTGCCGCCCGCCGAGGTCATCGGCACCTTCGGCAGCGGCGCGGTGGAAACGGTGGCCGCGCTGCCCTCCGCCGCGGGCGAGGGCCTCACCGCCCAGGACGTCACCGGGCTCGCCCTCGTCAGCGGCTCCGCGTCCCCGGCGCGGATCGCGGCCGGCAACGCGATCGACGCGGGCGGTCTGGTCCCGGATCTGCACCACACCAACAGCTGGATCCAGACGGTGTCCGAGGTCGACCCGGTGGAGCTGCTCGAGGTCCAGCTCTGCAACTCCACGGCCCCGTTCATCCTCATCAGCAGGCTGCGCCCGGCGATGGCGGCTTCCGCCGCGAAGCGCACCTACGTGGTGAACGTCTCCGCGATGGAAGGGGTCTTCAGCCGCGGATACAAGGGTGCGGGCCACCCGCACACCAACATGGCCAAGGCCGCGCTGAACATGCTCACCCGCACCAGCGCCCAGGAGATGTTCGAGAGCGACGGCATCCTGATGACCGCCGTCGACACCGGCTGGATCACCGACGAGCGTCCGCACCCCGACAAGATGCGTCTCGCGGACGAGGGCTTCCACGCCCCGCTCGACCTGATCGACGGTGCCGCCCGCGTCTACGACCCGATCGTGCGCGGAGAGTCCGGCGAGGACCTCTTCGGCTGCTTCCTGAAGGACTACGCTCCGGCGAACTGGTAAGCCTTCATCCCTGGTGGACGGCGTACGGGACTTCCGTGCGCCGTCTTCCGCGTACCCGGCGCGGTCCCGGCGGAGGTCCTCGCGGGAGACCGCGGCGCCGGGCTCCGGTCTCCGTCGACCTGCTCAGCGACCCTGCCCCGGCCCCCTCTCGCCCGCGGCCGGCCACCACACCCGCTACTCCATCCGGGTGTCCCGCCGGGGGCCTCCTTGGCACCCGCCCCACCACCTCGTCGACCAGGTCTCCTGCCGCCCGCCGGACCGCTGCCGAGGAGCCCCCGGTCCCCGCTGCCGCGCCGGAGTCGGGGCGGCCCCGTGATCGTCGCGGGGTGGTCCGCCCGCGATCCCCGAAGCCCCGGACAGGCAGAGATCGTTGGCCGGATTTGCGTTGATTTTACGGCCCCATAGAGCGGTCCTCTGCTCATTTGGTTACTCTGAGGCGAACGGACGCCACCAAGAGGTTCACGAAAGCCCCTTGGCCGTCCTGGGACAAGCCTGCAACCAGGCTGCGGTCCCGCCCGAAGACCGGCGCCACCGCGACCGAACTGCCCTTGTCCCAGTTACGCGACACAGAGGAGTGCGCGGTGACACCTGATGTGAAGAAACACGAGAAGCGACCGCTGGATCTCAGCGGCGAGCGGTCACGTCGTCCCGACGACCTCGGAAGCCTGGAAGTCTGGGCCCGCTCGGCCCCGATCCGGCTGGCCGGTTACGAGGACGACCTGGCAGAGCCGCACATCCTGCCCGGCATCGACTGAGCGGATCGCTTCGCCCCGTGCCCCCTGCCGACGGCAGGGGGCACGAACGGTCAAGGCGCCGCGCGTCCCGCGGCGTCACCGGTATCCCCTCCCGGACGAGCACGTCCCGGCCCGGGCCCCCGCCGTCCCGTCGGCGCGCGACGCCCCCGACACGGCTTGTGCGGTGGGCAGTTGACTTCGGTCCCGCGATCTTGGATGCCGACCCCGAAACGGGGTCGGCTTGATCGGCCCTAGGCGACCGGCTTCCACTTCTCGGGATACTGGTGGATCCCCGTGAGCATGCCGTCGAACAGTGACTTGTCGAAGAGGAGACCGTTGGCGGCCTCCGGGATCCGCTTGTCGTTGATCACGACGGTCGGGGTGCCCGGCCCGAAGGATTCCGGGCCGTCCGCGGCGTCGTAGGCCGCCTGTGAGGCCGTGACGAAGCTCCGGTACTTCATCGTCGTGACAGCGTGGTCGAACTCCTTGCCGCGCAGACCGGGCACCTTGGCCGCCAGCTCGAGCAGCCGGCCCGTGGTGAACCCGCCGGACAGCTCGGCGCTGGTCCGGTTCCGGATCAGCAGGGCGTGGTACTCGGTGAAGCGGCCCGCGTCCAGGGCTGCCCGCAAGGCGTTCACCGCCCTCTTCGAGCCGTCGCCGCCCAGGCTTTCGTCGCGGAACGAGGCGAACGTGTACTCCGTCTTCACCTGGCGGCTGATGGTCTTCGCGCGGAGCACCGAGGCGCCGCCCCTGAGCTCGAACTCCTCGACCACCGGGCACCGGGGATCCTCGTACACGCGCACCGTCGTCCGCGCGGCCGGGTCCCCCACGGTGATCGTCGTGCCGTCCGGGGCCAGCTTCTCCGGCAGTCGCGCCTCGCTCGCGTACGCCGTCGCCTCGGCGGCCTTGGTCGGGGCCGCGGTCCCGCTCCCCGGTACGCAGCCGGCCAACGCCGCCGCCAGGACACCCGCCGCCACCGCGGACATCCGTCTTCCCCACGTCACCTGCACAAGATCCCCCCTTGATCACAGGGACACTAGGGCTTCCCTCCGTGAAGCGCACATGTATTCGGGTGCCACGTCGGCCGGCTGTGATCCTCGCGCGGCGATTCATCCGATGGGTCGACGAGAATGTCCGCGCTCCGCGCTGTGAAACGTATTGACAGGTTCCCGACAGCCTTCAATCATCGGACCTCATGACCGAACTTCCCAGGCGCCACGTACTCGGAATGACGGCGGGGGCGGCAGTCGGCGCCGCCCTCATCACCCCGGCCACGGCCGATGCGAGCCCGCACACGACACCACGCGGCACGGCAGGCGGTGACTGGGGCACGGTCCCGGCCGCCGTGCCCGTACCGCTGGACCGCTGGTTCGACAACGACGGCATCGACACCGCGGACGCCCGCGGCGGCAACTTCGACGGCTCCGGCTACACCTTCCCCGGCGAGGAACTCCCCGCGGGGAAGCGGGAGATCGACGGCATCCCCTATCTCTTCCCCATGGCCGGCGCGGGAGCCAAGAACAACATCGTCGCGCTCGGCCAGCGCGTGGACCTCCCGCCCGGCCGCTACCTCTCGGGGCTCCTTCTCGTCGCGAGCAGCTACGGCGCGGCCTCCGGCACGGCGACCGTCCACTACGCGGACGGCTCCAGCCGGCCCGTGGCACTCGGCGGCCCGGACTGGTACTCCGGCAGCGGTGCGATCACCGCCGCTTACCGCTACACCCCGACCGGTGCCAAGGACCCGCACCCGGTCGTCATCGCCACCGCCGAACTCACCATGGACGCGACGAAGGAGGCCGTGGCGCTGACCCTGCCGGTCACCAACCCGGCCGAGGCGGACCGGAGTTCCCTCCACATCTTCGCCCTCACCCTCCAGCCGGCGGCCACGGGAAGGGCGTTGGCACTGCGCGAAGCGCGCTCGACGACTTCGCTGCTCGGCGCCGGCGCGCAGAGCGTCGAGGCCACGGTCATCAACGCCGGCACCGTCGGCATCCTCCCCTCCGACCGGCTCACCATCTCCGTCGACGTGCCCGGCGCCCGCACGGTCGCCCCCGCCACGGTCGGGCGGCTCGCCCCGGGGGAGCAGGCGAGAGTCCGCGTCGGCATCCGCCGCCGGCCCGGTACCCCGCCGGGCACCCGGCAGGACGGCTCCGTCCTCGCCCGCGGCCGGGGTCAGCAGGCCGCCGCCGCGCGGCGCACTCTGACGCTCGGCGTCCCCGACTACGAACCCACCGACGCCTCGCTGAACACCCATCAGGCCCCGTACTGGTTCCAGGACGCGAAGTTCGGGATCTTCATCCACTGGGGTCTCTACTCGGTCCCCGCGTGGGCGCCGGTCGGCAAGCAGTACGCCGAGTGGTACTGGAGCCAGATGCAGGACCCGAACAACCCGACGTACGCCCATCACCGCCAGATGTACGGGGAGTCCTTCGCCTACGACGACTTCATCCCGCGGTTCCGGGCCGAGCGGTTCGACCCGCGCTCCTGGGTGGAGCTGTTCCGCGACGCCGGGGCGCAGTACCACGTCCTGACCTCCAAGCACCACGAGGGCTTCGCGCTCTGGGACACCAAGGTCAGCGACCGCAACTCGGTGAAGATGGGCCCGCGCCGGGATCTGATCAGAGCGCTCTTCGACGCCTCCCGCCGCTACGCGCCCGAACTGCACCGCGGCCTGTACTTCTCCATGCCCGAGTGGTTCAACCCCGACAACCCCTGGTCGGGACACGCACCGCGGAACCCCTACACGCTGGAGCCCGTGCCGTACACCGGCCACCGCCGTGGCGACTACATCCAGGATCTTCAGGCGCCGCAGATGCTGGAGCTGATCGACGGTTACGACCCCGAGGTCCTGTGGTGCGACATCGGCGGGGCGAACGACAGCCACCGGGTGCTCGCGGAGTACTTCAACCACGCGAAGAACCGGGCCCGCCCGATCGAGGTCACCGTCAACAACCGCTCCGGCATCGGGCCGCACGACTTCACGACGCCCGAGTACACGACGTACGACTCGATCGTCACCGACAAGTGGGAGTCGAGCCGGGGACTCGACCCGTTCAGCTACGGCTACAACGCGCAGACCCCCGACGACCGGTACATGACGACCGAGGAGGTGGTGCACTCACTCGTCGACATCGTCTCCAAGAACGGCAACTTCCTGCTCGACATCGGACCGCGGGCCGACGGCACCATCCCCGAGATCATGGAGCGCCGGCTGCGTGAGACGGGCGCGTGGCTGAAGGTCAACGGCGAGGCAATATACGGCAGCACGTACTGGGCGCGGATGCCGCAACTCGGAGAGGATCTGCGCTTCACCGTCCGGCCGGACGAGGCCTTCTACATCCACTCGCTCGCCGCACCCGGCAGCACCCTCACCGTCGAGGCGCCGGTACCGGTACGCCAGGGCGACCGCGTGACGATGCTCGGCCACGACCGTCCGCTGAACTGGCGTACCACGGGGGACAAGTTCGTCGTCGACGTGCCGGCCGCGGCCCGCCGGGCGGGCCGGCATGTCTGGGTGTTCAAAGTAGCCTGGTCGGCCTGAGGAACTCGCGCACATGGCTCCGGTGCCACCAGGCACCGGTGGCCCGCAGTTCGCGCCAGGTCGTGTACCGGTAGTGGTACACCCTGGCGCGGACATACGCGGGCGGGGCGTCGGGGAACGGATTGTGGCGCAGCAGCTTCAGCGTGTCCCGGTCGCCCTCCAGCAGCCGCTCCATGAACGTCCCGAACCAGGGCCCCGCGTAGGCGGGGGAGAGCGCGGCGAACCACATCATCCAGTCGAGCCGCAGATGGTAGGGGGCGAACTGACGCGGCATCGCGCGGACGTCACCGGGCTTGCCGCGGAACCCGTACTCCCGCCACACGGTGCCCTCATGGAGAACGCTCTCCTCGGTGCCCTCGATCACCACTTCGTGGCGGATCCGCCCGACCGTCCCGAACGCGCCGTAGGCGTTGACCAGATGGAGCGAGTCGTAGGAGCGGTTCATCTGCTGCCGCCGGGAGAGCAGATTGCGGGCCGGGCGGTAGCTGAGCACCAGGACGAGCACCGTGACCGCGATGACCACGATCTCGTACCAGAGCGGGGAAGCGGGCAGTGCGGGAGCCCCGGCGATCAGTGAGCCGTCGAGGGCCGAGAGCGCGAGCACGATCGTGATCCAGTTGAGCCAGGCGAAATTGCCGGAGAGCACCAGCCACAGCTGCGTCACCACGATCAGCGCGGCCGCCGCACCGGCCACCGGCTGGGGCGTGAACAGCAGGAACGGCACGACGAGTTGCGTGACATGGTTGGCGGCCACCTCGACGCGGTGGGCCGGGCGTGGCAGATGGTGGAAGAACCAGCTCAGCGGGCCGGGCATCGGCTGGGTCTCGTGGTGGTAGTCCAGGCAGGTCAGCTTGCGCCAGCACTCGTCCCCGCGGATCTTGATCAGACCCGCCCCGAACTCCACCCGGAACAGCACCCAGCGCAGCAGGAACAGCACGAGGACGGGCGGTGCGGTGCGTTCGTTGCCGAGGAAGACGGCCAGGAACCCGGTCTCCAGCAGCAGGGACTCCCAGCCGAAGCCGTACCAGGTCTGCCCCACATTGACGATCGACAGATACAGCAGCCACAGCACCGCCCACCAGGCCATCGCCGCCCGGAGGGGGAGGTGATCCGCCGCTCCAGCCACCAGCGCCGCGGACAGCAGACAGCCGCTCCAGGCGACGAGGGCGAAGAAGCGGTCGGAGTAGTGCAATTGGAAGAGGCTCGGCGCCTGCCGCCACGTCACCCGGCGGACGAAGGCCGGCACCGGCAGCATGCCCCGTTCGCCGATCAGGGCCCGGAACTGAAGGGCCGCGGTCAGGAACGCGACCAGGTACACGCCGGCCAGAGCCCGCTGGAACACCAGCCGGCTCAGCCAGTAGTCACTGTCGACGAACCACTCCATCACCTCCAGTATCGGTCTCCGCGAGCCGGCGCACGGTGCGACCGAGCCGGTGCGCGTACGCCGTCTGCATCAGCGGCACGAGAGGCCCGCCGAGCCGGGACCACCACACCGCCGGGCGGCTGAAGGCCATCACGGTGAACCAGACCGAGCCGTCGTCCCGCAGATCGACGACGAACGACTCCTCGCCGCGGACGGGGTGCCCCCGCAGGGTTCCGTAGCCGAAACCGGTCCGGTCCCGCTCGTGCACCGTCCACACCACCTCGCACGGGGCGGTGATCCGCAGGGGGCCGAAGCCCGCGGAGACCTCGACCCGCGCGCCGGGCTCGGCCCGCCGGGCCGTCGTGCGCAGCCGCACCCCCGAAGCCCGGTGCGCACGCCAGGTGGCCAGGGCCTCGCCCGCCGCCGCGAACACCGCCCGGCCGCGGCCGATCCGGACCGTGCGATGCAGATGGCGGTAGTCGTCGGGCATCGGCCCGAGGCGGGTGGCCCCGGTCTCCGGGTAGCTGAGGGCGCCGGTGCGGTGGACGCTGTTCATACGTCCTCCGACGATGAGGTCGGCCGAATGGGTGCGAGCCGCGCGCACGGGGCCGGCGGCCGTTCCCGGGGCCCGGGAGCCGGTCCTGCGGGCGTCAAGATCACGTTGACCAGCGCGGACATCGCGCACCCCTCCCCGAGGCCGAGCAGGTACACCTTCCCGAGGTCGAGCGTAGGCCCGTACTTGAACGCGTTCAAGTAGCGGAGGTGGCGGCGGTCCGGCAGAACTTGAGAAATGCATCGGGAGAAAAGGTGGGAGAGGTACGTGCGTCCCGTTCGTCGTCGGTACTCCACGGCCATGGCTCTGGCCGTCGCGCTCACACTCGGACTCCTGACCGCCGGCTGCGGCGGCGACAGCAGTGCGGCGACGGACACCGAGGAAAGGGTGCTCCTCCAGTCGGCGACCGTTCCGGGGCCGGATCCCTTCACGGCGTCGACCGCCCGCTCCCTCTCCTCGCCCGCGCCCGATCCGCCCGCCCCGTCGGCCGCCACGAGCAGCGAACCCGCCCGCGGGCAGAGCCTGCGCACCCTGTCGGGCAGCACGCCCGGTCTCTACGGCGGCACCGAGACCATCGGCAGCTGCGACATCGAGCAGCAGATCACCTTCCTCGGCAAGGACGCGGCGAAGCAGCGCGCCTTCGCCAAGGCCGCCGGGGTCTCCGAGGCGAAGGTGCCCGCCCACCTGCGCAGCCTGACCCCGGTCGTCCTGCGCGCCGACACCCGGGTGACCGGCCACGGCTTCGAGGACGGGTCCGCCGTTGCCCGGCAGTCCCTGCTCCAGGCGGGCACCCCCGTACTGGTCGACGAGTACGGGGCGCCCCGGGTCCGCTGCGTCGGCGGCAACCCGCTGAAGGCGCCGGTCGCCGTCAAGGGGGCCGTGATTCACCAGGGCAGGCAGTGGACGGGGTTCCGGCCGGACCGGGTCGTCGTCATCAAGCCCACCGCCCAGGCCGTCAGCAGCCTGATCATCGTCAACATCCTCGACAGCACCTGGATCGAGCGGAAGACCGGGAGCGACGGTGAGCAGGACAGAATTCCCGAGGTGCTCCCGCCCGTCGCCCCGGACGACATCTTCACCTACCCGCCGGCCATGCCGCCCCAGCCCGACGCCCCCGCCTCGCCGAGCACCCCGAGCGAGCCCGCCGCCCCCGGCGATCCGTCCGGTCCGGCCGAGTCCCCGTCCGGCCAGGACGTGGCCCCGCCGGCCGATCCGCCGAGCGAGGAACTGCCACCGGCCGATCCCGACATGCCCTCCGAGGAGGACGTCGACCCCTCCGATCCGAACCTGCTCATCCCCTCCGACGAGCCGTCCGAGCCGGACACCTTCGCGGGCTGAGCGGGCCGTCCGAACCGGTCGAAGAATCGGACGAATGATGGCAGAGTGGCTCCATGGTTGACCGGGCAGCGGGGGCCCTGTCGCTTCCCGACGACTGGCCTGCCGACCCCGATCTGAGCTTGGTTCTCAACCGCATGGGGCTCTGGGACTGGGATCTGGCCAGCGGGCTGATGCACATGGACGAGCCCGCTCTCAAGGTGTTCGACGTCCGTCCCGAGGAGTACGACGGCCGGCCGGAGAGCCTTGCCTTCCGCGTGCCGCGCGAGGAAGCCGCACGGCTCGACGCCATGGTCGCGCAGGCGCTGAAGACCGGCAGCGACCACTACGGCGCGTACTTCCGTATCCGCCGCCGCGACGGCAGTCTGCGCTGGACCCACACCCAGGGACGTGTCCGCCGTGACGGCAGGGGCCGGCCCGTGCGCATCATCGGCATCGTCCGCGACGCCACCGAGGAGCTGGCCGACTCCTCCGCGCGGATCGCGGTCGACATCGAGCGCCGCCGGCAGACCAGCGTGGTGGAGAGCACCACCGCGGCACTCGCCCATGCCAGGACCGTGCAGGACGTCATCGACGTGCTCAAGGACTCGCACGGTCTCGAGCACTTCGGCGCGACCAGCCTGGTGATGGGACTGCTGGAGTCGGGCGGGCGCATCCATCTGGTCGCGGAGGGTCCTGAGGGCTCGTTCGTGCCCGGGACCCGCTACACCCGGGTGGACGAGCAGTACCCGATGAGTGAGGTCGTGCGCACCCTGGCCCCGCGCTTCATCGAGTCCAAGGAGGACTTCGCCACCTCCTATCCGGTGCTGTGGCCGAACATCGAGGGTCTCGGCATCGAGTCCGCCGCCTATCTGCCGCTGATCGCCCAGGCGCAGCCCATCGGAGCGCTCGGACTGCTCTACCGCGACAAGTCCGGCTTCAGCGCGGAGGAGCGCAACGTGCTGGTCGCCCTCGGCAGCAGCATCGCGCAGAGCCTCCAGCGCGCCGTCCTCTACGACCAGGAGCACGACCTGGCGAAGGGTCTTCAGCAGGCCATGCTGCCGCGCAAGATCCCGCAGGTCCCCGGGGCCGGGATCGCCGTCCGCTACCGCTCGGCCCGGATGGGCCGGGACGTCGGAGGCGACTGGTACGACGTGATCACCCTGCCGGGCGGCCGGGTCGGGGCGGTCATCGGCGACGTGCAGGGCCACGACACGGACGCCGCGGCGGTGATGGGTCAGCTGCGCATCGTGCTGCGGGCGTACGCGGCCGAGGGCCACACCCCCGCCACCGTGATGGCACGCGCCTCCGTCTTCCTGCACGAGCTGGACACCGACCGGTTCGCGACCTGCATGTACGCCGAGGTCGACCTGACGACCGGGGTGGTCCAGGTGGTGCGCGCCGGACACATGGACCCCCTGATCAGGGACGCGGACGGCAACTGCCGCAGGGTCCCGGTGGAGGGCGGACTGCCGCTGGGACTGTCGGCGGAGTTCGGCCGGCTCGAATACCCGGTCAACACTGTGGAGCTGGACCCCGGGCAGACGCTCATCCTCTACACCGACGGCCTGGTCGAGATGCCGGGTGCCGACCTCGACGACGGACTGCAGCTCCTCACGGCCCTGGTCCACGCGGGCCCCCGTGATCTCCAGCTGCTGGCGGATCATCTGTGCGAGGTGGTGGAGGAGCGGGGCGGTGGCGACGACGTGGCGCTGCTGCTGCTGCGACGGAAGGGCGCGTTCGCTCCGCGGACGGGCGGCCGGATGCGTCAGCACGTCGCCCAGAACGACGCGGAGGCACTGCGTTCGGCCCGGCACATGGTCCGGGCCACGGTGCGCGCCTGGGGGGCGCGTGAGCGCGCCGACGAGATCGAACTCGCCGCGGACGAGATGATCACCAATGCGCTGATGCACACCGACGGAGGTGCGATCGTCACCGTGCGGGTCCTCTCCGGCCCGCAGCGGCGGCTGCGGGTGGAGGTGGAGGATCGTTCCAGCGCGCTGCCCCGGCGGCGGGACGCGGGGGAGTCAGGAGTCTCCGGACGGGGGCTTCTGCTGGTGGACCGGCTGGCCGATGCATGGGGAGTGGAGTCACGCGGCAGTGGCAAGTGCGTGTGGTGCGAGTTCACCGTCCCGGACAGAGCGGGCGGAGAACGAGAATCCGATGTTAACTGTCCGTGAACTGATCGTACTTGACCGTAACCGACCGAAGGCGATTGACTTCGCACTCCCTGGCTATCTAGGACATGAGGACACCGTGAGCAGCGAGCTTCTCGCCCCCCTCGACCTGGCGTTCTGGCACCTCGAATCCGCCGCCCACCCCATGCACCTCGGCGCCCTCGCCTTCTTCGGCTCCGCCGAAGGGGACAGGAGTCACGGCGAGGTCCTCGACCTGCTCGCCACCCGCGCGGCGGCGATCCCCCGGCTGCGGATGCATGTGCGCGACGTCCTGCTTCCCGTCGGCGGGGCCGCCTGGTGGGTGGCCCAGGACTTCGACGTGACGCGCCACGTCCGCCATGTCCGCCTCCCGGCGGGCGACTTCACCGCCGCGGCCACCGGTATCGCCGGGGAGCTCATGGAGCGCCCGCTCGCGCGCGGACTCCCGCCGTGGGAGATGTACCTCCTCACCGGCGAGCCCGGCGGCCCCTTCGCGGTGCTCGTGAAACTCCATCACGCCCTCGCCGACGGGATGCGCGCGGTCGCCATCGGCGCCGGCATCTTCGACGAGATCGCCGGCGCGCGGGGGATGCGGGCGCGCCGGTCGGGGCCGGTGCCGGCCTCGTCGTGGCGCAGCGTGCCGGGTCAGCTCATCGGCTTCGCCCGGGACCGTATCGACGACCTCGGGAACGCCGTGGGTGTCGGGGCGTCCGTCGTGCGGGCCAGCCGCCTCGACTCCCGGGGCATGCCCGCCCTCGCGGCAGGGTCCAGTGGTACCCGCAGGCTCGGCACCGTCGCTCTCGACCTCGATGATGTGCGGCGTGTGCGCAAGGCCGTGGGCGGTACGGCCAACGATGTCCTGCTCGCCATCGTCGCCGGGGCGCTGCGGAGGTGGACGCGGGAGCGCGGAGACCTGCTGCCCACGGCCGACCCCCGGGCGCTGGTGCCGGTGTCGCGTCGCAGGCCCGGCAGTCCGGCCGGGTCCGGCAACCGGCTCTCCGCCTACCTGGTCGACCTGCCCGTCTCCGATCCCGACCCTCGTTCGCGGCTCGATGCCGTCCGGATCGCCATGAACCGCAACAAGGCGGCGGGACCGATGCGCGGAGCCGGGGCCGTCGCCGTACTCGCCGATCAACTGCCGCCGCTGGCACACCGGTTCGGTGCCCCGCTGGCGGGCGGCGCAGCCCGGATGCTCTTCGACGTCCTGGTGACCAGCGTGCCGCTGCCCCGCTCGGCCCTCTCGCTGGGCGGCTGCCCACTGCTCTCGATCTATCCGATGGCGCCGCTGGCGCGCGGTCAGTCGCTGGCCGTCGCCCTGACGACGTACGACGGGCAGGTGCACGTGGGTCTGGTGGCCGACGGCAAGGCCGTGCCCGACCTCGACCGGCTCGCCCGCAGTGTGGAGGACGAGCTGGCTGAGCTGCTCGACATGGCACTGACGCTGTGAACCGATGTGTCCGAAAGATCGGACACATCGACCGCATCCGGCAACATCTCGCCCCTTCGCGGGTGTTGACGCCCTGAGTGATCCGATGAATATTCGTCTGTGATCGACCCATCGGTGCACCGATGCACCGATGCACCGATGCACCGATGCACCGATGGGTCGATGGATCGATGCAACGACCGGCGCGCTCGGTGCGGCCGTGTCGGCGGACGCCAGGGGCGAGGGGGCAGCAGCGGGATGCGACGAAGCACGCTCGGCCGCAGCGGGGTCGAGATCACCGAACTGTCCTTCGGGGCCGCGGCCATCGGCAACCTCTTCACCCCGGTCGCGGCCGAGGAGGCGGCAGCCGCGGTCGACGCCGCCTGGGACGTGGGCATCCGCACCTTCGACACGGCTCCGCACTACGGTCTCGGCCTCTCCGAGCGCAGGCTCGGCGAGGCACTGCGCGGCCGGCCCCGTGACGCGTACACCGTCTCCACCAAGGTCGGGCGGCTGCTCGAACCCTGCCCGGCCGACGGCGACGACCTGGCCCATGGCTTCGCCGTTCCCGCCGACCACCGGCGCGTCTGGGACTTCAGCGCCGACGGCGTGCGCCGCAGCATCGAGGAAAGCCTCACCCGCCTGGGCCTCGACCGGATCGACATCGTCCATCTCCACGACCCGGACGACCACGAGGAAGCCGCCTTCCGTCACGGCTACCCGGCGCTGGAGCGGCTGCGTGCGGAAGGCGTGATCGGTGCGATCGGCGCCGGTATGAACCAGGCCGCCATGCTGACCCGGTTCGTCCGCGACACCGACGTCGACGCCGTGCTCTGCGCCGGCCGCTACACCCTCCTGGACCAGAGCGCCCGCACCGAACTGCTGCCCGAGGCCGAGGCCCGGGGCACGAGCGTCATCGTCGGAGGGGTCTTCAACTCGGGGCTGCTCGCCGACCCGCGCCCGGGCGCCACGTACGACTACACGGCCGCACCCGACGACCTCCTCCGGCGCGCACTGCGGATCGAGGCCGTCGCCGCACGGCACGGAGTACCGCTGCGTGCCGCCGCACTGCACTTCTCGCTCGGGCACCCGGCCGTCGCCGGTGCCCTGGTCGGCGCCCGCTCAGCCCGCGAGGTCCGGGACGCGGGGGACCTCCTCGCCCGCGACGTCCCGACCGCCCTGTGGGACGACCTGGTCGCCGAAGGGCTCCTGCCGAAGGACAGCCAGCTGCCCGAGGACGGAGGCGCCCGATGAGAGTGGCGCTGCACACCGCGGTCCGCCCCGACCGCGTCGAGGAGTACGAAGCCGCCCACCGCGAGGTCCCCGCCGAGTTGACCGAGGCGATCCGCGCCGCCGGCGTCACCTCCTGGACCATCTGGCGCAGCGGCACCGACCTCTTCCACCTCCTCGACTGCGACGACTACGCCGGGCTGCTGGCGGCGCTCGAAACGCTCCCCGTCAACATCGCCTGGCAGGCCCGGATGGCCGAACTCCTCGACGTCGTGCACGACTACACCGCGGACGGCGCCGGCGCCGGCCTGCCCGTCGTCTGGGAGCTGTGAACCATGGCCGTCGTCGATGCCCACCACCATGTGTGGGACCTCTCCGTCCGGGACCAGGACTGGATCACCGGCCCCGACCTCGCGCCCCTGCGCCGTACGTTCACGCTCGACGACCTGCGGCCCGAGGCGCGCTCCGCGGGAGTCCGCGCGACCGTGCTCGTCCAGACCGTCACCGTCGCCGAGGAGACACCGGAGTTCCTCGCCCTCGCCGACGGCAGCGACCTCGTCGCGGGGGTCGTCGGCTGGACCGACCTCACCGCCCCCGACGTCGCCGACACACTGGCCGCGCTACGGGAGGGGCCGGGCGGCGACCGGCTCGTCGGCATCCGCCACCAGGTGCAGGGCGAACCCGACCCCGCCTGGCTGCTGCGGGACGACGTCCGGCGGGGGCTCGAAGCCGTCGCGTCCGCCGGCCTCGTCTACGACCTGCTCGTCCAGCCCCGTCAGCTGCCCGCCGCGGTCGAGGTGGTGAGCCGCGTCCCCGGCCTCACCTTCGTCCTCGACCATCTGGGCAAGCCCCCCATCGCCGCCGAGGAGCCGGAACCATGGGCGGGCCGGGTACGGGCGCTCGCCGAGCGGCCCAACACCGTCTGCAAACTCTCCGGCATGGTGACGGAGGCCGCCTGGGCGACCTGGACCACCGCGGATCTCGCCCCGTACGCCGAGACGGTCGTCGAGGCCTTCGGGCCCGACCGTCTGATGTTCGGCTCCGACTGGCCGGTCTGCCGGCTCGCCGCGGGGTACGCGGAGGTCGTGGACGCCGCCCGTACGCTCACCGGTGGGCTGAGCGAGGACGAGCGCTCCGCCGTCTTCGAGACCACCGCCTGCCGGGTCTACGGGCTCCCGGCGGAATGAACCTGCATCCCTGTGGCCCCTGCGGCACCCTGGAGGCATGCCGGAGCTGCCCGAGGTCGAAGCGCTGAGAGAGTTCCTCGACACCCACCTGGTGGGACAGGAGATCGTCCGTGTCCTGCCGCTGGCGATCAGCGTGCTGAAGACCTACGACCCGCCCCTGTCCGCGATCGAGGGTGCCGGGGTCACCGCCGTGGAACGCCGCGGCAAGTGGCTCGACATCACCGTCGGCGGCCTCCACCTGGTCACCCATCTCGCCCGCGCGGGCTGGCTCCAGTGGAAGGACGAGGTCCCTGCCGCACCGCCGCGCCCCGGCAAGGGTCCGCTCGCCCTGCGCGTCGTCCTCGCCTCCGGGAGCGGCTTCGATCTGACCGAGGCCGGTACCACCAAGCGGCTCGCGGTCCATCTCGTCCGCGACACCGGCGAGGTGCCGGGCGTCGCCCGTCTCGGCCCCGATCCGCTGGCCGACGCGTTCGACCGCGACGCGTTCGCCGCGCTGCTCGCCGGAGAGCGACGGCAGATCAAGGGCGCGCTGCGGGACCAGAGTCTGATCGCGGGGATCGGCAACGCCTACAGCGACGAGATCCTGCACGCCGCGAAGATGTCGCCCTTCAAGCCGGTGCAGAATCTGGGCGAGGAGGAGATCACCACGCTGTACGAAGCCCTCCGCAGCACCCTCGGCGAGGCCGTCGAGCGCTCGCGCGGAGTCGCGGCGGGACGGCTCAAGGCGGAGAAGAAGAGCGGTCTGCGGGTCCACGGCCGGACCGGTCAGCCGTGCCCGGTCTGCGGCGACACGATCCGCGAGGTCTCGTTCAGCGACTCGTCGCTCCAGTACTGCCCCACCTGCCAGACCGGCGGCAAACCGCTGGCCGACCGCAGACTGTCGCGGCTGCTGAAGTAGTCCGATCGCGGTGCGCCCGCGCTCGGTTCAGCTCCTGACCGTCACTTGATCGTCAGGAGCGGCTTGCCGTCGAACGTCCGCACTTCCCAGCGGCCGATGTCACTGCTCGCCAGGTCGGTGCCCCCCTCGATCTCCAGGGGCTTGGCATGACCGGGGACATCCGTCCCGTATCCGCCCCGGGGAACGCGCCAGCTGAGCACCGGATGCTCGATCCCGTCCTTGCCGACGGCGACCAGCCGGCAGGAGCCCGGTCCGGTGAGGCCCGAGAGCCGCATCGCGACCGCCGTGCCCCACATCCGGTCCTCCACGAAGGCGGACGCCGTGACGCCGGAACCGGCGTCCTTCACCGTGACCTGCTTGCCCGCCACCGCCGGCGGCGCGGGGTCCTGCGGGGTCCGCATCGCGAGCGCGCCCAGCGGAAGGGCGACGATCAGGGCCGCCACCGCGGCGACCAGCCGGAGCCGGCGTCTGCTGCTCCGCCTCCGCATCAGCGCGACCTCCTCGGTCAGCCGCTCCAGCAGCCGCGGCGAGGGCCGGGACGCGATCACGCCGGGCCCCGTGAGGTCGGAAATCGCCGAAGCGACCGACGAGAAGTCCGAGAGCTGTACTGTGCACAGCACGCACTCGGCGAGATGCTCCTCGAAGCGGAACGCGTCCCCCGGTTCCAGCACGCCCAGCGCATAGGCGGCCACGTCCTGGTGCCGCTGCTGCATGCCCATGGCGTCCTCGTTTCGTCTCTGGCCGTGCTGTGTCCGTTGCGGTCGGTCGCCGTTGAATACGGATCAGGCGCGTTCTCTGCTCAACCGCGGCCACGAAAGACGAACTGTCTTCGCGGACCCCTTCCCGCGGGCGAAGGACCGTGGCCCCGGCGATCGGGGCGCGCCTAAACTCCGCAGCATGCTGCGTGTACTGGCGGTAGACGACGAGAATCCGGCGCTCGAGGAACTCCTCTATCTGTTGCGTTCCGACGCCCGGGTCACGAGCGCGGAGGGGGCGACGGACGCCACCGAGGCGCTGCGCCGGATCAGCCGCGCACTGGAGGCGGGGCCGGACGGCGAGGACGGCATCGACGTCGTCTTCCTGGACATCCACATGGCCGGGCTCACCGGACTCGATGTCGCCCGGCTGCTCGCGGGTTTCGCCAGGCCGCCGCTGATCGTGTTCGTCACCGCGCACGAGGGCTTCGCCGTCCAGGCCTTCGACCTCAAGGCCGTCGACTACGTCCTCAAGCCGGTGCGCAGGGAGCGGCTGGCCGAGGCGGTGCGCAGGGTGCGTGACCAGGTGCTCGCCGCCCGCGAGCCCCGGCACCCCGAGCAGGAGACCGCGGTGACCGTCCCCGCCACCCGTGCGCCCGTCCACAACACCGCCGAGCAGATACCCGTCGAACTGGGCGGTGTCACACGGTTCGTGGCGGTCGACGACATCGCCTACGTCGAGGCGCAGGGCGACTACGCCCGGCTGCACACGGAGGACGGCAGCCACCTCGTCCGCATCCCGCTGTCCGCCCTGGAGGAGCGCTGGGCCTCCCGCGGTTTCGTCCGCATCCACCGCAGCCATCTCGTCGCGCTGGCCCGTATCGACGAACTGCGCCTGGACGCGGGGGCGACGACGGTCCGGGTGGGTTCGGCCGAACTCGCCGTCAGCCGGCGTCACGCACGGCAGCTGCGGGACCTGCTGATGCGGCACGCGGGAAGCTGACCCACCGCGCCGGCCGCGGGGAGGCCGGCGTTCCGCGCCGACGGCCCGGGGGCCTCACGCACACCGGTGACCGGACATGCCCGGCGACCCTTCGCCGGACGCGTCCCGCCGACCGTTCACCGGACGGGGGCAACCGTTCGTCGCGGGACAGGCCCACCCGGCGACGGGCGTCATCCGCTGGCCGAGAGACGGGGGGATTCGACGCACCGGGCTCCGGCAGCGGCCTAGCCTTGATCAGGAGGTAAGGGGTCTGATGTCCGACATCGAAGCGCTGCTCGCGGAACTGCGGAGCCTGCCGGCGACCCCGGCGTCGGACCCGGGGGACATCGAGGCACTGCTCGCCACGGTCAAGAGCGCCGCGGGGCGCTGGGCGGACGTGCTGTACGAGATCCGGCAGTCGGCCCAGGGTCTGGTCGGCCCACGCGCCGAGGCGGCCCTCGAAGTCGCCTTCCGCCGGGCGGAGGAGTCGTACGTCGAGCTGGAGATCGCGCTCAAGGACTGCGGCCGGCGGCCGGGCCCCTGACAACTGCCCGGTCAGAACAGGTGAATGGCCAGATGACTCAGCGGCAGGCCCAGCTGCCAGGCGGGCATCCATATCTGTTCGCGCTCGTCGACGGACGCGTCCAGCGGATTCGCCGGGTGCCACGGTTCCGTGTCGCCGAGGTCGGCGGCGAGCAGTTCGGTCTGCCGCAGCCACTTCCACGAGTCGCGGGCCAGGGCGAGATCCGGATCGGGTCCGCCGCCGAGCCGCCGCTCCCGCTCGCCGCGTGCGTCGAGTCTCTCCCGTGCCCAGGCCGGCCAGGGATGTCCGTACGAGGTGAGGTTCAGCCACTCCTCGATCCTGGACACCGCGCGGACACCGGCCAGTTCGTCCGAACCGTCACAGAGGTAGATGGTCAGCGCCAGCGTCTCGCGGCCCGCCCGGTATTCGAGCGAGCCGCCCTCCACGAGGGCGCCGGTGCGGAGCATCTCGTCGGCGATGTACTCGGCGCAGAGCCATGCCATGGGGACTGCCAGCGCGCCTCCGCTAGTGCCGTTCGTGCTCTCGGGCTGCAACCTTCCCACCTTCTTCCGGACGACGTCGTGTGCCGACTCGGAGACGAGCCTCCACCGTGTGACACGGCTGAGGGCGCATCTTTACTCAACTTCACCGTGAGGTTTCGCATACTGTCGCCCCTTGGCCGTGGCCCCAGGGAGACGGGGAAACCGGCGGGACATCAGGGGCGCACGTGACTGCGCCGCCGAGGTTTGGAGTCCGGCATGGGGCGGGTACGACGACGCCCGCTCCGGAAGGGAGCGGGCGGCTCGTGCCGTACGCGAGGCGTCTCAGCGAGGATCGCGTCCGATGAATCCGAGAAGCCGGTCCTGGAGGGGAGCGTCCTCGGGGACGGGCACCTCGGGGCCGAAGACCTCCACCCCCGGACCGAACGCGCCGGGCGTCCGGAACTTCTCCATCACCTCGGCCGGGATCGCGGAGGTGCCGCGCCACATCCGCTCCACATCGTCGGCGGGCATCGTCTCGTCCTGCCCGGTCGCCCGCGCCAAGTCCCAGCCGTGCAGCACCAGGTCGTCACTGACGACCCGGTCGATGTGCTGCTCGGCCGTCAGCGGCCCGCTGGGTGTCTCGCAGGGAGCCGCCGCGAGTTCGGGGTCGTCGAGCACGGCCTCGACATCGGCGCGCGCGGCCCGGAAGGCGGCGAGGGGATCCTTCTCGACGGACGGTGCGCGGGAGGGGCGGCGGTCGAGCGGGCGCAGCATGACGCCGTGCATCACGACGATGTGTCCGACGACGTCCCGGGCGGACCAACGAGCGCACGGCGACGGGTTGTCCCACTGCTCGGTCCGGACGGCGGCGACCTTGCTCTCGAAGTCGTCGGCGTGCCTGCGGTATCGGTCGGCGATGTCGCTCATCGGCCGGGTCCTCTCAGCCGTCGGGTGTGGCGAGCGCGTGGCGTACGGCGGTCAGGGCGTCTTCGTCGGTGACACCGAGGTTCCTGGCGGCGACGGCGAAGTGGCGGGCGTGGTCGGCGAGCCGGGTGGCGGCGTCGGGGCCGGTCGCGACGGCGGCGACACGGGTGCCGGAGCCGCGCCGGCTGTGCACCAGCCCGGCCGACTCGAGTTCCCGGTAGGCGCGGACCACGGTGTTGTTGGCAAGACCGAGGTCGGAGGCGAGCTGGCGCACCGGAGGCAGCTTGTCGCCCTCGCGCATCCGGCCGACCGCGATGAGATCGGCGAACTGCTGTCTGATCTGCTCGTACGGGGGCACGGGTGTGGCCGGGTCGACCCGGATCGTCGGGCCGGTGGCCGTCACGGACGCTCCTTGATGTGCGCCTGTGGCAGCAGGAGGGCGCCCAGGCACCAGCCGGCGGTCAGTGCCGAGACGAACGCGATGATTCCGAGGGCCCAGAGGCTCACGGTCTCCATCCAACCACCACAGCTCAGGCTGAGCATCGCGGTCGCCATGGTCAGCGACACGGCGAACAACGGTGCTGCCGTCAGCAGACCCCACGCGCCGACCGTTGCGCGCGCCCTGACCCGGCGCTGCTCGTCGTCGGCCGCTCGCATCGTGATGCGCCGCAGTGTCGCGGCGCACACCGCGGTCCCGACAGCGAGTCCACCGAGCACCGGCCAGGCGTAGTACGGCCCGGGCCAGGGCCCCACCAACTGGTCCCGTCCGCCGCAGGCGGCGGCGACGGCGCGGCCTGCGTGCCCGGTGGCGTCGGTGGAGGCGGTCGCGACGGCGACGGCCAGGAGGACGACGAGCAGCAGAGCCTGTACGAGCAGGGCCGACGCCAGCCCGCGCGGGATGTGGTCACGTATCCGGCGGGGCGCCACCGATGCCTGCCGCACTCCGCGCGCCGCCGGATGGGCGACCACGTCCGCGAGCAGCACTCCGCCGACGGCGCAGATACCGAGGACGGGGATGGCGTAGAGCAGGTCGACGTCGGACTCGGGGCTGAAGGTGACGAGCTTGTTCACCACGACACCTGCGGCGAGCCCGGTCCAGCGGACCGGGGTGTCGATCCAGCTGCGCCAGTCGGTGCGGAACTCCGGAGTGGTGGACATGCGAACCCCCTGATGGCCGGCCATGCGTATCAATCGCTTGAGACAATCTGGCGCCCGGAGGGCAACTGTGTCAAGCGACTGATACACCTGGCCCGGGTCAGCGCCTCACGGCCGGGCGTGGGCGCGCATAGCCGGGGAGGCAGCGGGCGAGGGCACGCAGCGCGTAGTACGAACGCGACTTGACCGTCCCCGGCGGTATCCCGAGCGACTCCGCGGCCTCGTTGACGCTCAGTCCCTCGAAGTAGATCCGCACCAGCACCGCCTGGTGGTCGGGGCTCAGGGACTCGACGGCCGCGCGGACGTCGAGGGCGGCGACGGCCGACTCGGTGACGTCCGCCGGATCGGGTGTGGTGGCGAGGACCCCGTCGCCGATCTCGGTCGGGCGGGCGAGACGGGAGCGGCGCGCGTCGATGGCGAGGCGGCGGCCGACCGTGAACAGCCACGGCCGCATCGACTCGTACGGAGCCTCGAAGGCTTCCGGGTGCTGCCAGGCGCGGACCAGGGTCTCCTGGAGCAGGTCCTCCGCGCGCTGCTGGTCCCCGTAGGTCAGGCCCTGGAGGAAGCTGAGGAGTGCGGGGCCGTGCTCGCGTTGCAGGTCCGCCATGGCCCGCTCGTCGGTCGTCGCGGAAGCGGTCACGGTTGCCGTCGCCATTGCCAACACCCTTTCGCGCGGAGGTCGCTGCTACGTGGCGTATACGAACGCATCCGGGCGCGAAGGGACAGACGGCGCACCACTGTCTTCGGCGAGCGGTCGCTCGGAGCGACGAATGGTGCGGTGAGCGGGTGGCCGGATACCGACGGCCGGTGAACCGGGCCGGAATCAGGTCCGGAACCGGGCCGGGATCAGGTCCGGGACCGGCCCGGGATCAGGTCCGGGACCGGCCCGGGATCAGGTCCGATCCAGTGACCCGCGCGGCCGGGTCGCTTGACGCGCCCCGGCTCGAACGATGCATTCGATCTGCCCCATTACGCCGGATTCGCATGGGTCGGGAGCACTCCATGGCATGCCGCCCGCCACAGGGCCACACCTCGCTCACGCGACGGGGAGCGGCCGCGGTCGCCGCCGTGCTGCTCGCGGCGACGGCGGCCTGCGCCGGATCCGACGGCGGGCCCTGGTCCGCGGACGGCCGCTCCGAGCGTCCCGCGTCCGTGCCCTCGGCCGCGGGCGGCGCGGCAGCCGCACGCGGCTTCACCCTCGTTGCCGGCGGTGGCATCCTGCCGCACGACGCGATCGTCCGGCGGGCCCGCGCGGATGCCCGGGGCGACGGCTACGATTTCCGCCCGGTGCTGGCCGGCGTCCGACCGGTCGTCTCCGACGCGGACCTGGCGATCTGTCATCTGGAGACGGTGTTCGAAACGGCGGAGGAACAAGGCGGCGACGAGCCGGGTGCCCCCGCCTTCACCTCCCCGCCCCAGCTCGCGAGAGACCTCGCGGCCATCGGATACGACGCGTGCTCCACTGCCTCGGACCACGCCCTGGCCGCTGGTGCCGCGGGCGTCGAACGCACCCTGGACGCACTGGACACCGCCGGCATCAGACACGCCGGCACCGCCCGCTCGGCCACCGAGGCACATGAGCCCGCGTGGCTGAAAGCCGGCGGTGCCAGGGTCGCCCAGCTGTCCTACACCTACGGCCCGCCCGGCGCGCGACTCCCCGAAGCACAGCCCTGGGCGGTCGCGCTGATCGACGAGGAGCGGATCGTCGCCGACGCCCGGGCCGCCCGGAGAGCGGGCGCGGATGTGGTCCTCGTCAGCCTGCACTGGGGCACCGCATGGCAGACGGCCCCCGACGAGCGGCAACTGGCGCTCGCCGGCGCGCTCACCGCCTCGACGACCGCGGGACGCCCGGACATCGACGTGATCGTGGGCGCCGCCGCGCACGTCCCGCAGGCGTACGAGAAGGTCAACGGCATCTGGGTGGTCTACGGGACGGGCGACCAGCTCGCCGGAGCCGGCGCGGGAGCCGAGGGAGTCGGCCCCGACGGTCGGCGTGACCCCCGCGGCGACCGGGCGACCATCGCCCGCTTCACCTTCGCGCCGCCCGCCCGTCCCGAAGGACGCTGGAAGGTGGCGAAGGCCGAGTTCGTGCCGCAGTGGATGGGCGTCGCCTCGGGGCTCGGGGTGCATCCGGCGGACGCACCGGCACAGGGCGTCGCCGGTGGCGACCGCGAGGAGGCGATGGCTGCCGTCAGCGCCGCCGTGCTCAGCCGCGGCGCCGCGGCGGACGGTCTGACCAGGGGCCGCTGAGCGGGCGGGGACCGACTGCGTTCCCCGCCCGCGGTTCGGGCCGGTGCCTCAGCGCAACCCGTTCTCCCGCCCGGCATCCTGGGACGTCGCCAGGTCCGACTTCCGGTAGGAGTACGCGAAGTAGATGACCAGGCCGATCAGCAGCCACACCGCGAAGCGGACCCAGGTGTGCCAGGCCAGGAAGGTGATGAGCCAGATCGAGAACACCACGCCGATCGCCGGGACGAACGGCATCCCCGGGCAGCGGAACGTACGCGGCAGATCGGGTCGCCGATAGCGCAGCACGATGACTGCCACGCACACGACCACGAACGCCAGCAGAATGCCGATGTTGGTCAGTTCCGCCGCCTCGCCGATCGGCAGGAAGCCGGCGATCGCCGCCGACGCCACACCGACGATCCAGGTCACGCGGGTCGGAACATGCCGTGTCGGGTGCGTCTTGGCGAACCACTTGGGCAGCAGTCCGTCGCGGCTCATGGAGAACCAGACACGGGTCACGCCCAGCATGAACGTGAACATCACCGTGAGGATGCCGATGATGGCGCCGACGGCGATGACGTCCGCCAGGCCGCCCAGTCCGACCGACTTGAAGGCCGTCGAGAAGCCGCTCTCCGGGTCGATGTCCTTGTAGTTCTGCATACCCGTCAGCACCAGGCACGCCAGGACGTACAGCACCATCGAGATCGCCAGCGAGTACAGGATCGCCTTCGGCATGTGGCGCTGCGCGTCCTTGGACTCCTCGGCCGCGGTCGACATCGCGTCGTAGCCGAAGACCGCGAAGAAGACGGTTGCCGCGCCGGTGAACGCTCCGCTCACCCCGAACGGGAAGAACGGGTTGTAGTTCGCGGTCTCGATGTGGAAGACGCCGACACCGATCACCAGCAGCACGACCAGGACCTTCAGCACCACCACGACCGTCTCGAAGCGGGCCGCGTTCTTGATGCCGAGCGTCAGCAGGTAGGCGATCAGCAGACACAGGATCGCGGCGAACAGGTCGATCCGGTGTCCGTCACCCGTGCCGGGTGCGCCCAGCATCCACTTCGGCAGTTCGGCGCCCGTCTCGCCGAGCAGGAAGTTGAAGTACCCCGAGATGCCGATGGCGACGACCGCCACGATCGCCGTGTACTCCAGCAGGAGATCCCACCCGATGAACCAGCCCGCCAGTTCGCCGAGTACGGCATAGCCGTAGGTGTACGCCGACCCCGCTTTCGGGATGAGCCCCGCGAACTCTGCATAGGAGAAGGCCGCAGCCGCACTCGCCACACCGGCGATCAGGAACGAGATGAGCACCGCGGGGCCCGCCGTGCCGTTGGCGACCGTGCCCGCGAGGGTGAAGATGCCGGCTCCGATGATGCCGCCGACACCGATCGCGGTCAGCTGCCACAGGCCGAGCGTTCTGGTGAGCTGTTCGGCCGTGCCGCCTTCCTCGATGCGCTCGATGGGCTTGCGCCGCAGTACGCCCTGCCCTGACCACAGGCCTGCCATGACTCACCTCTCCGAAGGTCTGGTGGGACCGATGGCGGCTCATGATGGTGCAGGCCCGGCAGGGACGGAAGACGCCGGGCGGAATCCGGAGCCGAGCGCTCCGCAGTGACCACCGGACGGCCGAACGGGAAGTCAGGGAACGACGGTGACCGGCCAGCGTCCGGCCTTGACCAGCCGTACCGCCACCGAGCCGATGAAGCGGTGACCGGCCGACTCCGACGCCCCGACGACCACGGCGTCCGCCTTGAGCTCGTCTGCGGCCCTCACCAGGCCGCTGTAGGGATCGCCGCGGAAGGTGTGGAACTCCCAGCGCACCTCCCAGATCTCCCGGACGCGCTCGGCGGCCGACCGGATCTCGGCGACCAGCCCCTCCGCTATCTCCTCGGTGGTGTCCGCGACCGGCACCCCCAGCGCCGCGCCGGTCGTCATCACCGGCTGGACGTACACGACCGCCAGCAGGGCGTTCTGGCGGCGGGCCAGGCCACTGGCGTACGCCGCCGCCCGCAGGGAGGAGTCGGAACCGTCCACACCGGCGACGATGACCTTCGGGCCGTCGGTGCCGCGTTCGAAACGGTGAGGTCGCTGCTCAGTCACACAGCCGAGGCTATCCGCTCCCGAGAGGCGGGCCGTGGCCGGTCTCCGTACAGTCTGATCATGAGTGTCACCGTGCAGGAGCCCTCTCAGGCACGCGGCCCCTTGCTGAGCCGGGTACCGAACGCGTTCGCGATCTTCTTCGGCCTGCTGGGTGTGTACTGCATCCTCATCTCGCTCATCCCGCCCCTGCGCCGCCTGCTCGCGCCCGTCTCACGCTTCGTCGACCAGGTCGCCGTCCCCGTCAGCGCGAACCTCGCCTACGCCGTCTTCCTGCTGCTGCTCGCCGCGGCCGTCGGCGCCCGCAAGAAGACCGCCTGGTGGCTGGTGGTCGTCTATCTGTCACTTGTGCTGCTCACCGACGTCCTGGGAGTGGCCTTCGACCGCGAATGGGGCTGGGTCGCCAACCTGGTGCTGTGCGCGCTCGCGCTGGGCGTGCTCATCGCGGCCCGCGGAGAGTTCTACGCCAGGACCAGACGCGGCTCCCTGCGCCGGGCGCTGATGGTCCTCGTCCTCGGGCTCGCCGCCGGTGTCCTCGCGGGCTGGGGCCTGGTCGAGCTGTTCCCCGGCTCCCTGCCGCAGTCCCAGCGGCTGGTCTGGTCCGCCAACCGTGTGCTCGGCGGGCTGGCCTCCGCCGGCCAGTTCGACGGCACCCCGCCGCGCGGGCTCTACTTCCTCCTCGGTCTGTTCGGCGCGATCGCCCTGCTCTGCGCCGCGGCCACGCTCTTCCGCTCGCAGCGCATGGAAGCCGCCCTGCACGGCGACGAGGAGGACCGGATCCGCGCCCTCCTCGGCGCCTACGGCTCCCAGGACTCGCTCGGCTACTTCGCCACCCGCCGCGACAAGGCCGTCGTCTTCTCGCCCAACGGCAAGGCCGCGGTCACCTACCGCGTCGAGACCGGCGTGGCCCTGGCCAGCGGAGACCCGGTGGGGGACCACGGTGCCTGGCGGCAGGCCATCGACGCCTGGCTGGCGGTGGCCAAGCGCCACGCCTGGGCACCGGCCGTGATGGGCGCCTCCGAGGACGGCGCGAAGATGTTCGCCCGCGCGGGCCTCGGCGCGATCCAGCTCGGTGACGAGGCGATCCTCCAGGTCGCCCGGTTCGACCTGAACGGCCGTGACATGCGGGTCACCCGGCAGGCCGTGAACCGGGTGAAGCGCACCGGGGCGACCACGCGCATCCGCCGGCACTCCACTCTCACCGACGAGGAGATGCGGCGCGTCGTCGACAAGGCCGACGCCTGGCGGGACACCGAGACCGAACGCGGCTTCTCCATGGCGCTGGACCGGCTCGGCGACTTTGCCGACGGCGACTGTCTGCTCGTCGAGGCCTTCGACGGCGAAGGGCGCCTGACCGCCCTGCTCTCCTTCGTGCCCTGGGGCAGGGACGGCATCTCGCTCGATCTGATGCGCCGCGACCGCTCCGCGCCCAACGGCGTCATGGAGTTCATGGTCGCCGAACTCTGCGGGGAGGCCGCGAAACTCGGCGTACGCCGCATCTCCCTCAACTTCGCCGTCTTCCGCTCGGCCTTCGAGGAGGGCGCCCGCATCGGTGCGGGCCCCGTCCTGCGGATGTGGCGCAGACTGCTGCTCATCTTCTCCAAGTGGTGGCAGCTGGAGGCCCTGTACCGGTCGAACGTGAAGTACCAGCCGGAGTGGTTCCCCCGCTTCCTCTGCTTCGGTGACGCCGGTTCACTCGCCCGGGTCGGTCTGGCCTCGGGCATCGCCGAGGGCTTCGTGTCCGTCCCGAGCCTGCGCAAGCGCTTCGGCCGCGGCCGGCCGGGCGCCCGCACAGGCGTCACCAAGCCGGTCACCACCGAGGGCCTGCCCGCCATCGAGGCGCTGGGACTGGTGGGCCCGGACTCACCGGCACAGGAGAGGGAACGGCGGCTGCCCGACCAGGTGCGCGTCCGCCACAGCAAGCTGGAGCGGCTGCGGGAGGCGGGCACCGATCCGTACCCCGTCGGCGTCCCCCCGCGGACCGACACCCTCGCCGCGATCCGCGCCGCACATCCCGCCCCGGTACCCGGGAGCCGGACGGGCACCACGGTGACGGTGGCGGGCCGGGTCATGGTCGTACGCGACCTCGGCGGTGTCGTCTTCGCCGTACTGCGCGACTGGTCCGGTGACCTCCAACTCGCCTTCACCCGGGACAGCACGGAGGCCCAGGTGCTGGGGTCCTTCACCTCCGACATCGACATCGGCGACCACATCACCGCGACCGGCGAGGTCGGCGCCAGCGACAAGGGCGAGCTGTCGGTCTTCGTGACGGCCTGGCAGCTGACCGGTAAGTGCCTGCGCCCACTGCCCGACAAGCGGCGCGGTCTCGCCGACCCGGAGGCCCGTGTCCGCCGCCGCTATCTGGACCTGGTGTCGAGCCCGGACGCACGGGACGTCGTACGCCGGCGTTCCACCGCGGTCCAGGCACTGCGCCAGGGCCTCCTGGAACGCGGCTACCTCGAGGTCGAGACCCCGATGCTCCAGCAGATCCACGGCGGCGCCAACGCCCGCCCCTTCACCACCCACATCAACGCCTACGACCTCGACCTGTACCTGCGTATCGCGCCCGAGCTGTATCTGAAGCGGCTGTGCGTCGGCGGCATGGAGAAGGTCTTCGAGATGGGCCGCACCTTCCGCAACGAAGGCGTCTCCTACAAGCACAACCCCGAATTCACGATGCTGGAGGCCTACCAGGCCTTCGCCGACTACGACGTGATGCTCGATCTGACCCGGGAACTCATCCAGGGAGCGGCGACCGCGGCCTTCGGCTCGCCCGTCGCCCACAAGGCGGACCGCGACGGCAAGCTCGTCGAACACGACATCTCCGGCCCGTGGCCGGTCAAGACGCTCTACGGAGCGGTGTCCGAGGCGCTCGGCGAGGAGATCGACGCCGACACCGAGGAGACCGAGCTGCGCCGGCTGTGCGACGGAGCGGGGGTGCCGCACACGCCCGACGACACCCGCGGTGACGTGGTGCTGGAGATGTACGAGCGCCTGGTCGAGGAGCGGACCATGATGCCGACCTTCTACAAGGACTTCCCGACCGATGTCTCACCGCTGACCCGGCAGCACCGGCGCGACCCTCGGCTCGCCGAGAGGTGGGACCTGGTCGCCTTCGGTACGGAACTGGGCACCGCGTACTCGGAGCTGACCGATCCGGTGGAGCAGCGGCGCAGGCTCACCGCGCAGTCCCTGCTCGCGGCGGGCGGCGACCCGGAGGCCATGGAGATCGACGAGGACTTCCTGGACGCGCTGGAGTACGCCATGCCGCCGACCGGGGGACTGGGCATCGGCGTCGACCGGCTCGTCATGTTCCTCACCGGACTGACCATTCGCGAGACTCTCCCCTTCCCTCTCGTGCGCCGGAACTGATCTCGTCCGTCTGTCCGAACAGCTCGGCTCGAACGGGTGTTTTCGCGGCCACTCGCGTGTTGATACGGCGCGCGTACCGACTGTCATGCGAGCAGTTGGTCATGAAAAAGGATCAGATGCTTCCGGGGCGTCGATCGGCGCTCCGCATCGTCGCGTGTCTCGGCGCCGCCGCCACGGCGGGGCTGCTCGTGACCGAACGGCCGGGGACATCCGGGGGTGCGGCCACCCGCCCGGCAGGCGGCCCTCAGATCGCCTCCGGGCCCCGGGCGGCCGGTCCGTCCGTCCGGGCATCCGCGTACCGGCTCCAGCCCATGACGGCGTACACCGCGCCGAGATACCGGCGGGCTCTGCCGCCGGTGCGTCAGCGCCCGTTCCTCAGAATGTCGGAGGCCGGCCGGACCATGGTCCTGACCTTCGACGACGGCCCCGACCCGCGCTACACCCCGGACATCCTGCGCACCCTGCGCGAGTACGACGTGCGCGCGATGTTCTTCGTGTGCGGGGAGATGGCCACCGACAACCGCGATCTGCTCCGCAGGATGGCGGACGACGGTCATGTGGTGGGCAACCACTCCTGGTCCCATCCGCTGATCACGAAGCTGCCGCCGTCCGGCATCCGCAGCGAACTGGGTCGCACCAGCGAGGTGATCGAGGACGTGCTCGGCACCCCGCCGCTCTGGTACCGGGCCCCTTTCGGGGCCTGGAACAAGCACTCCTTCGAGATCGGCGCCGAACTCGGTATGGAGCCGCTGGCCTGGACGGTCGACACGCTCGACTGGACCGAGCCCGGCACGAGGACGATCGTGCGCCGGGTGATGGAGGGCGCCGGGCCCGGCGTGGTGGTCCTCTCGCACGACGCCGGCGGCGACCGCGCGCAGAGCGTGGCGGCTCTGCGCAGCTACCTGCCGAAGCTGCTGGACGGCGGGTACCGGATCACCGTCCCCCGGCGTTGAGCGGCCGGCGGCGGCTGCCCGAGGCACAAGGCGGCGGAGGTCAGAGGGACTTGACCATCCGTGCGAACACGACGACGTTCCCGTCGTAGCCCTGCGCCTTCGAGTAGCCGCCGCCGCAGGTGATGACCCGCAGCTCGGCGTAGCCGGTGTCGCCGTAGACGCGGCTGCCGGGGAAGTTCTCCTTGGAGAACACCTCCACGCCGTACACCTCGAAGACCGCCGTCTTGCCGTCGAACCGGCTCACCTCGATCCGCCCGCCCTTCTCGAGCGAGCCGAGGCCGTAGAAGACCGCCGGGCCCGAGAGGTTGTCGACATGGCCGACGACGACCGCGGTCCCACGCTGCCCGGGGGCGACACCGTTCTGGTACCAGCCGGCCATGTTCGGGTCCTCGGCCGGGGGTGCCTCGATCCAGCCGTCCTGGTCCAGACCCACGTTCATGATCGGGGCGTCGACCTTGATCGAGGGGATGTGCACCCGGGCCGCGGGGGCGTAGCTGAGGGCTTTGGGGGTGAGGAGGGGGGTGAACGTCTCGCCGCTGGGCCGGGCGAGTGACGCCGCGGCGGCCGGCTGGGGCGGCCCCAGGCCGACGTCGACGCCGTTCTTCATCATCGCGATCCCCGTGAGCATCACCAGGGCCACCACGCCCCAGGGCGAGCGTTTCCTCGACACCGAGCCGTTGTAGTCCTCGCCCATGATTCTCCCTTTTGTCATCTTTTTCAGGCGCCTGTAGGCACGCTAAGTGAGCGTCACGGGACTGGCGAGGAGGGAAGGGCGAACGGGTGGCGAGAGCCAGTCGGGGTGACCCATCCGTGTCACCGGGCCGATAAAAACTCTGACGGTCTGTGACCTGCGGGTCCGTCAGTCATGTGGGCGTGTCGTCGGCGTGTCGTCTCACCGGGGTGGACCAGCGCCGAAATGCGAAGAAAGGTGCACACGGTGAGGGTTCGTCATGGAAGGCGTACTCGTCGATTTTCCCGGGGCGCCGCTTCGGAGCGTCTTCCGCTGGAGGTTCACGATGCGTGCTTCACGCACTCTCGCAGTGGCCGCGGCCGCGTGCGTGGCCGTCGGGCTGTCTGCCCCGCTGGCCGCCGCCGGCGGTGACAGCAACAATGGCAACAGCCCGCTCAGCGTCTCCGTCAACCCGCGGTCGGTCCACCAGGGCGGCACGCTGACGATCAGCGTCCGGGGCTGCAACCGGGGCGGCACGGTGACGTCCAACGCCTTCCGTCAGGTCAACCTCTCGGAGAACCGCGGCGGCATCGCGACGGCGATCGCCCGGATCAACGACAACGCCTCGCCGGGCCAGTACAACCTGGCCGTCCGGTGCAACAACACTGTCGGGAACAAGGGCAGCAGCAACAACTACCAGGGCAACGACAACGACCGCGGAAACGGTAACGACAACGACCGCGGAAACGGTAACGACAACGGCGGCAACAACAACCAGGGCAACGGCAACGGAAACCACAACAACGGCAACGGCAACGGCAACGGCAACGGCAACAACCAGGGCAACAACAACCAGGGCAACGGCAACGGGAACCACAACAACGGCAACGGCAACAACCAGGGCAACGGCAACAATCAGGGCAACAACAACCACAACAACGGCAACAATCAGGGCAACGGCAACAACCAGAACAACAACTTCAACAACAACAACTTCAACAACAACAACAATCAGACGGTGGCGACGGCGCAGTTCACCGTTCTCACGGGCAGGGGCGCGCAGGGTGGTCTCGGCGGCTCGGTCGCGCCCAGCTCGGCCGAGATGGCGGTCGGAGCGGGCCTCGTCGTCACGGCGGCCGTCGGCGGCACGCTGTTCATCGCCCGCCGCCGCCGCACGATCAGCGGCAAGGCCTGACCGGCCGAACCTCCCCGGTCGAGCTGAACCGCCCGTCGCCCCGAGTCCTGGCG